>NZ_FPCB01000010.1:0-274620 GCF_900116815.1 Methylobacterium sp. 174MFSha1.1 | reverse complement strand
CCGTCTCGGCTACGCCTGGGATCGCACCCTCGTGTACGCCACCGGCGGTTTCGCCTACGGCTCGGGCGGCGGTCGCGATTTCGGCCTGACCAACAGCTCGCGTGACGACTTCCAGACCGGCTGGGTCGTCGGCGGCGGCGTCGAGTACGCCCTGCCCACCGACTCGTTCTTCAACTTCTTCCGTTCGTCGGCGGTGACGCTGAAGGTCGAAGGTCTGTACGTGAAGCTGGACCAGGGCAACCGCAACAACGGCGTGTTCGCCCAGACCGCCAACGGCACGCAGTACTCGGTGTTCTCGCCGGGAGTGGTGTCGGTCGGCCCGGCCAACCTGTACCGTCGCGAGACCGAGTTCGCGGTCGTTCGCGCCGGCCTGAACTACAAGTTCAACGGCTTCTAGTCGTCGCACTCCGTCACCTCGACGGAGCGGAGCCCGGCCGAAAGGCCGGGCTCTTTTTTTTATGTCAATAGGCTTTCGAAACGACCTTTGCTCGCCGTTGAGCCGACCCGATCCATACTCTCCTGGTCATCCCGGGGCCGCGCAGCGGAACCCGGGATCCATAACCGCTGACGCGTCAGGATGGAGCGGATCGCGCTTCGCCCTTTTCGGCATCGTCAGCGGTTATGGATCCCGGGTTCTCGCCTGCGGCGAGCCCCGGGATGACGTAGAGGGAAATCGGCCGCTTCCCCGGATTGATCGTAGCCACCGATCAAACAGGCGCTGAAAACCGTCAGCCTTAATCACGCCCCCGTCGGCACCTTCACGCTGAACTTCACCTCGCGCAGCGCGAAGTTCGAGTGGATCTGCTGCACCGCCGGGCAGGAGAATACCGCCTCCTGCAGGAAGCGCTCGTAGTGCTGGGCGTCCCGTACCACGACGCGCAGCAGGTAATCGGCCTGGCCGGTGGTGGAGAAGCATTCCAGCACCTCGTCCCGGCGCCCGATCACGCGCTCGAACTCGGCCACGCCGTCCCGGTCGTGCTTGGCGAGCGTGACGTGGGCGAAGACGCATTGGCCGTGGCCGAGCGCCGCGGCATCCACCAGCGCGACGTAGCCGCGGATGATCCCCCGCTCCTCCAGCGCCTTCAGCCGCCGCCAGGTCGGCGAGGTCGACAGCCCGATCCGCTGCGCGAGATCCTGCACCGAGAGCCGGGCGTCGTCCTGCAGCGCATCCAGGATCGCCCGCTCGAAACGGTCCGGCGCGTCTCCCCGTTCAGGCATGGGCATGTCCCGTTTCAAGGTTTCCGACGCCGTTCGTACCTCCGGACCCCGCGACACGGAAGCGAAGAGGCAGGTTTTGCCTGTGCGGGCGGCATAGCCTGACGGCGAGGAGACCCCGCTGATGCCCGAGCTCGACCGCGCCTACCGCCTCGACGACCGTTTCGACCGCGCGACCGGCCGGGCCTACATGACCGGCACGCAGGCCCTGGTCCGCCTGCTTCTCGCTCAGAGCCGGATCGACCGCCGCGACGGGCTGAACACCGCCGGCCTCGTCTCCGGCTATCGCGGCTCGCCGCTCGGCGCCGTCGACCAGGAATTGTGGCGGGCGAAGGAGCGGCTGGCCGAGGCCGGGATCCGCTTCCAGCCCGGCATCAACGAGGATCTGGCGGCGGCGGCCCTGCTGGGCAGCCAACGCGTCGCCCTCGATCCGGCCGCCACCGTCGAGGGCGTGTTCGGCCTCTGGTACGGCAAGGGCCCGGGCGTCGACCGTTCCGGCGACGCGCTCAAGCACGGCAACGCCTATGGCAGCAGCCCGAAGGGCGGCGTGCTGGTCGTCGCCGGCGACGACCATGGCTGCGTCTCGTCCTCGATGTCGCACCAGAGCGACCTCGCCCTCGCGGCCTGGCACATGCCGGTGATCCATCCGGGAAGCATCGCCGAGTACGAGGCCTTCGGCCTGTGGGGCTTCGCCGCGTCGCGCTTCTCCGGCGCCTGGATCGGGTTCAAGGCGATCTCCGAGGTGGTGGAGGGCGCGGCCTCGGTCGCGCTGGCCCCGCTGCCCTCCTTCGCGACCCCCGACTTCACGCCGCCGCAGGGCGGCCTGCACATCCGCTGGCCCGACCTGCCGAGCCTCGCCATCGAGGCGCGCGCGCTGCAGAAGCTCGAGGCGGTCCGCGCCTTCGCGCGGGCCAATCCCCTCGACCGGCTGGTGGTGGCGCCGGAGCGCCCCCGTCTCCTCGTCGTCACCGTCGGCAAGGCCCATGGCGACGCGATGGAGGCGTTCCGGCTCCTCGGCCACGGCCCGGATTCGCTGAAGGCCGCCGGCGTCGCGGTCATGAAGGTCGGCCTCGTCCACCCGCTCGACGTCGCGGGACTCTCAGGACTGGCGGCGGGCGTCGAGACCGTGCTGGTGATCGAGGAGAAGGCGCCGCTGGTCGAGCGCCAGCTGCGCGAGGCGCTCTACGACTTGACCCCGGCGCATCGCCCGCGCATCCTCGGCAAGCGCGACGCGGATGGCCGACCCCTGGTCCCGGAGGTCGAGGAGCTGCGCCCCTCGCGCCTCGTCGGGATTCTGGCCCAGAGCCTTCGCGGCCTCGGCCTCGCGGTCGCGGAGCCGCAGGGTCCCTCCGCCCCCGCTCCCTCCGGTCCGCTGCCGGTGCGCACGCCGTATTTCTGCTCCGGCTGCCCGCACAACACCTCGACCCGGGTGCCGGCGGGGTCGCAAGGGAGGGCCGGAATCGGCTGCCACTTCATGGCGAACTGGATGGAGCGCGACACCACCGGCATCGTGCCGATGGGGGCCGAGGGCGTCGACTGGACCGGCCAGGCGCCATTCACCCGCCAGGCCCACGTCTTCCAGAATCTCGGCGACGGGACCTATTTTCATTCCGGCCACGCGGCGATCCGGCAGGCAGTCGCGAGCGGGGCGAACATCACCTACAAGATCCTCTACAACGACGCGGTGGCGATGACCGGCGGCCAGCCGGTCGACGGCGTGCTCACCGTGCCGCAGATCACCCGCCTGGTCTCGGCCGAGGGCGCGGCCCGCGTCGTGGTGGTGTCGGACGATCCCGAGCGGGTGGCGAAGGCGGCCGCCCGCGACCCCCTCGGGCCCGGCGTCACCGTGCATCACCGCGACGACCTCGACGCCGTGCAGCGGGAGTTGCGGGAGACGAAGGGCGTCACGTTGCTGGTCTACGACCAGACCTGCGCCACCGAGGCGCGCCGGCGGCGCAAGCGCGGCAAGAGCCCGCCGGCCGCCCGGCGTGCGGTCATCAACCCGCTCGTCTGCGAGGGCTGCGGCGATTGCCAGCAGAAATCGAACTGCCTCTCGGTCGTGCCGGTCGAGACCGAATTTGGGCGGAAGCGCGCCATCGACCAGACCGGCTGCAACAGCGACCTCTCCTGCCTCAAGGGCTTCTGCCCGTCCTTCGTGACCCTGGAGGGCGCGACGCCCCGGCGCCGGCCCGGCGTCGCGGTCGCGCCCGAGGCGGTCGCCGCCCGCGCCGCCGCTCTTCCCGAACCCGACACCGCCCTCGGCGCCGCACCCTACGAGATCCTGGTCGCCGGCGTCGGCGGCACCGGCGTCGTGACGGTGGGCGCCCTCATCACCGTGGCGGCCCATCTCGAGGGGCATGGAGCCAGCGTGCTCGACTTCATGGGCTTTGCCCAGAAGGGCGGACAGGTGCTGTCCTTCGTGCGGCTCGCGCGGGATCCGGGCGCGCTCCACCAGGTGCGGATCGACCGCGGCCGGGCCGACGCGGTTCTGGCCTGCGACCTCGTGGTGGCGGCGAGTGCGGACGCGGCCTCGGTGATCGATCCCGCCCGCACCCGGATCGTCGCCAACACCCACGAGATCCCGACCGGCGCGACCCTGCGCGACCCCAACGCCCGGATCGACACGCGGATGCTGGAAACTTTGCTCACCCGCCGGGTCGGCGCCGGGGCGCTCCGCAGCCTCGACGCGCAGGCGATGGCGGCGCGGCTGACCGGCGACGCGCAAGCCGCCAACGTGCTGCTCCTCGGATTCGCCTGGCAATGCGGGCTGGTGCCGGTCTCGCGCGAGGCCCTCGATCAGGCCGTGGCGCTGAACGGCGTCGCGGTGGCGGGCAACCGCCTGGCGCTCGCCTGGGGCCGGCTGCTCGCGGCCGATCCGGCCTTCGTCGAGAGCCATCTCGCCCCGGAGCCCGCGCCGGCGCAGGACCTCGACACCCTGGTGGTCCGCCGGGCCGAGTACCTCACCGCCTACCAGGACGAACCTTATGCGGCGCGCTACCGCGACCGGGTCGCCGTGGTCCGGGCGCGGGGTGGAGATGTTTTGGCCGAGGCGGTCGCCCGCTCGCTCTTCAAGCTGATGGCGATCAAGGACGAGTACGAGGTGGCCCGCCTCCAATCCGATCCGGCCTTCCATGCCCGCCTCGCCGAGGAGTTCGAGGGACGAGACGCGGGAGGCCGCTTGCGGCCGACCTTCCACCTCGCGCCGCCCTTCCTCGCCCGGACCCGGCCGGGTGAATCCGAGCCGCGCAAGATCGCCTTCGGCCCGTGGCTGCTGCCGGTGCTGCGCGGGCTCGCGGCCATGAAGGGCCTGCGTGGCCGGCGCCTCGACCCCCTGCGGCTGATCGCCGAGCGGCGGGAGGAGCGGGCGGTGCTGGCGGAGTACGAGAGCCAGATCGACGCCGCCCTCGCCCTCGTCGGCCGGGCGGAGCCGTCGGCCTTGCAGGACCTCCTCGCCGCCCCCCAGGAGATCCGCGGCTTCGGCCCGGTCAAGGCGCGGGCGATCGCGGCGTGGCGCGCGCGGAGCGACGCGCTGCTGGCCGCCGCCCGGGCCGGCAACGATTCCGGGGCGCCGCTGTCGCGGGCGGGTTAACGGGTCGTCCCCCTGCGTCGGCCGGCCGGATTGCCGTCCGGCGGCCGCTCGCGTAGGCGGGGGCTCACGAGATTGCCACCGCCTCAGGGTTGCCCCACCATGCGCCGCCGCACCCGTTCCTTCGTCGGGACGATCGTGATGATCGCATTCGTGCTGATCTACGCGCCCCTCGCCATGGCGCTCGCCGACAGCCGCATCGCCCAGACGCCGCCGGTCGTGCAATCAATACTCTACGCGCTCCTCGGACTCGCCTGGATCATCCCGCTGATGCCGCTGATCCGCTGGATGGAGCGGCCCGACCGCGACCCGGCCTGACCCGGTCTCAATGGACTGACTGGTGCAGAGGCCGGGTTTTCGCCAAAAAGGTCTGGCAGACGTCCCGGTCGCAGCCTTTCGGCCCGCGCCCTCACGCTTCGGCACTCCTCGACACCCGCAAGGCAGCCCCAGGCCCATGCGCCACGCGCTCGCGCTCTTCCTCCTCCTCGGTCCCCTCGCCGGTGCCGCCCTGGCGCAGGGCGCGCCGCGCTCCGTCGGCGAGTGCGAGCGCATCAAGGGCGACCTCGCCTACAACCAGTGCCTGTCGCTGTTCGGCCCCGCCGCGAAGGGCGTCGCCGCCGCGGCCGCGGCGGTCTCCGCGGCGATCCCGCGCCTGCCCCTCCCTCCTGCCCTCGCCGAGGCGGTGGCGCCCGCGCCCCGCGGCCGCCGCGGCTGGACCCGGCGCCTGCGCGGCGGCCGGCAGAGCGCGAGCTTCGCGGTGATCAGCGGCGGCAGCCGCCACTACCGTCGCGGCCGCCGCCGCTGAACGTCACCCGACATTGAGCCGCCGGCCCCGGTTCCAGGCCAGGAACGGCACGCCGGAGAGGAGCGCGCCCAGGGCCGCGTCGGTCTGGAAGCAGCCGTTGACCGAGACTCGCGGCAGGGCATGCAGGTGCGCAGCGTGCTCCGGGAAGAGGTGGCCGGGCCGGGTCGTCACGGCGGTACTGTAGCCCGCCTCGCGGGCGAGGCCGAATTCCCGCGCACCCGCCGAGCCCGGATCGCCCACCGGATAGGAGAAATGCTCCGGCACCCGGCCGAGCAGGGCGCCGAGGCGCGCCCGCCCCTCGACGATCTCCCGGCGGGCGGTGGCGTCGTCGTGCTTGGCGAGCATCGGGTGGGACAGGGTGTGGGCGGCGAGCGTCACCGCCTCGTCCCGGGCGAGATCCCGCAACTCGCCCGGCGACAGGCACAGCTCGCCGGCGATTCCGCCCGCGTCGATCCCGGCCTCCCGGCACAGGCGCAGGGTCGCCGCGCGCAAGACCTCCTCCGGCCCGGCCCGCAGGACGCGATAGGCCTGCGCGAAGGCGGCGGATTTCTGCGGGTCGTCGCCCGCGGGCAGATCGAGCCCGGCCTCCGGCAGCCGCACCCTGTCGAGGACCCGGATCGCCCGCTCCAGCTCGATCCACCACAGCCGTCCGGTCCCGGTGGCGTAGTCGTGGGTGACGTAGAGCGTCCAGGGCGCGCCGTGGCGGCGCAAGATCGGGGCGGCGTATTCCAGGTTGTCGCGGTAGCCGTCGTCGAAGGTCAGCACCGCGAAGGGCTCTCCCGTCTCCGTCAGACGCCGCGGCAGGTCCGACAGGGGGACGATCGCGAAGCCCCGCGCCCGCAAAGCCGTCAGCGTGCGGTCGAGGAAGGACGGGGTGATGGCCAGCAGCCGGTTCGGCGCGTAGGCGCCCGGCGGCGGCTCGTCCGGCCGGACGTGGTGGAAGGTCAGGATCACGCCCCGGCCGCGGGCGGCGGGGGCGAGCCAGCGGTCGGCCCCGGTCGCCGCGATGGTGGCGAAGCCGGCCTGGAACAGACGGTGGCGCGTGGAAGAAACGAGTGCTTTGGCGGAGAGCATGACCGGAGGATGGCGGCGATCGGCCAAAGCTTCGTTACGACGTTTGCGGATTCTGCACGCTTGCCCGGTAGGTCATCGGCAGGACGTGCGAGGTGGAGCGATGAGCGGCACGATGCAACTCGCAGCGGAGGGCGTGGCGGCCGGCCCGGCGCCGTCGCCCACCCTGACGCCCGAGATCTTCTCCGGCCTCGCGGCGGCCGAGGCACCCTGGCGTGCGCTCGAGGCGACGCCCGGCGCGGTGATGACGCCCTATCAGCGCTTCGACTGGGTGGCCGCCTGCGCGCACCTGCTGCCGGCGGGGGCACGGCCCTGCCCGGTGCTGCTGCGCGATTCAGGCGGGCGGCCCGTCGCGCTCCTGCCGCTGTACACGCATCGCGAGGCCGGCATCCGCGTCGCCCGGGTGATCGGCGGCCGGCACGCGAATTTCCACATGCCGCTCTTCTCCGGCCCGGAGGCGATGGCTCTGCCGGCCGACGCCTATGCCCGGGCGCTGCGCCGCGCCGGCGCCGAGGCCGGCCTCGACGTGATCCATCTGCCGGACCAGCCGCGGCTGTGGAACGGCGTGGCGAATCCGCTGGCCGCGGGCTCGCCCTCGCCGAGCGACGCCTACGGCCTGGCCCTTGAGGCCGATCCTGACGCCGTGCTGAAGCGGTGCTTGAGCGGCGACGCGCGCCGAAAGCTGCGCCAGAAGGAGAAATGGCTGGTCGCCGCGCACGGCCCCGTCGCGCACCGGGTCGCGGCGGACGTCGCCGAGGGCGAGGAGATCCTCTCGGCCTATCTCGCCCAGAAGGCGGTGCGGTTCGCGCAAGATGGCATCCGCGACCCGTTCGCCGATCCGGCGGCGCGGGACTTCCTCGCGGCCGCGCACCGGGCCGGCGCCCTGGAGCTGCACGCCCTGCGGACGGAGGGGGGACGCATCCTCGCCACCTTCGTGGGCGCGGTCGATGCCACGCGCTTCAGCGGCATGCTGACCTCGTTCGATCCCGATCCCGCGCTCGCCCGCTTCAGCCCCGGCGACCTGCTGCTCCAGGCGCTGATCCGCGACCAGTCCTTACGCGGCCGCACCGCCCTCGACCTCGGGGTCGGCGAGGCGCGCTACAAGGCGAGCGTCTGCGACGAGACGATCGCCCTCGTCGATGCGGTGATCCCGGTGAGCCTGCGCGGCCGGGCCTACGGGGCGGCGGCCGGGGCGGGCGCCCGCCTGAAGCGGCGGATCAAGCGCGATCCGCGACTCTGGGCGCTCGTCGGGCGGATGCGCAAGGCGATGGCGCGGAAGGCCTGACGCAAGATTGACGGTATCGTCGCTCGAACCGACAGTTCTTCTAACCCTCCGCGTCATCCCGGGGCCGCGTAGCGGAACCCGGGATGACCCCGACGGTGGCAGCGACGTCGAGAGACTTGGCGTCCCGATTACCCTAGCGTCCCGATCACACCGGCCCCGACACCCCCGCCTGCGCGAAGGTCGCCATCTCGCGGTGGCAGGCCACCGCCGCCTTGACGAGGCCGAGCGCGAGCGCGGCGCCGCTGCCCTCGCCGAGGCGGAGCCCCAAGTCGAGGAGCGGGCGCAGGCCGAGGCGCTCCAGCACCGCGGCGTGGTCGCCCTCCGCCGAGACGTGGCCGGCGAGGCAATGGTCGAGGGCGCGGGGATCGACGGCGTGGAGGAGCGCGGCGGCGGCCGTCGAGACGTAGCCGTCGATCACCACCGGCACCCGCTGCTGCCGCGCCGCCAGGATCGCCCCGGCCATCGCGGCGATCTCGCGGCCGCCTAAGCGCGCCATCACGGCGAGCGGGTCGTCGAGATGGCCCTGGTGGCAGGTGAGCGCCGCCTCGACCGCCGCGACCTTGCGGGAGAAGCCCGCCTCGTCGATGCCGGTGCCGCGGCCGACCCAGCGGGCCGGCTCGCCGCCGTAGAGCGCGGCGTAGATCGCCGCCGCCACCGTGGTATTGCCGATGCCCATCTCGCCGACGGCGAGCCCGTCGGTGCCCGCCGCCACCGCCTCCATGCCGAACGCCATCGTGGCGACGCAAGCCTTCTCGGTCATCGCCGGCTCGGTCGTGATGTCGCCGGTCGGCATGTCGATGGCGAGGTCGAACACCTTGAAGCCGAGCCCGTAGGCGGCGCAGATCTGGTTGATCGCCGCCCCGCCCGCGGCGAAATTGTCGAGCATCTGGCGGTTGACCGTCGACGGGTAGGCCGAGACGCCTCTGTTCGCCACGCCGTGGCTGCCGGCGAAGACGCAGACCAGCGGCCGGTCGAGGCTCGGCGGTGCCTTGCCCTGCCAGGCCGCCATCCAGGCGGCGAGGAATTCGAGCCGGCCGAGGCTGCCGGCGGGCTTGGTCAGGAGCGAGTCGCGGGCCGAGACCTCGGCGGCGGCGGATTCGTCCGGCCCCGGCATGGTGGCGATCAGGCGGCGGATGTCGTCGAACGGGGCGGCGTCGGTCGGGGTGTCGGCCATGGGAATCGGTGTCCTGCGGGGGCAACCCGCTTGGCGGGCTATCGTGAGGCGTGCAGATACAGCAAAATGCCGGAGGGGCGAATCCAGAGGTGCAGGGGCGCCTAGCGGCGGGGCACGTGGGCGAATGGGGACAGGATTGAACATGGGGCCTGATCGGGCCGACGACGCGTTCGAGCCGCCCGTGCCCCGCTCCGGCCCGTGGCCTCCCCTCGCCGACCTCGCCGCCTGCCTGCGCTTCTACAGCCGCCTGCCGGTCCCGGCCCTGCCGGGCGAGACCGACGTCCACGCCGCGCCGGATTTCCGCACCGTGCCGCGGATGCTGCCGCTGGCCGGCCTGGTGATCGGAGCGGCGGGCGCCGTCGCGCTCGCCGCCTCCCTGGCGCTCGGCCTCGGGCCGTTCCTCGCCGCGACCCTGGCGCTCGCCTTCACGACGCTGGTCACCGGCGCCTTGCACGAGGACGGCCTCGCCGACGTGGCGGACGGGTTCGGCGGCGGCGCCACGCCGACGCGGCGCCTCGAGATCATGCGCGACAGCCGCATCGGCGCCTACGGGGCCGCCGCCCTGGTCCTGTCCTATGCGCTGCGCATCGGGGCGCTCGCCACCCTCGCCGACCGGATCGGCTGGCGCGTCGCCGTCGCCTTTCTGATGGCGGCGGCTTTGTCGCGCACCGCCGCCCTGTGGCCTCTCTGCCGCCTCCCTCCGGCCCGGCCGGACGGCGCCGCCCACGCGGTCGGCCGGCCGACGACCGCGACCCACGCCACCGCCTGGGCGCTCTGCCTCGCCGTGCTCGCCGCCGCCGGCCTCCTCGGCCTGCCCTGGCTGTCCTTAAGCCTCGCGGGACTCCTCGCCTTCCTCGCCGCCTGGACGCTGAGCCGCATGGCAGCCCGCCTCGTCGGCGGCCAGACCGGCGACGTGATCGGCGCGAGCCAGCAGCTGGCCGAGATCGCCGCCCTCCTCGCCCTCGTGATCGCGATTCCCGCCTGATGCCCGCCTCCTCCCCCTGCATCCGCCTCTGCGTCCTCGATCCCGTCACCGGCCTGTGCGAGGGCTGCGGCCGCACGGCTGCCGAGATCGCCGCCTGGGGTTCCCTGTCCGAGCCGGAGCGGCTGCGGATCATGGCCGGGCTGCCGGCGCGGCTCGCGGCCGCTGATCCCGAGCCGGAGCCCGCGCCGGCCCCGGCCCTGGCCTGACGCCCGTGCCGGGCGCCGTCGGCATCGGACTCCTGCTCCTCGCCTGCGCCTATGCGCTGAATGCTTTTGGCGGGCGCGAGGTCGCGGGCCTGCGCCCCGACGAGGCGGCCGGACTCGCGGCGGCCGGCGGCGCGGCCCTGATGATTCTGAACGGCGTCGGCAACCGGTTCCGGTCGGGCCTCGGCGAGGGGCTCGTCTCGCTGCTGCTCTGGATCGGGATCGGGTCGGGCGCGGCCGGCCTCTACGCCTATCGCGACGCGGCGCGGGACATGGCGTTCCGGGCGCTCGGCGAGATGCGGCCGGGCGAGCCGGTGCCGGGGCGCGGCGACGAGGTGGTGATCGCCCGGCGGGTCGATGGCGGCTTCACGGTGCAGGCCAAGGTCAACGGCCGTGCGCAGGCCTTCGCCTTCGATACCGGCGCGAGCGCGGTGGTGCTCACCGCCGAGACCGCGACCCAACTCGGCCTCCACCCGGGCCCGGGCGCCTACCGGGTCCAGGTCCAGACCGCCAACGGCCGCACCGCCGCGGCCCCTGTGGTGCTCGACACGGTGGCGGTCGGGCCGATCACCGAGACGCGCGTCGCCGCCCTGGTGACGAAGCCCGGGGCGCTCGGCGTGAACCTGCTCGGGATGAGCTTCCTGGAGCGGCTGAACTCCTACGAGGTGCGGGGCAGCCGCCTGATCTTGCGCGGGGCGCGGGGCTGACGCCTATGCCGGCGAGGCCAGCGGCTTGCCCTTCTCGACGATGTAGGTGCTGAGGATGCGGACCGACTTGGCCCCGCTCTTCGCGCCGGCATGGGGCACGCCCGCCGGGACCTGGAAGGCGTCGCCGGCCTTGAGCACGCGGGTCGGCTGGCCCTCGATCGGCAGCTCGATCTCGCCGTCCAGGACGTAGCCCGCCTCGATGCCCGGATGGGTGTGGCGGCCGACCAGCACGCCGGGCTCGATCTCGACCTCCGCGGTGATGGTGACGTAGCCGGGGGCCGGCCCCTCGGTCTGGCCCAGGACCTTGCGCTTCACCCCCGGCGTCGCAGCGGGCGGCGTCTGCGCCCCGGCCTCGGTGGCGAGAAAGCCGGTCAGGCTGCAGATCGCGCACGAGGCAAATCCCGCGAAACCGCGTCGCGTCAGCATGGTGTTCCTCCCGTCGGTCGCGCTCTCTCCGGAGTGCGGTTCGGGGAGTGTGCGCGCGTGCGGGGGACAGTCAAGAGACGGGGATAGACTGAGTTGTTTTTGATCGCCGGGCTGTCCGGGGCAAGTCCTCCTTGAAATGAAGCGCGGGTTTCCCCCTCCCCCCTCTGCGGGGGAGGGTGGCGAGCGTAAGCGAGCCGGGAGAGGGGACGCCGCTTCCGGATAGGGCGGAGGCGTCGCGAAGGGCGCTCCCTGGAACAGCGTCGCGCTGCCCCTCTCCCGCCCGGCTCCGCCGGGCACCCTCCCCCGCAGAGGGGGGAGGGGGAAACCCGCGCCAACTCTTCTGTCGGACAGCCCTGATCTGATCGGGTATGCCAGTCGCGCACGGCCACGCAGCATCGCGAAAAGACAAGGCTGCCCCGGCACCGTGATGCGGCGCCGGGGCAGCCTGAAAGTTTAGGTGCCGGCGCCCTGACGCCGGCAATACCAGTTCTCAGCGCTTGCCGAGCTGCTCCATCGGCGTCCGGTAGGTCTCCCGCGCCGTGAAGATCGAGACCGCGGCGATGCCCGCCGTGGCGGTGACGAACAGTGCCACCGGGACCCAGCCGGTCGGGCCGGTGCCGAGCAGCGAGGCGCTGATCACCGGGGCGAAGCCGCCGAGCGCGAAGCCGATCTGGGTGCCGATCGCCATGCCCGACAGGCGGACCTTGGTGTCGAACATCTCACCGTAGAGCGACGGCCACACCCCGTTGGCGGCGCTGTAGACCACGCCCGAGAGCAGGATGCCGAAGCAGAAGATGAGGGCTAAGTTGCCCTGGCTGATCGCCCACATGTAGGGCCAGATCAGCGCCGCGGAGCCGAGCGCGCCGAAGATGAAGACCGGGCGGCGGCCGATCCGGTCGGACAGGGCCGCGAAGGCCGGGATCGCGCCGAGCGCCACGACGTTGGCCAGGATCAGCACGGTCAGCATCGTCGAGCGGTCGATCTGCATCGTATTGACGGCGTAGGACAGGGTGAAGACGCTGAAGATCGTGCTCACCACCGAGACGAGCGCCGCGAAGATCACCCGCACCACGTCGTCCCACTGGGTGCGGAACAGCATCGCGACCGGAAGCTCCGCCTTCGCGTGGGTGTGCTCCTCCTGCTCCTTCTCGAAGACCGGGGTCTCCGGCAGGGTGCGGCGGACCCAGAAGCCGACGGCGACCACGAGGGCGCTGAGGAAGAACGGGATGCGCCAGCCCCAGGACAGCATCTGCGCCTCGGGCATCTGGGTGATCGGCAGGAAGACCAGCGTGGCGAGGATCAGCCCGGCCTGCGTGCCGCTCAGGGTGAAGCTGGTGAAGAAGGCGCGCTTGTTCGAAGGCGCGTGTTCGAGGGTCATCGAGTTGGCGCCGGCCTGCTCGCCCGCGGCCGAGATGCCCTGGAGCAGGCGGGCGATGACGAGCAGGATCGGCGACAGGATGCCGAGCTGGTCGTAGGTCGGCAGGCAGCCGATCATGAAGGTCGAGATGCCCATCAGGAGCAGCGTGAAGGTGAGCACCTTCTTGCGGCCGAAGCGGTCGCCGATATGGCCGAGCGCCACCGCGCCGAGCGGCCGGGTGATGTAGGCGACGCCGAAGGTCGCGAACGAGGCGATCGCCGCCGCCTGCGGGTTCGCGGCCGAGAAGAACAGTTTTGGGAAGATCAGCGCCGCGGCAGTGCCGTAGATGAAGAAGTCATAATACTCGACCGCGCTGCCGATCCAGCTCGCGAGTGCGGCCTTCTTCGGGGTTTTCACGGCCTCGGGCTCGTCGGCGGCCAGCGCGGCCGCCGGAAGGACGGTTGAGGTCATCGGGCGTTTCCTGGGATGGAGGAGAGGACGGGCCCGTTGGGTCGGGCCGCATTCTGGAAGAGTTGGGCCGCGGCGCGCGCCGCCGGCCGGGGGAAAAGCCTCAGGCCGTCCGGCCGAGCTCGGCGAAGTGGCGCAGCATCCGCTCCGGATCCGGGGTCCGGCCGGTGATGAGCCGGAACGCCTCGACCGCCTGGAACACCGCCATGCCGCCGCCGTCGAGGGTGCGGCAGCCGATCCGCCGCGCCTCGCGCAGGAGCGCGGTCTCGAGCGGGAAGTAGACGATCTCGGCGACGAAGAGTTTTGGGTGCAGGTATTCCGCCGGCAGCGGCAGGCCCGGATACTTGTCCATGCCGGTCGGCGTGCAGTGGACGAGGCCGTCGGCGGCCGCGACCTCCGCCTGAAGGTCGGTGCAGGCCCGCGCCCGGCCGGCGCCGAAGCGCTCGCACAGGGAGGCCGCCACCGACGCCGCCCGGGCCGGGTCGATGTCGTTGAGGACGAGGTCCTTGACCCCGAGGGTGAGGAGCGCGTGCGCCACGGCCGCGCCGGCCCCGCCCGCGCCGAGCTGCACCACGCGGTCGAGTTTCACGTCCGGCAGGCCGCGCCGGAACGCCTCGGCGAAGCCCCACCAGTCGGTGTTGTGGCCGACGCGCTTGCCGTCGCGCAGCACGACCGTGTTG
Organism: Methylobacterium sp. 174MFSha1.1; assembly: GCF_900116815.1. Classification (NCBI taxonomy): domain Bacteria; kingdom Pseudomonadati; phylum Pseudomonadota; class Alphaproteobacteria; order Hyphomicrobiales; family Methylobacteriaceae; genus Methylobacterium; species Methylobacterium sp. 174MFSha1.1. Next base: position 260,658 of record NZ_FPCB01000010.1, on the reverse strand, counting down.
ACGGCGCCGAGCGCCGCCGCGTCGGGCGACAGCTCGTCGAGGTGGGCGAGCACTGCCTGCTTGCAGGGATGGGTGATGTTGAGGCCCGAAAAACCCATTCGCTCGGCCGCCTGCAGCAGCTCCGGCAGGGCGTCGGCGCCCAACCCCAAGCGCTCGAGATCGATCTTCTGGTAGAGGAGCCGCAGGCCCTGCGCGTCGCCCTCGTGCTCGTGCATCGCCGGGGTGCGGGAGGCCTGGATGCCGTTGCCGATCAGGCCGGCGAGAATCGAATGGGGAAGGACGGAAGTGGGGGCAGCGCCCATCGCGGGCTCCTCTCTCGGTGCGTTCCTCGGATGGCGCGATTGCGACGCGCTTGAATCCAAATGTACTAACCGGTACGTTCATGTCAAGCGCGAAAGAACGCGGCCTGCCCGGCCGCCGCTTCGGGCTCGACGGAGCCGGCCCCGTTTGCGATGGAGAGCCGGCGAAAACGGGAGAGGGAGAGCGCGATGAGGAAGTCGATCGCCACGGTGTCGGTGAGCGGCACGCTGGTCGAGAAGCTGGAGGCGATCGCGGCGGCGCGCTTCGACGGGGTCGAGATCTTCGAGAACGACCTCCTGTTCCACACCGGCGCCGCCCGCGACGTGCGCCGCTACGCCTCCGACCTCGGCCTCTCGATCGACCTGTTCCAGCCGTTCCGCGATTTCGAGGGCGTGTCGGACGCGCAGCTCAAGCGCAATCTCGACCGGGCCGAGCGCAAGTTCGACCTGATGGAGGAGCTGGGCGCGCCCCTGATCCTGGTCTGCTCCAATGTCGGCACCGAGGTCTCGGACGACGACGCCCGCATGGCCGACCAGCTCTACCAGCTCGCCGAGCGGGCGGCGAAGCGCGGCCTGAAGATCGGCTTCGAGGCCCTGTCCTGGGGCACCAAGGTGCGCACCTTCGACCGGGCCTGGGGCATCGTCGAGCGGGCGAACCACCCGCATCTCGGCCTGATCCTCGACAGTTTCCACACGCTCGCGCTCCCCGACGACTGGTCGGGCATCGCGAAACTCCCGGGCCAGCGGGTGTTCTTCGTCCAGCTGGCGGATGCGCCGCGGATCGGCATGAACCCGCTGACCCTGAGCCGCCACTTCCGCTGCCTGCCGGGCCAGGGCGACCTCGACGTGCCGGGCTTCCTCCAGGCGGTGCTCGCCTGCGGCTACACGGGCACGATCTCGCTCGAGATCTTCAACGACGAGATGCGCGCGGCACCCCCACGCCAGACCGCGGCCGACGGACACCGCTCGCTGCTGTTCCTCGAGGAGCGGGTGCGGCGCACCGAGGAGGCGGCCGCGCAGGCCCCCTCCCCGGCCAAGCGCCCCCGCCGCCGGGTCGAGCTGTTCGACCCGCCGCTGCCGCCGGCCATCGCCGGCCACCGCTTCATCGAGGTGGCGGTGGACGAGCGCTGCGAGGGCGCGCTGGCGCGGCTCTTGGGCCAGCTCGGCTTCACGCGCCTGGGCGTGCACCGCAGCAAGGCGGTGACTCTCTACGGCCAGGGCGAGATCCGCATCGTGCTCAACCGCGAGCCGGATTCCTTCGCCGCCTCCTACTTCCTGATGCACGGCCCCTCGGTCTGCGCCCAGGCCATCGCCACCGACGACGCACTCGCGGCTCTCGGCCGGGCCGAATCCTACGGCGCCGCCCGCTTCGGCGGCCGGATCGGGCCGGACGAGAACACCTTCCCGTCGATCCGCGCGCCGGATGGCAGCCTGATCATCCTCACCGATCCCCAGACCGGCGGCGACTTCGAGCACGACTTCGTGATGGACGGGGACGCGGCGCCCGCCGGCCTGCTGACCCGGATCGACCACGTGGCGCAGGCCCTGCCCGAGGGCCAGCTCGATTCCTGGGTGCTGTTCTACCGCGCGGTGCTCGGCCTCGAACCCGAGGACGTGGTGGTGCTGCCCGATCCCTATGGCCTCGTGCGCAGCAAGGCGATGTCGAACGCGGAGCGCACCATGCGCCTGCCGCTCAACATCTCGGAGAGCCGCAACACCGCCACCGCCCGCCTGGTGACGAGCTTCGCGGGCGCGGGCGTGCACCACATCGCGCTCGCCACCGACGACATCTTCGCGGCGGCGGAGAGCCTGAAGAAGGCGGGCGTGACGCTGCTGCCGATCCCGGCCAACTACTACGACGACGTGGCGGCCCGCTTCGGCCTCGACGACGCGCTGATCGCCCGGATGCAGTCGTTGAGCATCCTCTACGACCGGGTCGGCGACGGCGAGTTCCTGCAGCTCTACACCACGCCGTTCGAGGAGCGGTTCTACTTCGAGCTCGTGCAGCGCAAGGGCGGGTACGACCTCTACGGCGCGCCGAACGCGCCGGTGCGGATGGCGGCCCTGGCGGCGTTGCGCGGGCCGAACCTGTCGCAGGTGCTGCGGTAGGGCCAGGGGGCGGGCCCGTCCCGCTCCACTCCCTTTCCCGGACGACTGGAGCGTCAGCGGAAGGAGATCCGGGATCCAGGGGAGATGTGCCGCGAAGCGGCTCTGCATGCTGCACCGTTGCAGACACGCGGACGCTTCGCGGATTCTTGTGCTGGATCCCGGATCTCCTTCCGCTATCGCTCCAGTCGTCCGGGAAAGGGCGCGGCTAGCATGAACATAAGCGGCGAATCGATGAGAACAGCCCTCGGAGCGACGCTCCGGGGGCTGTTCTCATTCGGGGACCAAGCCTCAGTTCTTCTTCTCGTCCACCTTCGGCGCCGGGGCGGGCACGGCCGGCGCCGCCGCGGTCTTCTCGATCTTGGCGCCCTCGCGCAGCTTGGTGATGAGGTCCTGCTGCGTCTTGCGGGTCAGGTAGGCCTCGACCTGCTCCTTCATCTCGTCGAAGCTCGGCACCGGCTTGGTGCGCTTCTCCTCGACCTTGATGACGTGCCAGCCGAACTGGGTCTTGACCGGCTCGGAGATCTTGCCGGCCTCCATCTTGAACGCCGCGTCGGCGAAGGGCGCGACCATCCGCTCCTTGGTGAACCAGCCGAGATCACCACCCTCGGCCTTGGAGCCGGGATCCTTCGAGGTCTCGGCCGCGACCTTGGCGAAGTCCTCGCCGCCCTTCAGGCGCGCGGCGATCTTCTTGGCCTCGGCCTCGTTGTCGACGAGGATGTGGCGGGCGTGAACCTCCTCCTCGGGCTTCATCGCCTTGACGGTCTCGTCGTAGAGCGCCCGCTCGGCCTGCGGCGTCACCGCCTTCTTGGCTTCGCGCTCCAGGTACTCGTCGAGGAGGAGCTTATCGCGAAAATAGGCGAGCTTGCGGACGAAGTCGGGGCTCTCGGCGATCTTCGCCTTCTCGGCGGCCTGGGCGCCGATCTTCAGGTCGACCATGTAGTCGACGAGGAGACCCTTCTTCTGCGCGTCGTCGACGCCGGGAAGCGACAGGGCCGGATCGTCGGCCGCCACCGCGAGGTCGCCGGCGGTGATGGCCGCGCCGTTCACCTTGGCCACGACCGTGTCGGGCGACGGGGCGGGGGCGGCAGGGGCCGGGGCGGCGGGCGCCGGCGCTTGCGCGAGCGCAGCTCCGGGCAACATTCCCGGCAAGAGGAGCCCGAGGGCGAGCGCGCCGTTGCGCCAGAAGGGAGAGAGGGTCGGCATGGCGTGATCCTTGGGGCCCGTGCGCGAGGTCGGTCGAAACCGGCGGACAGGTGGCAAAGATCGGCCGACAAGACAAGCGGCGCGCGCGCCGCAGAGGCAAGGCAGGCGGCGCAGGCGCCGCGGGGGCAAGGCAGGCGGCGCACGCCGCAGAAGCAAGGATGGGCAGCGCCCCCGCGGATCCGTGATCCGCGGGGAGGCAGCAGGGCTCAGAAGCCGGTCGAGGCGACCTCGATCCGGTCGCCGCGGCGGGCGAAGGCGACCGAGGCGGCGGCGCCGTCCTGGGTGCCGGGCACCGAGAAGCTGACGACCTGCTCAGAGGCGAGCGTGGTGATCACCCGCAGCGGGGTGGCCGTGTCGGACTCCGTCGGCGCCAGGGTGGCGACGACGCGCAGGCCGTCCTTCTCGACGGTGTAATAGGCCGAGCCGCGCACCGGGCCGAGATCGAGGCTGTGGGCCTGGCGCGGGTTCAGCTCCGCGGCGCCCGCCGCGGTGGCGAGAACGAGGCCGAGGGCGGTGAGGGAGAGGAGACGCATCGGTGGTCCTGGAGGTTCTGTCCGGCGCGAGGAGCGCGTCCGGAAAGCCGGGATTCGCCGGGAGCCCGTAGCTAATCATTCATCATGATGCACCGCAATAGAATTATGTTGCAATGCACAATCAGCGACCTGCATTACCGGTCATCCCCCGAGACCTCACCGCGGCGGCAGAACTCCCGTCGAACCCGGCCGCCGAGGGTCCGGCGTGACCTTCCGGCCACCCCGCCCTACCTGCCGCCATGGCGAGCGACGCCGCCGCGACGATCGCCGACGCCCGGACGCCCTCATGAGACCCGCATGAGCACCTACCGCTTCGACAGGCTCCTCAGCCCCCGCTCCGTGGCTCTGGTGGGCGCGAGCGCGCGGCCGAACGCGTTCGGCGCCGCGATCCTGCGCAACCTGCGCGAGGCGGGTTTCGAAGGTCCGATCTGGCCGGTGAACCCGCGCCACGACAGCGTCGCCGGCGTGCAGGCCTTCGCCGACCTCGCCGACCTGCCCGAGCCCGCCGACCTCGTGGTGATCGTCACCCCGCCCGAGACCGTGCCGGAGGTGGTGGAGGCGGCCGGCCGCCGGGGCTGCGGCGCGGCCGTGATCATCACCACCGGCCTCGGCAGCGGTCCGGATTCGCTCGCGGAGGCCGCGCGGGCCGCGGCGCGGCGGCACTCCCTGCGCCTCGTCGGGCCCGACAGCATGGGGCTGGCGGTGCCGAACGCGGCCCTCAATGCCAGCCTGCTCGCCCGGGCGCCGCTCCCGGGCGACCTCGCGCTGATCTCGCAGTCGCGCACGGTGGCGGCGGGCATCGTCGCCTGGGCGCAAGGACGCGGCACCGGCTTCTCGGGGATCGTGTCCCTCGGCAACGCGCTCGACGTCGACATCGCCGACTGCCTCGACCACTTCGCCGGCTGCATCCATACCCGGGCGATCGTGCTCTCGATCGACAGCGTGACCGATGCGCCGAAATTCATGTCGGCGGCGCGGGCGGCCGCGCGGGCGAAGCCCGTGGTGGTCCTGCGCTCCGGCCGGCACGACACCGCCCGGGCCATCGAGGGCCGCGCCGCGCCGCATACGGGGATCACTCACACAGGGATCACTCACACAGGGATTCTTGCCCGCACCGACGCGGTCTACGACGCCGCCTTCCGCCGCGCGGGCCTGCTGCGGGTACAGGATCTCGACGAGATGTTCTCGGCGGTCGAGACGCTGGGGCGCCAGCGCCCCTTCCCCGGCCGGCGCCTCGCGATCCTGACCAATGGCCGCGGCGTCGGCGCCATCGCGGTCGACCGGCTGCTGGATCTCGGCGGCACCCTCGCGGGCCTCTCGGACGAGACGCGGGCGCGGCTCGCGGCGGCGGTGCCGGGCACGGACCCGGAGGATTGGCGCAACCCGGTCGATATCGGCGCCGATGCCGACGGGCCGCGCTACGCCGCGTCCCTGGAGGCGCTGATCGCCGACCGCGACAACGACGCCGTGCTGGTGATCAACGTGCCGACCGCCCTGTCCGGTGGCTGCGCGGTGGCGACCGCGATCGTCGAGGCGGTGAGGACCGGCCGCAAGGGGAGTTTTCGCGCCCGGCCGGTCTTCGCCGTCACCGTCGGCGACGAGGCGGCGGGCGAGATCCTGAGCCAGGCCGGCATCCCGCGCTTCGCGACCGATGCCGACGCGGTCGAGGGCTTCACCCATCTCGTGCGCTACCGCGAGGCGCAGGACGACCTCACCACCACCCCGGCGGTGCTGCCCGACGACCTGGTGCCGGATGCCGGCGCGGCGCGGATGATCGTCGACCGCGTGCTCGCGGAAGGGCGCACCTGGCTCGACCCGCGCGAGATGGCCGACCTGCTCGCCGCCTACGGCATCCCGGCCCAGCCGGTGACGCTCGCGGCCGACGCCGACGCGGCGGCCGAGGCCGCCTGGCCGGTCATCGCCGCGGGCGGCACCGTGGCGCTCAAGCTCGTCTCGCCGGACGTGGTGCACAAATCCGACGTCGGCGGCGTGCGGCTCGGCCTCACCAGCGAGGCGGCGGTGCGGGACGCCGCCCGCGAGATGCTGGGGCGCGTCGCCCAGGAGCGGCCCGGGGCCCGGGTCACCGGCTTCGTCGTCCAGGCGATGCTGCGGCGGACGCAGGCCCGCGAGCTGATCGCGGGCCTCGTCGACGATCCGGTCTTCGGTCCCGTGGTGGTGTTCGGCCGCGGCGGCACCGCGGTCGAGGTGATCGACGACCGGGCGCTGGCGCTGCCGCCCCTCGACCGGCGGCTCGCCGCCGACCTGATCGGCCGCACCCGGGTGGCGCGCCGGCTCAAGGCCTATCGCGACGTGGCGGCGGCGGACGAGGCGGCGGTGGCCCTGGTGCTGGTCAAGCTCGGCCAGCTCGCCGCCGACCTGCCGGAGCTGCGCGAACTCGACATCAACCCGCTGCTCGCCGACCGCGACGGCGTGATCGCGCTGGATGCCCGCGCCGCCGTGGCGCCGCTGCCGCCGGCGCGACGCCGCGACGCCGGGACCGGCCCGAGCCACGCCCGCTTCGCGGTGCGGCCCTATCCCCGCGCCTGGGAGCGCCGCATCGTGCTGGACGGCCAGGGGATCCTGGTGCGGCCGGTGCGGGCCGAGGACGAGGGGCTGTTCGAGACGTTCTTCCGGCAGGTCAGCGCCGAGGACCTGCGCCTGCGCTTCTTCGCGCCGGTGCGGGACTTCAGCCACGCCTTCCTCGCCCGCCTGACCCAGCTCGACTACGCCCGCGCCATCGCCTTCGTGGCGATCGAGGAGGCCAACGGCACGATGATGGGGGCGGTGCGCCTCCACGCCGACGCCAACCACGAGACCGGGGAATATGCGATCCTGGTCCGCTCCGACCTCAAGGGCCTCGGCCTCGGCTGGGCGCTGATGGGGCTGATGCTCGACTGGGCCCGGGCGGACGGGCTGCGAATCGTCGAGGGCCAAGTCCTACGTGAAAACACCACCATGCTGGCGATGTGCCGCAAGCTCGGCTTTACGGTAAGGACGGACCCCTCCGACCCCGACCTGATGCTGGTGCGGCGCACGCTCACGCAGGAGAGTGCCGCGCCCGAATCGTAGACGACCTCAGCTCCCCTCATGCGCGACACCCCTCCCCTCGACATCGCCGGCGGCCTCCTGCTCACCGCCGCGGCCGGCTACGTCGACGCCGTCGGCTTCCTGCGGCTCGACGGGCTCTACACCTCGTTCATGAGCGGCAACTCGACCCAGTTCGCGGTCTCGCTGGCGCAGGCGGGACACCCGGTCGCCTGGGAGATCGGCCTCCTGTTCGTGTCGTTCCTGGCCGGGGGGTTCTGCGGCAGCCTGGTCTCCCTGCGCGTGCCCGGTCGCTGGGGGCCGGCGGCGGTCCTGGGCGTCGAGGCCGCGCTCCTGGTGCTCGCCCTCGCGCTCGCCGTCAGCCCGGCGCCGGGACCGGTCGCGCCGCTCCTCGCCGCCGCCATGGGAGCGCAGAACGCGGCGCTCCGCCGGAGCGCGGGCTTCCGCCCCGGCGTCACCTTCGTGACCGGCACGCTGTTCAGCCTCAGCCACACCCTCGCCCAGGCGGCGACGCGGATCGGCCCGGCCTTCGGATGGGTGCCGGATGCCTGCACCTGGCTGGCGCTCGTCGGCGGCGCCGTGGCCGGGGGCCTGGCCTATCGCGGCTACGGGCTGGAAGCGCTGGTCGTGCCGGTGACGGGCGTCGGGCTCGTGCTGGCCCTCGCGGTCGGGCGGGCGACCCGGGGCGCCGCAGCGGCGTGACAGCGCGTCATCGCTCCCGGCATGGCGGGCCGGGGCGAGGAGGGCCTGCGCCTCATTTCTTGAAGAATTTTTGCCTACGCTTCCGTGCTTGGTCGCTATACGACGGTCGAAGCCGGCCGAATCGGCGAGACCGGATCCGCCTCACGGTCCGGCGCACCTGCGAACCCGCGCCTGCCTCAGTATCAGTCAGATATTGGACAGAGGACGCCGACGAAACACGCGTAATCGCACCGTTTCGCCGGGGACAGGCGCGATAGTCCCGTTCATTCGCCGCCGAAGCGAACCCTTGCGAGAAATCAATCCCGCATCCACACCGTCCACGTGCACCAGTGGACAGTCTTTCTCACATCTTGCCACTGGCTTTCAATCGTGTCAGGCGGCCCACGGCCCGCTCGGCCGAATCATCCCGCTGCATCTCTTGTTCCCACTCCTCGATCATCGTCGGGCGGCTGCGCAGGCTTTGCCGCAGGATGTCTACCTGGGTCCGCAGGATGGTGTTCCGCGGAGCCGTCTCGTGCTTCGGAACCGGAGGTGATTTGCGGGAGCTCGACATGCCGGGCATGCTCTGACGGCATCATTAACGAGTGGTAAATTTCTGTCAGATCCACCTCGTGCGCCGCTCCCGCTCACCCGATGGTGATGGACGACCTTGAAGCACGGGTCTCCCGGCCGATAACAGCGGGCAACACGAACCAACCCGGGAGGCGGTCCGCATGGCGATCCAGGCCCTCATCTTCGACGTCTTCGGCACCCTGCTCGACTGGCACGGCGGCGTCGCCCGGGAGGCGGCGCGGATCCTGGCGCCGTACCGGCCCGACCTCGACGGAGGCGCCTTCGCGCGGGCCTGGCGCGACCGCTACCAGCCCGGCATGGAGCCGATCCGCCAGGGCGCCCGCGCCTACACCGACCTCGACACCCTGCACGGCGAGAGCCTGGAGAGCGTGCTCGCCGGCCTCGCCCTCGCCGAAGCGGTGCCGCCGGCGGCGCGCGAGGAGCTGGTCCAGGCCTGGCACCGGCTCGACGCCTGGCCGGAGGTGCCCGATGCCCTGGTGCGCTTACGCGAAAAGTACCTGCTGGCGCCGTGCTCCAACGCGCATGTGCGGCTCGCCATCGCGCATGCCCGCCGCAACCGCCTGCCCTGGGACGCGGTGCTCGGGGCCGAGTTCGTGCAGGACTACAAGCCGAAGCCCGCCGTCTATCTCCGCGCCGTCGAGGCCCTGCGGCTGCAGCCGGGCGAGGTGATGATGGTGGCGGCCCACTCCTCCGACCTCGCGGCGGCCGCCGCCTGCGGGCTCGCCACCGCCCACATCGCCCGGCCGGACGAGAGCGGCCCCGGCACCGGCGAGCCGGCACCGCTCGTACCGGTGGATTTTTCCGCCTCCGACCTCGCGGATCTGGCGCGGCAGCTCGGCTGCTGAAGACTTGTCCGACCCACGGCGTCATCCTGACCCTCGACGTCATCCCGGGGCCGCGAATGCGGAACCCGGGATCCATGAACGCCGACGATTCAAGACAAGGTGGACCGCGATTCGCCTCGTTCTCCAACGTCGGCGGTTATGGATCCCGGGTTCTCGGCTTCGCCGAGCCCCGGGATGACACGGAGAGATGTCGGTCTGTGCGCCAGATCGATCAACCAAGTCGATCGACAGGTCGGGCGTAAAGAAAGGGCCCGCCCCCGGAAGGAGGCGGGCCCCGAAGGACACCCTTAGTTCAACAAGGCCTTCGCCGGCCGGCGCTCGTCCGGCGCCACTGCCTGATCGCCGATGAACAGGCCGGCGGGGCCGAGGCGGACCGGTACCGTCTCGCCGTCATGGACGCGGCCGGCCAGGATCTGCTCGGCGAGCGGGTCCTGCACCGCCTTCTGGATCACGCGCTTCAACGGGCGCGCGCCGTAGGCGGAGTCGTAGCCCTTCTCGGCGAGCCAGGCGCGGGCGTCGGGCTCGATCTCGAGGGTGATCTTGCGGTCGTCCAGCAGCTTGGCGAGGCGTCCGAGCTGGATGTCGACGATCGCCCCCATCTCCTGCCGCTGCAGGCGGTGGAACAGGATGATCTCGTCGACCCGGTTCAGGAATTCCGGCCGGAAGTGCGAGCGCACCACGTTCATCACGTCGTCGCGCACCGCGTCGGTATCCTGGCCCTCCGGCTGGTTGACCAGGTATTCCGAGCCGAGGTTCGACGTCATGACGATCAGCGTATTGCGGAAGTCGACCGTCCGCCCCTGCCCGTCGGTGAGCCTGCCATCGTCGAGGACTTGCAGGAGGACGTTGAACACGTCCGGATGCGCCTTCTCGATCTCGTCGAACAGCACGACCTGGTAGGGCCGGCGCCGCACCGCCTCGGTCAGCGCGCCGCCCTCCTCGTAGCCGACATAGCCCGGAGGCGCGCCGATCAGGCGGGCGACCGCGTGCTTCTCCATGTACTCGGACATGTCGATGCGCACGAGCGCCGTGTCGTCGTCGAACAGGAAGCCGGCGAGCGCCTTGGTCAGCTCGGTCTTGCCGACGCCGGTGGGGCCGAGGAACATGAACGAGCCGATCGGCCGGTGCGGATCCTGCAGGCCCGCCCGGGCACGCCGGACGGCGGTCGCGACCGCCACCACCGCCTCGTGCTGGCCGACGACGCGCTTGCCCAGCGCCTGCTCCATGCCGAGCAGCTTCTCGCGCTCGCCCTCCAGCATCTTGTCGACCGGCACGCCGGTCCAGCGCGAGACCACGCCGGCGATGTGGCTCGGCGTCACCGCCTCCTCCATCATGCCGGAGCCGTTGCCGCGCGACCCGTCGGCACCCCTGGCCTCGATCTCGGCGAGCTCGCGCTCCAGACCCGGGATGATGCCGTAGGCGAGCTCGCCCGCCTTCTGGTACTGGCCCTGGCGCTGCGCCGCCGCGAGGTCGTTGCGGGCCGCGTCGAGCTTCGTCTTCAACTCCGCCGCACGTCCCAGCTTGTCCTTCTCGGCCTTCCAGCGCGCGGTGATCGCCGCCGACTGCTCCTCGAGGTCGCCGAGCTCCTTCTCCAGCCGCGTCAGGCGATCACGGGAGGCGGAATCGGTTTCCTTTTTCAGGGCCTCGGCCTCGATCTTGAGGCGCACGATCTCGCGGTCGATGCTGTCGAGCTCCTCCGGCTTCGAATCGACCTGCATGCGCAGGCGCGAGGCCGCCTCGTCGACGAGGTCGATCGCTTTGTCGGGCAGGAAGCGGTCCGTGATGTAGCGGTTCGACAGGGTCGCGGCCGCCACCAGCGCCGAATCCTGGATCCGCACCTTGTGATGCTGCTCGTACTTCTCCTTGATGCCGCGCAGGATCGAGACCGTGTCCTCGACGGTCGGCTCCGAGACGAAGACCGGCTGGAAGCGCCGGGCGAGCGCCGCATCCTTCTCGACGTGCTTGCGGTACTCGTCGAGCGTGGTCGCGCCGACGCAGTGCAGCTCGCCGCGGGCGAGCGCGGGCTTCAGGAGGTTCGAGGCGTCCATCGCCCCGTCCGCCTTGCCGGCGCCGACCAGCGTGTGCATCTCGTCGATGAACAGGATGATCTGGCCCTCGGCCGCGGTCACCTCGGAGAGCACGCCCTTGAGGCGCTCCTCGAACTCGCCGCGATACTTCGCGCCGGCGATCAGCGCGCCCATGTCGAGGGCGAGGAGCTGCTTGTCGCGAAGCGATTCCGGCACGTCGCCGTTGACGATGCGCAGGGCCAGACCCTCGACGATGGCGGTCTTGCCGACGCCGGGCTCGCCGATGAGGACCGGGTTGTTCTTGGTGCGCCGCGACAGCACCTGGATGGTGCGGCGGATCTCCTCGTCGCGGCCGATCACCGGGTCAAGCTTGCCGTCGCGGGCCGCCTCGGTGAGGTCGCGGGCGTATTTCTTCAGCGCGTCGTAGGCGTTCTCGGCCGTGGCGTTGTCGGCGGTGCGGCCCTTGCGCAGGGCATTGATCGCGCCGTTGAGCGAGGCCGCGGTGACGCCCGCCTGGCTGAGGATCTTGCCGGCATCCGTGTCCTTCTCGACGGCGAGGGCCAGCAGCAGGCGCTCTACGGTGACGTAGGAATCACCGGCCTTCTCGGCGGCCTTCTCGGCGGTGTCGAACAGGCGCATCAGCTCGCGGGTCGCCTGCGGCTGCGACGCGCCGCCCGACACCTTCGGCTGCTTGGCGAGCCACGCCTCGGTCTGGGCCAGCGCCACGCGCGACTGGCCGCCGGCGCGGTCGATCAGGCCCGCGCACAGGCCCTCGGGATCGTCGAGCAGCACCTTCAGCACGTGGGCGGGCGCCAGCTGCGGGTGGCCCTCGCGGAGCGCAAGCGACTGCGCCGACTGCACGAAGCCCCGCGCCCGCTCGGTGTATTTCTCGAAGTTCATGAATTCGCTCCTCCTTGGCCGGTCCCTCCGCCCTCGTGGCGAGGCATCGGGAGACCGGTGGGTTCTCGCCCTCGCGCGTCGGTCGCGCGCCGGGCGCCGGCCCTTCCAGGAAGCTGCCGGCTCTCCCCATGTGGTGTGACATATCGGTAACACAAGGGGGCGGCGCCGCGATTTGCGGGCCGGAGGCATGCGGCCGGGGGATGGCTTGGCGGCACGCCGTGATGGGCCGGCGGCACCCGATTTTCAGCGCGGCGGATTTCCGTTACGCAAGAGGCCATGACGCAGGCCTCCCTCACCGTCACCGCCCTCCACCGCTACCCGGTGAAGGGCCTCTCCCCCGAGCCCCTGACCTCGGCGGCGCTGACTACCGGCGCCTATTTCCCGGGCGACCGGCTGTTCGCGGTCGAGAACGGCCCGAGCGGCTTCGACCCGGCCGCGCCGGTGCATCAGCCCAAGATCAAGTACCTGATGCTGATGCGCAACGAGGCGCTGGCGCGCCTCTCGACCGTGTACGACGACGCCACCGGCGTGCTGACGATCCACGAGGGCGGGCGGGAGGTCGCGCGCGGCGACCTCGCCACGCCGGAGGGGCGGCTTTCCATCGAGGCGTTCTTCCGCCGCTTCGTGCCGACGGAGCTGCGCGGCCCCCCGAAGGTGCTGGCGGCGCCGGAGGGCTACCGCTTCACCGATTCGCGCGGCGGCTTCGTCTCGCTCATCAACCTGGCGAGCGTGGCCGCGGTCGAGGACATGGTCGGGGCGGCGGTGGATCCCCTGCGCTTCCGGGGCAACCTGCACGTCACCGGGCTGCCGGCCTTCGCCGAACTCGACCTCGTCGGGGCGGAACTGGCGACGGAGGCGGGCCTGCGCTTGAAGGTGACGAAGCGCATCGTGCGCTGCGCCGCCACCAACGTCGATCCGGCCACCGGCCAGCGCGACCTCGCGATCCCGGAGGCCCTGCAGAAGAACCTCGGGCATGCCGATTGCGGCATCTACGCCGAGGTGGTCTCAGGCGGTGAGGTGCGGGCGGGGGATATACTGCGGGTGGCGGGCTGAGCGACCGCCTCACCGCTTCGTCGGCAGCCAGTCCGGCTCGGGCTCCTGGCGCGGCAGCACCGCGGCCACCTCGTCGAGGTCGACGGTGTAGCTGTCGGTGAGCAGGCGCCAGAGATCCTGGCGGCTGGCGGCGCGGTGGCTGAGCGAGGTGACCGTCGCGGCGAGCAGCGACGGGCTGGTGAGGGCGGGGCGCGGCAGGAGTGTGTCGGCGAGGCGCATCGTTCGGAGATCCGGTGGACCGTCCACAGGATGCAGGGATCGTGGTTAACCCTCAGTAAAGCCGACCGTCATCGAACCGTCGCGGGCCGCGGCCAGAACCCGGCGGCCGACGGGGCGCAGCCGTCGCGTTGAAATGTCCGCTCGCGAGATTTCAGTGTGACACGCCGTACGTTGATGCGTAGAACGCCGCGCCGTCCCCGGCCGCTTGCCGCGATGGCGCCGGCCCGACCTTGCGAGAGGAAACCCGCCACGATGAGCGATTCCGGAGCGGACAAAGCGCCCGACGTCCAGCTGCCCAACGTCCATGTGCGGGCCGAGGTCCTGGTCCAGGCGCTGCCGCACATGCAGCGCTACGATCAGGAAGTCGTCGTCATCAAGTATGGCGGCCACGCCATGGGTGACCGCGCGGCGGCCGAGGACTTCGCCGAGGACATCGTGCTCCTGGAGCAGTCGGGCCTCAAGCCGGTGGTGGTCCATGGCGGCGGGCCGCAGATCGGCCGCATGCTCGACCGGCTCGGCATCAAGTCCGAGTTCCGCGAGGGCCTGCGCGTCACCGACGAGGCCACCGTCGAGGTGGTCGAGATGGTCTTGGCCGGCTCGATCAACAAGCAGATCGTCGGCTGGATCTCGGCCGAGGGCGGCAAGGCGATCGGCCTGTGCGGCAAGGACGGCAACATGGTGCGGGCGCGCCGCGCCGCCCGCACGGTGACCGATCCCGATTCGCACATCGAGCGCCACGTCGATCTCGGCCTCGTCGGCGAGCCGGAGCATGTCGACCGCACGGTCCTCGATGCGGTGCTGAAGGCCGAGCTGATCCCGGTCCTCGCTCCCGTGGCGGTGGGCGGCGACGGCCAGACCTACAACGTCAACGCCGACACCTTCGCGGGTGCCATCGCCGGGGCGATGCGGGCCAAGCGCCTGCTTCTGCTCACCGACGTGCCGGGCGTGCTCGACAAGAACAAGAAGCTGATCCCGGAACTGTCGATCGAGGATTGCCGCCGGCTCATCGCCGACGGGACCATCACGGCCGGCATGATCCCGAAGATCGAGACCTGCATCTACGCCCTGGAGCAGGGCGTCGAGGCGGTGGTCATCCTCGACGGCAAGGTGCCGCACGCGGTGCTGCTCGAGCTGTTCACCGATTACGGCGCCGGCACGCTGATCCGCCGGTCCTGACGCCGGAGAACCGGGCGGCCGACCCGACGGCCGCCCGACCCGCAAGTCCCTTCTTTCATCTTCCCTTCCGCCCCGCCTCGCTTATCTTGGGCGTCCGGGGCCGTGGGGCCCCCGTCGCCGGACCGTCCCTTGCTCCTGCCAGGCGAGAGCCACCTCACCGCGCCTCAGGCCCGCGGCTTCTCCGGGATCGACACCTGGGTGTTCGACCTCGACAACACGCTCTATCCCCACGACGCCCGCGTCTGGCCGCAGGTCGACGAGCGCATCACCCTCTATGTGATGAATCTGTTCGGGCTCGACGGGATCTCGGCCCGCGCGCTGCAGAAATACTTCTACCACCGCTACGGCACGACTTTGCGCGCGCTGATGGCCGAGTGGAAGATCGACCCCTACGAGTTCCTCGACTTCGCCCACGACATCGACCATTCGAGCATCGCGCTCAATCCGGATCTCGGCGTCGCCATCGAGGGGCTGCCCGGCCGCAAGCTGATCCTCACCAACGGCTCGCGCCGCCACGCCGAGAACGTGGCGAAGAAGCTCGGCATCCTCGACCATTTCGAGGACGTGTTCGACATCGCGGCGGCCGATTTCGTGCCGAAGCCCGAGCGCTCGGCCTACGAGAAATTCCTCGACCGCCACGGGGTCGACCCGACCCGCTCGGCCCTGTTCGAGGACATCGCCAAGAACCTCGTCGTCCCGCACGACCTCGGCATGGCGACGGTGCTGGTGGTGCCCCGCACCATCGACCCGTTCCGCGAGAGCTTCGAGCAGGAGGCGGTGCGCGCCCCCCATATCGACCACATCACCAACGACCTCGCGGGCTTCCTGACCGACCGGGTCGCCCCGGCTCTCGCGGCGTGAGCCCGCCACTCCCGCCCGGACAGGACGGGCCGGGAGATCACGATCCCGTCGAGGTCTGGGGCCGGCGCATCGGCCGCGGCCTCGGGGCCGTGGCTTTCGTCGTGCTGGCCTGGCTGCTCGGCCGGCAGCTGCACCTGTGGTGATCCCCGAACGCGAGATCCGCATGTCCGAGACCGACTGGAGCCCGTTGCGGGCCCCCGACCTCGCCGCCATCGAGGCCCTGGCCGAGGCCGCCTTCGCGCGCCTGCCGGACGAGTTCCGCGCCCTGTGCGAGGGCGTGGTGATCCGGGTCGAGGAGTTTCCCGACGAGGAGACGCTGGCGGAGATGGGCTGCGAGAGCGAGTTCGACCTCCTCGGCCTGTTTCGCGGCACCGGCCTGGCGCAGGGCGGCGGCGCCCTGAGCCTCGCCACCGGGCAATTCCCCAACATGGTCTGGCTCTACCGCCGTCCCCTGCTCGACTACTGGGCCGAGCACGACGAGACCCTCGGTCATCTGGTCGCCCACGTGCTGGTGCACGAGATCGGCCACCATGTCGGGCTCTCGGACGACGACATGGCGGCGATCGAGGCGGCGGCCGATCTCTGAAGAGCCTTTTTGAGCGGTTGGGCCAATCGATCTTCACATAGGCCGGCCTCTCTCCACGTCATACCGGGGCTCGCTGCAAGCGAGAACCCGGGATCCATAATTGCTGACGCTCCGGGATGAAATCGCGAACTCGGCCTGATGTTGCGCGGCATCAAGCCACTCGCCCACTTCATGACAATCAACGACGACGAGCCGGAATGCCCCGTCAGATATTAGCGCCTGTTCGATCGACACGTGTCTCGAGTTTGCCTGATCAAACGGGAATATGTCGAACCCGCTCCGATCTTGCCGCAAGGCGAGGTTCGAAACGTGTTTTACGCGTTGTCCGGCGAGGCATGGAGGATCGATGCCATGCGTGCCCTGCTCGCCGAACCCGGCGAATGGACCCGGGATCGGGAGCGGCGCCAGGGAGAACTCTTCGGATACGAGAACTGGCAGAACGATGTCTGGCTCAGCCGGTGGCAGCGGCCCGCCCCGCTCTGAGCGGGCTGCCCGCCCACGATGCGCGTGAGGGACATCACGACGGCTCGCGCGGGCGGGCGATCCCGAGGCGGAAAGGCCATCGCTGGCCGCTCCGCCGGTGCCAAGCCGTGATCCCCTACTCCGCCGCCGCCGGCCGATGCGCCGCCTCGTGCCCCGGCGGCTCGTCCACCGCCCCCACGAACCGCCCGAACAGCCGCCCCATCAGCCGCGACAGGTCGTCCATCAGGAGGAAGATCGCAGGGACGAAGAGCAGCGACAGCAGGGTCGAGACGATCAGCCCCGAGATCACCGCGATTGCCATCGGCGAGCGGAACTCGCCGCCGATGCCGAAGGCCATCGCGCTCGGCACCATGCCGGCCGCCATGGCGATCGTCGTCATCACGATCGGCCGGGCGCGCTTGGCGCCGGCCTGGGTGATAGCGGTGACGCGGTCGACGCCGCGGGCCATCTCCTCGACGGCAAAATCGACCAGCATGATGGCGTTCTTGGTCACCACGCCCATCAGCATCAGGATGCCGATCACCACCGGCATCGAGATCGGCCGGTTGAAGAGCAGGAGACCGAGGATCGCCCCGCCGATCGAGAGCGGCAGCGAGAACAGGATGGTCAGCGGCTGGAAGAACGAGGCGAAGAGCAGGATCAGCACGCCGAGCACCATCATCAGGCCGGCGCCCATCGCCATCGCGAAGCCCTCGAACACCTCGCCCATCACCTCGGCGTCGCCGGTCTGGCGCAAGCTCACGCCGGGCGGCAGGTTGCTGGCGGTGGGGGTGCTCATCGCGAGCTTGATCTGCTCGCCGAGGGCGTCCGAGCCCTGCATGTTGGCTTCCAGCGCCACGCGCACCGCGCGGTCGTAGCGGTCGATCGCGGTCGGCCCGCGGCCGAGGCTGATGTCGGCCACCGCCGAGAGCGGCACCGCGGCGCCGTTCTTCGCCGGCACCTTCAGGCTCTCCAGCGCCGAGAGGTCGCCGCGCAGGGCCATCGGCAGCTGCACCCGGATCGGGATCTGCCGGTCGGTGGCGTTGAATTTGGCGAGGTTCTGGCCGATGTCGCCGATCGTCCCGACCCGCACCGTCTCGGCGATGGTGTCGGTCGAGACGCCGAGATCGGCGGCGACGCCGGGTTTCGGGCGGATGCGCACCTCGGTCCGGTCCAGCGGCGCGGTCGACATCACGTTGACGAGGTTCGGCAGCGCCGCGACCTCGCGCTGCATCTTCTCCGCCACCTCGGTCACCGTGGCGGTGTCGCCGCCGGCGACGATGAGGGTGAAGTCGCGCTGGCCGCCCTCGCGCAGGGACCAGTAGCGCACGTCCGCCTCGTCGCGCATCAGGTCCATGATCGCCGCTTCCACGTCGGCCTGCTTGCGCACCCGGGCGTTCTTCGGCGTCAGGTTGATGGTGAGGGTGGCGAGCCGCACCTCCTTCTTGCCCGGCAGCTGGCGGCCGCCGTCGACGAAGACGGACTTCACCTCCGGCAGGGTGCGGATGCGCTGCGCGACCCGGTCGGTGACCGCGATCGTGTCCTCCAGGCGCGCGCCCGGCGGCAGCTCGACCACCATCAGGGTGCGGGCCGCGTCCTCCTTCGGCAGGAAGCCGGCGGGCAAGAGGCTCGTCGACATGATCGAGGCGGCGAACAGCGCGAGGCCGACCACCAGGGTCACGTATTTGTGCCGCACCGACCACAGCACGACCCGGTTGTAGGTCCGCATCACCGGACCCTCGCGCTCCTCGTGGTGGCCGTGGTCGCGCAGGAAGTAGGCCGCCATCATCGGGGTGATCAGGCGGGCGACCAGCAGCGACATGAAGACGGCCGCCGCGATGGTGAGGCCGAACTGCTTGAAGTACTGCCCGGCGATGCCGCCCATGAACGAGACGGGCGCGAAGATCGCGATCAGGGTCGCGGTGATGGCGATGACCGCGAGCCCGATCTCGTCGGCGCCCTCGATCGCCGCCCGGTAGGCCGACTTGCCGAGCCGGACGTGGCGGACGATGTTCTCGATCTCCACGATCGCGTCGTCGACCAGGATGCCGGTGACCAGCGTGATCGCGAGCAGGCTCACCGCGTTGAGCGAGAAGCCCATCGCGCTCATCGCCCAGAAGGTCGGGAAGACCGAGAGCGGCAGCGCCACCGCGGCGATCAGCGTCGCGCGCCAGTCGCGCAGGAACAGGAACACCACCAGCACCGCCAGCGCCGCGCCCTCCATCAGGCTGTGCATGGCGGATTCGTAGTTGCCGATCGTGTTGGTGACCGAGGAATCGATCCGGTCGAAGCGGACGCCCGGATATTCCTTGGCAAACTCGTCGATCTTCTTCGCCACCACCTCGCCGACCGAGGCGTCGCTGGCGCCGCTCGCCCGCGAGATCGCGAAGGCGACGACCGGCTCGCCGTTGAGGCGGGCGAAGGTGCGCGGCTCCTCGGCGCCGTCGGTCAGGGTGGCGAGGTCGTCGAGGCGCACCTTGCGGCCGCCCGGCAGCACGATCGAGGTGGCCGCCAGCGTCTCCAGGGTCGAGGAGGCGGCGAGCGTCCGGATCGACTGCTCCTGGCCGCCCACTTCAGCCCGGCCGCCGGCCATGTCGGCGGAGGTCAGGCGCAGCTGCTTGTTGACGTCGGCGGCGGTGATGCCGAGGGCCAGCAGCCGGTCGGGCTTCAGGGTCACCCGCACCTCGCGGGCGACGCCGCCCAGGCGCTCGACGCCGCCGACGCCGCGCAGGCCCTGGATCTGGCGCGCCACCACGTCGTCGACGAACCACGACAGGTCCTCGGGCGTCATCGCGGGGGCGGACGCCCCGTAGACCATGATCGGCAGGCCGGCGATCTCGACCCGGGTGATGATCGGCTCGTCGATCGTCCGGGGCAGGTTCATCCGGATCTTGGCGATCGCGTCCTTGACGTCGTTGACGGCGCGATCGGTGTTCACCTCCAGGCGGAACTCGATCGTCGTGGCCGAGGTGCCCTCGGTGATCGCCGAGGTGATGTGCTTGACGCCCTTCACCCCCGCCACCGCGTCCTCGACCCATTTGGTGACCTGGGTCTGGAGTTCGCTCGGCGCGGCGCCGGCCTGCGTCACCGTCACCGAGACGATCGGCACGTCGATGTTGGGGAAGCGGGTGATCGGCAGGCTGCGGAAGCTCACGAGGCCGAGCAGCCCGAGCACCAGGAAGAGCACGATCGAGGGGATCGGCTTGCGGATCGCCCAGGCGGAGACGTTCAGGCGCATCAGGTGTGCTCAGTCAGGAGAAGAACGGGCGTCGGGCAGCGTCAGGGACGCCCGGCCTCGGCGGTGGCCGGCAGGGCCGGGTAGATCGGGCGGACCCGGTCGCCGTCGCGCAGGAAGCTGCCGGCCCGGGCGACGACCGCCTCGCCGGCCTTGACCCCGTCGCGGGCCTCGATGAAGCCGCCGGCCGAGAGGCCGGTGCGGATCGACCGCGCCTCGACCCGCTCGCCGGAGACCACCAGCACGGTCGGGCCCGAGGCCCCGTAGACCACCGAGGCGATGGGCACCGCGACGCCGGTGCGCCGCGCCGCCTCGACGGCGCCGCGGGCGAAGGCGCCGATGCGCAGGCGCGGATCGGCCTCGAGCTTGATCCGGACCTTGCCGAGCCGCGTCGCACGGTCGATCTCCGGATAGACGACGCGGACCTTGCCGGAGACGGCGACCGGCCCCTCCGTCGTGTCGAGATCGAGGCTCGCCGGAGCGCCGGCGCGCAGGCGGGCAAGGCCGGTCTCCGGCACCTCGCCCTCAAGCTCGATCTCGCCGCGGGCGATCAGGCGGAACAGGGGCTCGGCGGAGGCCGAGGCCGTGGCGCCGACCCGGGCGGTGCGGCGGCTGACGATGCCGCCTTCCGGCGCGCGGATCTCGGTGCGGGCGAGCTTCAGGTCGAGTTCCGAGCGCTGGGCGCGGGCCTGGGCGAGGTCGGCCTGGGCGATGGCGAGCCCGTTGCGGGCGGCCGACAGCTTGCCCTCGGCGGCCTTGGCGGCGGATTCGCGCTGCTCCAGCACCGCGGCGGTGCCGTTGCCGGTCTTCATCAGCGACTGGGCGCGCTCGAACGAGAGCGCCGCCTCGACCTGCGCGGCCTCGGCCTGCACGATGGTGCTGCGCGCCTGCGCCACCGCGCCCTCGGCCCGGGCGATGGCGGCGGCGTTCTGGGCGAGCTGGGTGTCGAGCATCTCGCGGGAGAGCCGCGCCAGCACCGCGCCCTTCGCGACCCGGTCGCCCTCCTCCACCAGCAATTCGGTGATGCGGCAGCCCTCGATCTCCGGCGAGACCAGGATCTCGTCCCGCGGCACCAGGGTGCCGGTGACGACGGCGCGCTCGACGATCTCGCGCTCGGCGGCCACCGCCACCGTGACGGCGGGCGCGGGCGCCGCCGTGACGACCGGGCCGGCCGCGGGCAGGGTCTCGGCGGCGAGGGCGGGCGCGGCGGCGAGCATGGCGGCGAGGGCGGCCGGAACGCCGGCGCGGCGACGGGGGCGGATCATCGGGCAGGTTCCGGAGTGGCGGCTTTGCCGGTCGGGTCGAAGCGGCCGTCGAGCGCCGCCCCGATCAGGGTCAGCATGGCGTCGATGACGGGGCCGGGGGCGAAATCGGGCGAGAGGGCGCGGCGGACCATGAGGCCGTCGGCCATCACCATGACGAGGCGGGCGAGCGCCTCCGGGTCGGCGCCGGGGATCGGCTGCCCGGCGCGGGCCTGCTCTCGGCGGTAGAGGCCCGAGAGGCGCGCCGCGATCTCGCGCTCGAAGTCCCGGCAGATCGCCGCCATGGCGGGGTTGCGGGTCGCCTCGGCCCACATCTCCAGGCACAGGACGGCCTTCTCGGCCGGCGCCTCGGCGAGGTGGCGCTGCGCCAGGGCGGCGAAGGCCTGCATCAGGTCCGGGGCGGTCTCGATGCCGGAAAAGTCCTCGGCCACCGTCGCGCGGTCGCGCTCGGCGAGGCCGGCCACGATCGCGTCCTTGGAGGGGAAGTAGCGGTAGAGGTTGCCCGGGCTCATCCCGGCCTCGGCAGCCACGTCGTGCATCGTCGCGCGGTGGAAGCCGTGGCGGACGAAGCAGGCCTCGGCCGCATCGAGGATGCGGGTGCGGCGCTCCTCGGCCGAGTCGAGGCGGGTGGGGTTCGCAGGGTTCGGTTGCGGCGGCACGCGGGGGAGGTCCTGAGAATGAACGTTCATTCTCTACACCCAAAGGGGCCGTTCCTGCAACGTTCGATCCCGTGCAACCTCCGCCGACCGGCACGCGTTGAATGCCCGGATATCAGTCTTCAGCGGGAGGACAGTTTTCATGGCCATCTTCCAGGTCAGGCAGGCCGCGACCGGCGCAATCCTCTGGACCGGCGGCGCCGAGAACGAGCAGCAAGCCCTCGACGCGATGGCACGCGAGGCGGGCTACGCGGATTTCTCGGCGATCCCGGAATCGTTGCGCGGCGCGGGCACCCAGGTGGACCGCCTGAACCTCGGCTGAGCCGGGACACATCGCATTCGTCGCCGATGAAGAGCCGGGGTTCGCGCCCCGGCTTTTTTCATGCGCGAACAGGGTCGGTCGGAATGGTTAAGGAAAGGTTGATACGATTCCCGAACGATCAGTTCGGAAATCGTATCGCCAGCCCGCGCGGCGCGTGAGCGAGGCCGATTTCCGCATCGCGAAGCGATCAATCGGAAATCGTATGAGAGGTGTCTCGCCGGTGTTTCGGGCGATTCTGCGGCCCGTCCGGCGGCGATGATGCGCGGAGGCATCAATCACGACGTCCGTCGTCGGCATGATCCGGGATAGCGGCGAAGATTCTGGAGATCCGACCGCATTCAACCTCGCCGCGTCATCCCGGGGCCGCGAAAGCGGAACCCGGGATCCATGACCGCCAGCGACTCAGGATGAAGCGGAACGCGATCCGTCCCTTTTTCGAACGTCAGCGGTTATGGGTTCCGGGTTCTCGCCTTCGGCGAGCCCCGGAATGACGATGTCGATCGAACAGCCTCTCAGGTGATCCGGCCGATGATCGCCTCCCGGGCCGCCCGCGAGCCCGACAGCCGCTTCTTCGCCCGCTCCAGCACCTCCGGCGGGGCCTCGGCCGGGGTTCCGGCGCCGAAGGGCGGGGCCGGGGCGTATTCGAGGGCGAGCTGCACCGTCTCGGCCTCCTCGCGGCCGAGGAGTTCAGCCACGACCGCCAGCCCGAAATCGATGCCAGAGGTCACGCCGCCGGCGGTGATCAGGTTACGATCACGCACCACGCGGTCCTGCACCGGCACGGCGCCGAAGCGGGCGAGGAAGTCGTGCGCGTACCAGTGGGTGGTGGCCCGCCGGCCTTCGAGCAGCCCGGCCGCGCCGAGCACCAGCGCTCCGGTGCAGACCGAGGTGAGGTAGCGCACCTCCTTCGCGCGGGCCCGCACGAAGTCCAGCACCGCTTCGTCCTCCAGGAGCGCGTTCACCCCGGCGCCGCCGGGGATGCACAGCACGTCGAGGGGCGGGCAGGTCTCGAAGGTCGCGGTCGGCACGAAGGGCAGCCCGGTCGCCGAGCGCACCGACTCGCCGTCCTTCCAGATCAGGTGGACGGCGCTGTCCGGCACCGAGGCGAAGACCTCGTAGGGACCGGTGAGGTCGAGCTGCTGGACCTGCGGAAAGACGAGGATTCCGAAGCTGAGCGACAAGGGCGGGCCTCCCGTTTGCGCCGCAGGATCGTATGCGGACGGGTGGGGTGCAAGGGTTGTGAGTATGTCTTCTCCCCGCGAGCGCGTGGACGAAGACGGTCACGCCCGGTCCCGACGCGGCCCCTCGCCGAATCCCAGCCGCGCCCGCACCTCCGCCGCGCTCATCCCCCGCTCGCGCAACGCGGCCAGCGCCTGCGAGCGCAGGCTCTTCGACAGCTTGTCCCCCGCCTCGTCCCGAATCAGCCCGTGATGGTGGTAGCGCGGGGTCGGCAGGCCGAGCAGCCGCTGGAGCAGGACGTGGAGGTCGGTGGCGGCCTCCAGGTCCTGGCCGCGGACGACGTGGGTGATGTCCTGCGCCGCGTCGTCGAGGACGACGGCGAGGTGGTAGCTCGCCGGCACGTCCTTGCGGGCGAGCACCGCGTCGCCCCAGCGGGCCGGATCGGCGATGCGGACCGCGTCCGGCGCGCCCGGCGCGAAGGCGGTGTAGGCGAAGGGGCCCGGGCACAGCGCGAGCGCGCGGGCCATGTCGAGCCGCCAGGCATGGGGGCCGTCCGGCACCGGCTTGCCGCGGCAGCTGCCGGGATAGAGCGGCGCCCCGTCCGGGTCACGGGCGTCGCCGGCCGCCTCCTGGATCTCCCGGCGGGTGCAGGTGCAGGGATAGACCAAACCTCTCGCCTGCAACGATTCGAGGGCGGCGCGGTAGGTGGACATCCGGACCGACTGGCGCCAGACCGGCTCCGGGTAGGTCAGCCCGAGCCAGGCGAGGTCGGTGACCAGGGCCTCGGCCAGCTCCGGCCGGCAGCGGACCGGATCGATGTCCTCGACGCGCAGCAGCACGGTGCCGTGCAGCGCCCGCGCGATCTCCGCGTTGAGGAGGGCCGAGTAGGCGTGGCCGAGATGCAGACGCCCGTTCGGGCTCGGAGCGAAGCGCAGGCGGGGAGACGGCACGGCGGGATGCGGACGCGACAGACCCCTCACCCCATAAGCCCGACGGGCCTCGGCGTCACGGGCCGGCTGCTCGATTGCGAGGCGGCGTTGCAGGAGGGCGTGGCGGCCCTGGCACGCCTCGATCCGGTGATGGCGCGGCTGGTGGCGGAGGGCGCGGTGCCTGCCTTGCGCAAGCGCCCGCCGGGCTTCGAGGGGCTGGCCGGCATCGTGGTGTCGCAGCAGATCTCGACCGCGAGCGCCGCGGCGATCTGGGGCCGGCTGACCGCCGCCCTGCCGGACCTCACCGCCGGAGCCCTGGCGGCGGCGCCCGACGACGTGCTGCGCGGGGCCGGCCTGTCGGCGCCGAAGATCCGCACCCTGCGGGCGGCGGCCGCCGCGGTCGTTGGGGGCGACCTGCCGCTCGACGCCCTGCATGGGCGTCCGGCCGACGAGGCCCACCGGCTGATGGTCTCCGTGCACGGCATCGGGCCCTGGACGGCCGACGTCTACCTGCTGTTCTGCCTCGGCCACCCGGACGCCTTCCCGGCCGGCGACCTCGCCCTGCAGGAGGCGGCACGCCTCGCCGACGGGCAGGAGACGCGCCCGAGCGCCGCCGCCCTGACGGCCCGGGCCGAGGCCTGGCGGCCGTGGCGCGGGGTCGCCGCCAAGGTGCTGTGGGCCTATTACCGGGTGGCCAAGGCGCGCGACGGCGCGCCCCTCGCATCATGAGCGTGCGCGACGGCGTGCCCCTTCCCTGAGCCGAACGGAACCCGACCCGATGCCGATCCTCACCGGCCCGCGCCTGATGCCCCGCTCGGGCGCGACACCGCGCCAGCTCGTCGTCCTGCTGCACGGCTTCGGCGCCGACGGCAACGACCTGATCGACCTCGCGCAGGAATGGCAGCCGCTCCTGCCCGACGCCGCCTTCGTGGCGCCGCACGCCCCCGAGCCCTGCATCCAGGGCTTCGGCCGGCAATGGTTCTCCCTCACCTTCCGCGATCCGCACGAGCGCTGGCGCGGGGTGAACCGGGCCGGCCCGACGCTCGACGCCTTCCTGGATGCGGAGCTGGAAGCCCACGGCCTCGGCCCCCATCAGCTCGCGCTGGTCGGCTTCAGCCAGGGCTGCATGATGGCCCTGCACGTCGCCTTGCGGCGACCGGCCCCGGTGGCGGCGGTCGTCGGCCTCTCGGGCATGCTGGTGATGGAGGAAGGGACGGGTCCCGAGGGCCTCAAGCCGCAGGTCCGCGCGGTCCCTCCCGTTCTTCTCGCCCACGGCGACCAGGACGAGGTGATCCCGGTCGACGCGCTGTTCCTCTCGGCCGAGGCGCTGGCGGCCGCGGACGTCCCGGCGGAGTGGCACCTCTCCGCCGGGATCGGCCACGGCATCGACGACGGCGCCCTGCACCATGGCGGGCAGTTCCTCGCCGCCGGCTTCAAGCGGGCGGCGCGGCAGAACTAAACATCATTCCGTCGGCCAGGAACGACCGGAAGTTGGGCGGAGCCAAGCTCGTTGGCCAAGACAGTGCATCTTCGCCTCTCCCCTTTCCCGGACGACTGAAGCGAAGCGGAAGGAGATCCGGGAAAGGGCGGGTTGCCTTACGATAGATATCAGCCCACCGACACGGCATCTGCGAGAGTCGTGGACCGTGCGTGCAGTTCTGCTCAGCCTCCTTCCGGCGGGAGTTAGCCTCGTGCTTCCCTCAGCGCCGCCGCGGCGCCCGCCCGCAAGAGGGCGCCGTCGCCCGAGAGCGCGATCAGGTCGAAGCCCTCGGCGATCAGCTCGCGGGTGCGCGGGCCGGACAGGGAGTAGATGCCGATCCGCTTTCCCGCCGCGCGGGTGCGGGCCATGGCGTGCTTGAGCGCGTCGCGCACCGCCGCGCCGTCGGGGTCGAGGCCGGCGCCGTTCGACAGGGCGATCGAGAGGTCGGAGGGGCCGATGAAGATGCCGTCGATCCCGTCCACCGCCAGGATGTCGTCGAGGGCGGCGAGCGCCTCCCGGGTCTCGATCATCGCCAGCGTCTGGCAGAAGCCGTTGGCCTCCCTGAGGTAGACGTCCGGTGCGAGGCCCGACAGCATCAGCGCCGGGTTCGGCCCCCAGCTGCGCTCGCCGAGCGGCGGGTACTTGGCCATCGCGGCGAAGCGCCTTGCATCCTCCACGGTGTTGACCATCGGGGCGATGATCCCGGAAATGCCGGCATCGAGGAGCCGCGAGACGGTGGCGAAGCCGCCGACCGGCACCCGCGCGAGGGTCGGCTTGCCGCGGGCCGCCACCAGGGCGACGGTGCGGTTGATGCTGTCGAAGTCGTGGGCCCCGTGCTGCATGTCGAGGGTCACGGTGTCGAAGCCTTCCGCGGCGAGCAGCCCCGCGACCGCCGGCTCAGGGATTCCGCACCAGGCCGTGATCAGCGGCTTGCCCTCGCGGAATCGCGCCGCCAGCGCGGCCACCGCTCCACCTCGTTCCGCCATCGTGGTCCCTCCCGGATCGGCCGCGTGGGTGCCGCGGCTCGTCGCGCGAGCTTAGGTCAGGCCCGGGTGCGCCGTCGAGGCGGGAACGCCCTCGCCCGCGACATGCCGCCCCCTCCCGCCACGCTTGCAACATCGCGGCGCGATGCGCATATCGGCGCGACCAACGACCGCAATCCATCGCAGCGGCGACCGAGCCCTCCCCGGCGCACAGGCTAACGCGTTGTGCTGCCTTCGCGGTTCGGGTAATTTGCCCCCGGCTGCCGGGACGCCCCGGATCGACGCGTCCCCCGGCCCGACCTCTTGTCGTCAGAGGTCGCCGCGCCGCGGGTCCCACACGTCGTCAGGAGCCTCGGCCCATGGACTTCCTCAAACCACGGTACACGCCTATGAACCGCCGCCGTCGCATCTACGAGGGCAAGGCGAAGGTCCTCTACGAGGGGCCCGAGCCCGGCACGCTCATCCAGCATTTCAAGGACGACGCGACCGCCTTCAACGCCAAGAAGCACGAGGTGATCGACGGCAAGGGCGTGCTGAACAACCGGATCTCCGAGTTCGTGTTCCAGCACCTCAACGACATCGGCGTGCCGACGCACTTCATCCGCCGGCTGAACATGCGCGAGCAGCTGATCCGCGAGGTCGAGATCATCCCGCTCGAGGTGGTGGTGCGCAACGTGGCGGCGGGCTCGCTGGCGACGCGGCTGGGCCTGGAAGAGGGCACCCAGCTCCCGCGCTCGATCATCGAGTTCTACTACAAGAACGACCAGCTCAACGACCCGATGGTGTCGGAGGAGCACATCACCGCCTTCGGCTGGGCGACGCCGCAGGAGATCGACGACATCATGGCGCTGGCCATCCGGGTCAACGACTTCATGTCGGGTCTCTTCCTCGGCGTCGGCATCCGCCTCGTCGACTTCAAGATGGAGACCGGCCGGCTCTGGGAAGGCGACATGATGCGCATCGTCGTCGCCGACGAGATCTCCCCGGATTCCTGCCGCCTCTGGGACATCAAGAGCCAGGACAAGCTCGACAAGGATCGCTTCCGCAAGGATCTCGGCGGCCTGATCGAGGCCTATACCGAGGTGGCCCGCCGCCTCGGCATCCTGGGCGAGAACGAGAAGGTGCAGACCGGCGGGCCGCGGCTCGTGCAGTGACGCGGTCCGGCTCAAGGCCGGATCGGGATCGAGGGCGGGGCTGCCTCCGGGAGGGGGCGGCCCCGTCGTCGTTTCTGACGTCCTCCATCGTCATCCCGGGGCTCGCCGCAGGCGAGAACCCGGGATCCATAACAGCTGACAGTGCCGGACGAAGCGGGACGCTGTTCGCCTCTGCTCGAGACGTCAGCGGTTATGGATCCCGGGCTCCGCTGCGCGGCCCCGGGATGACATCGAGGGTGCCATGATCGTCGAGGTGTCCGTGGACGACCCGCTCAACGCGGACCCGCTCCCTCCCATTCCCGCATCCGCACATACGTCCCCGCCCGCGGATCGAACCCCGGATGATACCAGGGATCGGCCTCCAGCCGCGCTCCCCACCGCGCCCGCAACGCCGCCACCTCGGCTTCGTGGCGGCTCTTCGCCTCCGGGTTCCAGCGCCGGCTCGCCGCCTCGTGGTGGTAGAGCACAGCGCCCGGCACCATCATCGTCCGGTAGCCCGCCGCCTCCAGCCGCAGGCAGAGGTCGACGTCGTTGAAATCGACCGCGAAGGCCGCCTCGTCGAAGCCCCCCACCGCCCGGAATTTCTCGGTCTCCACCGCGAGGCAGGCCGCCGTCACCGCCGAGACCCGGTGCGTCGCCCGCAACGAGGCGAGGTAGCCCGGCGCCTTGCCGGGGAAGTGGCGGTGGGCGTGGGTGACGAGGCCGCCGGTGCCGAGCACGATTCCGCCATGCTGGATCCGCTCGCGGATGTCGAGGAGCTTCGCCCCCACCGCCCCGACCTCCGGCCGCAGGGCCTCCTCGGCCATCCGCTGCAGCCAGTCGCCCCGGTGGGCCACCACGTCGTTGTTGACGAAGACCAGGAGCGCGCCGTTCGCCTCGGCGGCGGCCCGGTTGTTCATCGCCGCGAAGTTGAACGGGCCGGGGCAGGGCAGCACCCGCACCCCCTCCCCCGCCAGGCGCTGGAGATAGGCGAGGGTGCGCGGGTGACGGCTGTCGTTGTCGCAGACGATGATCTCGAGGGACGGCCAGTCGGTCCGGGCGCGCAGGCTCTCGATGCAGGCCCGCAGGAGCTCGACCCGGTCGCGGGTCGGGATGATCAGGCTGGCGAGCGGCGGCGCGGGCAGGTCGCGGCGCAAGGCGAGGATGCCGCCCGCCGCCTCGACCCGGCCGGCTCCGGCGAGGTGGCGCTCGGCCAGGGCCCGGCGCGACTCCGCCCAGCCCGCCGGAGGCGCGGCCGCGTCGGGCGCCCAGGTCGAGAGGAGGCGCGGCAGGTGGCGCACCTCCCCGGCCTTAAGCCGCAGCAGGAGGTCGGCGGCTTCCGCTCCCGGCAGGGCGGGATCGAGCCCGAGCCGGTCCAGCACCGCCCGGCGACAGGCGACAACCGGGCCGATGTAATCCGCGGCGAGGAGGTAATCGGGGTCGAAGGCCGGGCGCAGCACCGGCAGACGCGGCGCCCCCCCGGGACCCAGCACCACGGCGTCGCCGTAGAGGGCGGTGACGCCGGGCTCGGCCGCGAACGCCTCCGCGATGGCGGTGGCCGCCCCCGGCACGAGCCGGTGTCCCGGCGCCGTCAGCACCACGATGTCGGCCGGTCCGGCGCCGCCGGACAGGATCTCCGCCGGCGTCGCGACGCGCAGGCCGGGCACAGCCTCGGCCTCGCCCGCGGGCACGGGCGGCGGCGTCAGGGCGTGGCGGGCGCCCCACAGGATGGCGGCGCGGTCGCGCGCCCGAACCCTTTTGCCGGCGAGGAAGGCCCGGGCGACCTGCCACGCCTCGCCCGGACGCTTCAGCGCCAGGAGCAGCCGCACGAGCCCGCGCCGGGCGGGACCGGGCCGGTGTTCCGCGAAGCGTAGGGTATCGAAGGCCGGATGAGGCGGCAGCCTCATTCCAGCTCCTCCCCGAAGGTCGTGACCGAGAAGGCCGGGTGGTAATACGGGTCGTCGCGGATCACCCCCCGCCAGCGGGCGGCGAAACGGTCGCCCTCCGCCTCGAACCGCGCCCGGGCCGGGCCGACGCTCGGGCCGCGGCTGACCGATTCGTGGTGGGCGAGCACGGCCCGCGGGGTCCAGACCGAGCGCCAGCCCGCGGCGGCGAGGCGCAGGCAGAGGTCGATGTCGTTGAAATCGACCGGAAACGCCTCGGCGTCGAGCCCGCCGACCGCCTCGAATTTCCGGCGCGCCACCGCCAGGCAGGCGGCGGTGACGCCCGCCACCTCGTGCGCGACCGTGAGCCGGCCGAGATGGCCCGGCGTGTCGGCGGGGCGGTTGCGCAGGATGTGCCCGGCCCGGCCACCGAGCCCGACCACCACGCCGGCATGCTGGATCCGCCCGTTGCCGAACAGGAGCTTGGCGCCGACCGCGCCGACCTCCGGCCGCAGGGCCTGGCGCACCATCGCCGAGAGCCAGTCCGGGTGCAGCACCTCGACGTCGTTGTTGAGGAGCACCAGCACCTCGCCGCGGCTCGCCGCGGCGCCGTCGTTGACGAGGCGCGAGAAGTTGAACGGGCCCGGCCGGTCGAGCCGCCGCACCCGCGGATCGGATTCCCACTCGGCGTAGAGGGCGGCCACCACCGGATCGGTCGAGCCGTTGTCGACGATGACGAGTTCGAGCGCCGGATAGGCGGTGTCGTGCAGCACGCCCCGCACGGCGACGCGCAGCAGGTCCGGCCGGTCGCGGGTCGGGACGACGACCGAGACCAGGGGGGCCGGATCGGGGAGCGGCCAGTCGAGGTCGAGGGTGTCGCCGGTCCGCACCAGCGCGGCGTGCGAGCCGGCCCGGTCGAGGGCCCGCTCCAAGTCGGCGGCGTGGCCGTCGGGATCCGGCACGTCCGGCGCGACGCGGCAGAGGAGGCGGGGGATGCGGCGCACCCGCTCAGGAGCAGCGAGGGCGGCGGCGAGGAGGAGCGCCCGGGCCCCCTGCCCCGGCGTCCAGCCGCTGCGCGCGACGAGATCCCGTCCCACCAGGAGCGGCCGCCCGGGATAGAGCGTGGTCAGGGCGAGATCCGGGCTCCAGCCCGGCTTGAGCCGGGGACGCAGGCCCTCCGGCGTCTCGGCCTCGCTGTCGGCGTAAGCCAAGTCGGCGGGCGCAGGCCCCGCGAAGGCGGCGGCGAGATGGGTGAGCGCGTCGGGTGCCAGCGCATCGCCGGGGCGTAGAAAGCCGATCGCGACCCCGTCCGGCAGGGCCTCCGCCGAGATCCGCGGATCAGCGGCGAAGCCGGCGGGCGCCTGTCCCCGCCAGTGCAGGGCGAGGCGCCAGTCGCGATGGCCTTGGGCCAGCAGGGTGGCGAGGGTACGCCGCACGGCCTCCTCTTCCTCCGGCGCCGCCTCCAGGATCAGGCCGAGGCGCGGCAACCCGGGCGGCACCCGGTCGAAGGCAGGCTCGAACGGCCGCGCCCGCTCGGCCTTCCAGAGCGGGTACTGCGCCGGCGGCCGCACGCCGACGGCGATGCGCAGGGTGTTGCGCAGGCGGCGGCCGTCGCGGCGCAGCCACTGGTAGAGCGCGACCGGCAGTTTTTCCGGCCGGCGCCGGGCGCAGAGTGCGAGCACCGCCGTGCGGGAAAGGAGTTGCGCCGCCTCGATCCGGAACCCCTCCGCCGGGGCGGCGAGCCGGATCTCGTCCGTGCCCGGCGGCACCGGGCCGAGCCAGGAGGCGCGGCCGAGCACCGGGCCCGGCAGCAGCGCATCCTCGTGGGACCCGTCCGCCCGCGCGAAGCGCAGCATCGGCCGCACCGGCGCGGCGAAGCGGTCGAGGGCGTAGTCGAGGGCGAGCCAGCGTCCGGCGGTCGGCCGCTCGAAGACCAGGGCTCGGGAGAAATCCGGATCGTCCGGGCGGGGGGCGATGCGCCAGGGCGCCACCCTGGCGGTCAACCGTCGGCCGGCGCCGGGGCGGCGGGCTTGCGCCGCGGCGCCCGCGCGGGCTTCGACCCGCCGCCGAGGCCGACCTCGATCTCGAAATCCTGCGCGAGGTTGGCCGGGACGGAGATCCCCTCCTCCACCACCGTGAAGGTGCCGCTGGCGCTGCCCGTGGGAATCGTCGCCGCGGCCTGGCGGCTGCGCCGGGCGATGACCTGGGTGCCGTGCTTGACGGTGATGGTCACCGGAGCGTTGAAGCGGCCGGGGGCGCCGCCGGGCCCGAGCAGGACCACGCCCTGCACGCCGACCGCGACGGTGACGCTGCCGTTCGGCCCGGGCTGGCAGGAGCGGCTGATCTGGCCGAGGCGGATCTGCGTGCGCA
Source organism: Methylobacterium sp. 174MFSha1.1 (assembly GCF_900116815.1). Lineage (NCBI taxonomy): Bacteria > Pseudomonadati > Pseudomonadota > Alphaproteobacteria > Hyphomicrobiales > Methylobacteriaceae > Methylobacterium > Methylobacterium sp. 174MFSha1.1. Next base: position 228,633 of record NZ_FPCB01000010.1, on the reverse strand, counting down.
CGCTGCCGCCCGCCATGGTCTGCAGCGAGGAGCCGCCCTCGCTGACGTCGAGCGTCGGGCAATAGACGTCGTCGAGGTTCGGGGGCGCCTCGGGCGGCTTGGTGGTGCCGCCGTACTTGAAGATGTTGAGGAGCGGATTGCCCCCCTCCTGCGGCGCCGCATCCTGCGCCCGCGCCGGGGTGGCGAGCCCACCCGGCGCCGGGACCACGCCCAGCAGCGCCAGGGCGACGCCCAGGGTGCCGAGGCCGAGGGTGCGGAGACTACGAGCCGTCACGGTCCTCTCCCGATCGTCGATCACTTCAGGCTGTCGAAGCCTTCCTTGAACCCCTTGAGGGAGAGCGGGATGCCCACCCCCTCCTCGGGCGTCTGGAAGACGATGAAGGTGGCCTGCTGGCCGCCCTTGAGCTGGCTGATGAGCTTGTCGTCCATCACCACCTCGGCGACGCAGCCGGTGGAGAGGCAGCGCACGAACGAGGTGCGGCCGATCTCCGCCTGGTCGACCTTGAGGCCGAGGCCGGAGGGCAGGAGCACGCCGAGGGGCGCCACCACCCGCAGCAGGATGCCGCGGTTGTCGGCGGTCTTCAGCACGATCACCACGAGGGAGAGGTTCGGCCGGTCTTCCGCCGCGACGTACTGCACCAGGGCGCATTGCTCGGCCTTGGCGCCGGCGGGCGTCTCGCAGCGCAGCTGCCAGTCGTCGAAGCTCTGCTTGACCGCGCCCTGCGCCAGGGCGGCCCCGGCCGGCAGGCCGAGCGTCAACGCGAGTCCGAGGGTGGCGGCCCGCACCCGGCGTCCGATCCGTCGCAAGCTGTCTCCCACGCCGCTCACCGCTCCGCTGTCCGGGCCATCCGCCGGCCCGGGGGCGTTCCGACCACGGGGCCGGGATGCTGTCAAGCCGAGGCGCCGTTTCGACGTCGGGAACTCTCCATGGGACCTCTTGCGTGCCCCTGGCGGGAACCGGTGCCGCCGGACCGGCTTAGCTTGGTAAGGAGCCGGGCTGCATCCGTCGTTAGTGGTTGTGCATGGTTTCCGGTTCATATCGGATCGACCGACCCCCGCCCTCACCTTCCTCGCGAGAGCCCCGATGAGACCCGCCGCCACCTCCCTCGCCCTCCTGCTCCTGGCCGCCGGCCCGCTCGCCGGTGCCGCGGCCGCCCAGTCGCTGCCGGTCGACGAGACCACCTATGTCGAGCGCTCGCTCAACCGGGACGCGACGCTGACGATCGAGCACCCGCCGGTGCCGCGCAACCCGCGCGGCCGCCGGGCCTCGCGCTCGGCCGAGATCGCCGGATTCTGCCGCGACGGCGGGGTGATCCGGCGGCGGGGCGAACAGGGCGAGATCATCCTGCGCCAGCGCGAGACTTGCGACAGCATCGCGCCGCGCACCCTCGCTCCGGGCTATGTCGACCCGCGCCCGGCCTGGCCGGTGCGGCGCGAGCGCGTCGTGGTGGTGCGCACCAAGGGCTGAACTCATACGATTTCCGATTGATCGCTTCGCGATGCGGAAATCGGCCTCGCTCACGCGCCGCGCGGGCTGGTGATACGATTTCCGAACTGATCGTCCGGAAATCGTATCAGCCGTAGCGGTGCAGCTCGGTGCCGTGCCGCTTCAGCCAGGCCTCGGGCTCGTCGTAGCCCGGGGAGAGTGTCTGGACCACGCGCCAGAACCGGTCCGAGTGATTCATCTCGGCAAGGTGCGCGACCTCGTGCGCTGCCAGGTAGTCGAGCACCGAGGGCGGCGCCATGATCAGGCGCCAGGAAAAATTCAGCTGGCCCGCCGCGGTGCACGAGCCCCAGCGGCTGCGGGTGTCGCGCACGGTCAGACGCTTCGGCGTGCGGCCGAGCGTGGCGGCATGGCGCGTCACCGCCGCGGTGAGGTCGCGGCGCGCCTCGGCCTCCAGGAAGTCGCGCACCCGCCGCGCCACATGGGGCAGCCCGCACGACACCGCGATCACCAGGGCGCCGTCGGCATCCGTGGTGGCGACCGTCGCGCCCGACGTCGCCGACCAGTGCAGGATGCGGTGGGGCACGCCGCGCAGCGGCACGACCGCGCCGGGCACGAAGGCGACGCGTTCGGGGAGCTTCGCCACCCGGGCGGCGATCCAGGCGCCGTGCGAATCGGCGAAAGCTTGCGCCGCGCCGAGGTCGGTGCGCTCCGGCAGGGTGAGGACGATCTCGCCGGTAGCGCTCGACACCCGCAGGGTGATGCGCCGCGCGGCCGCGCGGCGGCGCACGGTGACCGGATAGCAGGTGCCGGCGTGGATGACGGTGACGTGGGTGGGTTCGGGCGCCGAACGGCGCAGGAGCGCGACTCGCATGCCACCCTTGTATCCGGGAGACCCGGAGCCTGTCAGCGTCCCGCGTGATCGCGCGAGGCCGACGAGGTGCGCGAACCAGGAGCGTAAGGAGCGGGCCGGTGACATCGGCGGGAGCCGGCGCCGCATGAGACGGCGCCGGACGGGACGATCAGGAGGCCGCGCGCAGGTCCTCGACGGCCTGCGTGCCCTGCATGGCGTGCATGAAGGCGGAGATGCGCGGCGCGATGTTGGCGCGGAAGCGCGAGCCGTTGAAGACGCCGTAATGGCCGACGCCCTTCTGCAGGTGGTAGAGCTTGCGCTCGGCCGACAGGTTGGGGGTCAGGTCGTGGGCCGCCAGGGTCTGGCCGACGCCGGAGATGTCGTCGTTCTCGCCCTCGACCGCCATGATCGCACAGTGGCGGATCGCCGTCGGGTCGACGGGCTTGTCGCGGTGGCGCATCTCGCCCTTCGGCAGGGCGTGCTCGACGAACACGGTGTTGACCGTCTGGAGGTAGAACTCCGCCGTCAGGTCCATCACCGACAGGTACTCGTCGTAGAAGTCGCGGTGCTTCTCGGCCGAGTCGCCGTCGTTGCGCACCAAGTGCTTGTACATGTCCCAGTGGGCCGTCAGGTGACGGTCGAGGTTCATGCCCATGAAGCCGGAGAGCTGGAAGAAGCCCGGATAGACCTCGCGCCAGGTGCCGGGATAGCCCGGCGGCACCACGGTGATGCAGTTGCGCTTGAACCATTCCGAGCCGCGCTCGGCGGCGAGGCAGTTCACCGCGGTGGGCGAGCGGCGGGTGTCGATCGGGCCGCCCATTAGGGTCATCGAGGTCGGCACGCCCTCCATGCCGTCCGCCTCCATCCGGGCGACGGCGGCGAAGACCGGCACCGAGGGCTGGCAGACCGCGATCACGTGCAGGTCCGGCCCGAGGGCCTGGAACATCTCGATCAGGTAGTCGATGTAGCTGTCGAGGTCGAACCGGCCGGCCTCGAGCGGCACCATGCGGGCGTCGATCCAGTCGGTGATCATCACCTCGTGGGCCGGCAGCAGCGCCTCGACCGTGCCGCGCAGGAGCGTGGCGTAGTGGCCCGACATCGGCGCCACGACGAGCACCTTCGGCTGGGCCTGGGTGGTCGGGCGCTTCAGGGCGCGGTCGAACTTGAGGACCTGGCAGAACGGCTTCGACCAAACGACCCGCTCGGTGACCTCCGTCACCAGGCCCTCGACCACGGTGGTGGGCAGGTTGAAGGCCGGCTTGCCGTAGCGGCGCGTGGTGCGCTCGAACATTTCGCAGGCCGCCGACACGGTCCGGCCGTAGGGCGTGTAGGTGATCGGATTGACGGGATTCTTGAACACGAGCTGCGTGGCGTCGGCGGCCGCTCGGGCAGGCGTCAGCATCCAGTGCGCAGCTTCATACCAGAAATAGGAGAGATCCATGACGCCACCGTCCACGATTGACCCAACGGCGCGCGCACCCGCCGTCATGAGACGCCTGTCCCGACTGGGAGCCAGGACAATAGAGGCTTGATATAGAAGGGCAACATCTGCGGAAATCCAAGGTGTCAAAAGGTGGAACTGTGCCTTTTTTGCCTCAACTCCCGCGTGTGCCTTGTGCAGTGCGGTAACCGGTGCGGAACCGCCCTGCCGGCAACCCTGAACCAGGGCATGCGCCGTCGACAATAACGCACTGGACCGCGAAGGGTTTCCGTCCCGTCGCCCTGGCCGGCGGGCGGCGGCGCACTATGGTTTCCGCCATGTTCGAGACCTTGCAGACCGACCTGGTGCGCGACGCCCGCCACCTGCGCCTCGATACCCTGGTGCGCCTGCGCTGGCTCGCGGTGGCCGGCCAGGGCGCGGCGGTGGCGGGCGCCCATCTCGGGCTCGGCCTGCCCCTGCCCTTCGGCTGGTGTTTCCTCGTCATCGCGGCCTCGTCCTGGCTCAACCTCACACTCCGGATCCGCTACCCGGCGAGCCACCGGCTCAGCGACGACGCCGCGGTGCTGCTGCTCGCCTTCGACATCATCCAGCTCGCCGCCCTCCTCTTCCTCACCGGCGGCCTGCAGAACCCGTTCGCCCTCCTGTTCCTCGCCCCCGTCCTGATCTCGGCCACCGCCCTCCCGCCGGCCCGGACCCTGGCCCTCGGCCTCCTGGCGGTCGGCCTCTCGACGCTTTTGGCGCTGGTCTACCGGCCGCTGCCGTGGTTCGCCGGCGAGAAGCTCGAACTGCCGTTCCTCTACGTCTCGGGCGTCTGGACCGCGATCCTGCTCGGAACAGCTTTCACGGGGGTTTACGCCTGGCGCGTCGCCGAGGAGGCGCGCCAGCTCGCCCAGGCGCTCGCCGCGACCGAGCTGGTGCTGGCCCGCGAGCAGCACCTGTCGCAGCTCGACGGGCTCGCCGCGGCGGCCGCCCACGAGCTCGGCACGCCGCTCGCCACCATCACGGTGGTGGCCAAGGAGCTCGACCGCCAGCTCGGGCCCTCCGCCTCCCCGAGCGTGGCGGAGGACCTGGCGCTCCTGCGCGACCAGGTCGAGCGCTGCCGCGGCATCCTCGCCAAGCTCACCTCGCTCGATGCCGACCAGGGCGGCTTCATCGAGACCATCACCCTCAGCCACCTCGTCGAGGAACTCGTCGCGCCGCAGCGGGCGCTGGGCATCGTGCTCGACGTGACGACGAAGGGCGACGGGCCGGAGCCGGCCTGCCGGCGCAATCCGGGCGTGATGTTCGGGCTGGCCAACATCGTCGACAACGCGGTCGACTTCGCCGAGAGCTGCGTGGCCATCGAGGCCCGCTGGAGCCCGGACCGGATCTCGCTCGAGATCCGCGACGACGGGCCGGGCTTCGCCCCCGAGGTGCTGCTGCGGGTCGGCGAGCCCTATGTCAGCACCCGCAGCGCGGCCAAGCATGTGGCCAAAAGTGCGCAGGAGAGTGCCGGACCGGAGGGCGGGACCGGCCTCGGCCTCGGCCTGTTCATCGCCAAGACCTTGATCGAGCGCTCCGGCGCGCAGCTGAACCTCGCCAACGCGGTCGATCCCTCGACCGGCGCGGTGGTGCGGATCGTCTGGCAGCGTCACGTTTTCGAGAGGGAGGCCAAAGGCCACCGAAACCCGGGTACGGGGGGCGCCGCACCCCTGACGCAGGCGCGCGACGTTCCTATATAACGCTCTGAAGAGACTGACTGAAATTCGCAAGGAGCGTCGCCTGATGACGCAGTACGGAACACTGAGCCCGGAGGCCGCGGCGGGGACCATCCCGGAGGGCGACGCCCTGCTCAACCATGCCGACCGCAGCCTGCTGATCGTCGACGACGACAAGCCGTTCTCGACCCGTCTCGCCCGGGCGATGGAGGCGCGCGGCTACCGGGTGCACGTGGCGGAGAGCGTGGCCGAGGGTGTCTCGGCGGTCGACGCGCAGCCGCCGGCCTTCGCGGTCATCGACATGCGTCTCGGCGACGGCAACGGCCTCGACGTGATCGCCCGCCTGAAGGAGCGCCGGCCCGAGGCCCGCGGCGTGATCCTGACCGGCTACGGCAACATCGCCACGGCGGTGACCGCGGTGAAGCTCGGCGCCTTCGACTACCTGGCGAAGCCCGCCGACGCCGACGAGATCCACGGCACCCTGATGGCCGAGCCCGGCGAGCGGGCCGACCCGCCCGAGAACCCGATGTCGGCCGACCGGGTGCGCTGGGAGCACATCCAGCGCGTCTACGAATTGTGCGGTCGCAACGTCTCGGAGACGGCACGCCGGCTCAACATGCACCGGCGCACGCTGCAGCGGATCCTGGCGAAGCGCGCCCCGCGCTAGAGCCCTGGGGATGGATGGCGAAGGGCCCGGCACCGCGAGGTGCCGGGCCCTTCGCATGTGTAGCCGTCATGCGCGAAGGTTACGTCATGTAACGCCTGTTCATCTTCATGGCCTACGGGATTATGACAATAGTCCCGGAAAGGCTCCTCGGCTGTGGAGCGGAAACGCCATGACCGCGAACCTCCAACGCAACTTCGGCGGCGCGATCCCGGATTTCTACGAGCGCGGCATGGCGCCGGTGATGTTCGCGCCGGCCGCCGCCGTGACGGCAGCCCGGGTCGCCGCCCTAGCCCCGGAGCGGGTGCTCGAGACCGCCGCCGGCACCGGGCAGGTGACCCGGCTCCTGGCGGCGCGCCTGCCGGCCGGGACGGCGATCACCGCCACCGACCTCGCCCCCGCGATGCTGGCGCTCGCCGCGGAGACCCTGTCGGACGCGCCCGCCGTCGAGCTGCGCCCTGCCGACGCGCAGGCGCTGCCCTTCGCGGACGCCACCTTCGACCTCGTGCTCACCCAGTTCGGCGTGATGTTCTTCCCCGACCGGGCCGGCGCGATGCGGGAGGCCGCACGGGTGCTCCGTCCCGGCGGCCGGGTCATGTTCACCACCTGGGATTCTCGGGCAGCCAACCCCTACGCGCAGATCGCCTCCGACCTCGTCGTCGAGACGACCGGCGAGCCCGGGGTCTTCGGCCTCGCCTACGGCCTGACGAGCCTCGACGCGGTTCGGACGCTGGTACAGGAGGCGGGGTTCACGGGCTTTCGCGCCGAGGTGGTCCGCCTCGACGCGCCGGTGCCGGATGTCGGGCTGTTCGCGGCCGGCCTCCTGCGCGGCAACCCGACCGCCACCCTGCTGCACGAGCGCGGGATCGCGCCGGAGTCGCTGGTCGCGGAACTGGAGCGCCGGCTCCGGGACGCGCTCGGCGACCCCGCGACGGCCCGGTTGCAGATGCTGCTGTTCGAGGCGGTGAAGCCGTGAGACGAGGCTAGAGCCCGGCCGCCCCCCCGTCCGAGCGCGGATCGTGCGTCGCCTCGACCCGCCCGTTGCCCGGGTGGCGCACCAGCAACCCGGCATGGCCCAGCGAGTCGATGTAGGAGCCGCCCAGCTCCTCGACCTCGTGGCCCAGCCGCGCGAGCGCGGCGATGCAGGACGAGTCGAACCGGTCCTCCACCTTCACGGTCATCGACTCGGCGCCCCAGGTGCGGCCGAAGAGGAAGCGCGGCGCGTCCACCGCCTCGGCGACGCCCATCCCGTAGGTGGCGTAGCGGGTGAAGACCTGCGCCTGGAATTGCGGCTGTCCGTCGCCGCCCATGCTGCCGTAGGACATCACCCGCCCGTCGGCGAGCACGGCGAGGGCCGGGTTGAGGGTGTGGAAAGGCCGCCGCCCCGGCTCCAGCGGGTTCACGGCCTTCGGATCGAGGGAGAAGGCGAGGCCGCGATTCTGCCAGGTGATGCCGGTGCGCGGCAGGACGAGGCCGGAGCCGAACTCCCAGTAGACCGATTGGATGTAGGAGACCGCGACGCCGTGTCCGTCGATCGCCCCCATCCACACCGTGTCGCCGTCGCCGACCGGGCGCACCGGGGTGGGCGAGGCGCGGTCCATCCGGATCGCCGCAGCTTCCGCCTCCAGCCGCTCCGGCGCGAGGAAGGTCGCGGGGTCGTGGCGCAGGCGGTTGAAATCGGTCACCACCGCGTCGCGGATCCTGAAGGCGCGCTTCGTCGCCTCGATCAACCCGTGATAGTGCGCCGCCGTCTCGGGGCGGATGGTGCCCAGACGCTCGTAGAGGCCGAGGATCATCAGGGCGGCCAGCCCCTGGCTCGGCGGCGGGCAATTGTAGACCGTGCCGCCCGACAGTTTCAGCGCGAGCGGCGCCCGCGACACCGCCCGGTAGCGCTCGATGTCGCCCCGGGTGACCGGACTCCCGGCCCGTTCGAGATCGGCGGCGACCTCGCGGCCGATATCGCCGCGGTAGAAATCGTCGAGCCCGGCATGGCCGAGTTGCTCCAGCGTCGCGGCGAGCGCCGGCAGCGCCCGCTTCGTCCCGGCCTTCGGGGGCTTCCCGTCGATGAGGAAGGTGTCCTTGAAACCCGGTTGGTCGTGGAGCGTGTCGAGTTCCTTCGGCACGTAGCGCGCCTCGGACGGCGACACCGCCACGCCCTCGCGGGCGTGCCGGACCGCGTCGGAGAGGAGCAGGGGCAGCGGCAGGCGCCCGCCGAGGTCGCGGGCGATGCCGCGGGCGAGCGCCCAGCCGCCGACGGCGCCGGCCACCGTCAGCGCCGCGTCGGGCCCGCGCTCGGGGATCGCCTCAAAGCCCTTGTCGCGGTAGCGCTTGATCGTCGCGAGGCTGCCGGCCGGGCCGCAGGCCTCGATCGCCCGCACCACGCCGTTCGGACCGCGGATCAGCCAGAAGCCGTCGCCGCCGATACCGTTCATGTGGGGGTAGACCACCGCGATCGTCGCCGCCATGGCGAGCATCGCCTCGACGGCGTTGCCGCCCTCGTCGAGGATCGCCCGGCCGGCTTCGGCCGCGAGGTGGTGGGGAGCCGCGCAGGCGGCGCGAGAGAAGACGGGGGTCTCGGGCATCTCACCGATATGACGAAACGGAACCGGCCCGCGCGGTTGCGCCGGCCCTGCGGTTCAGGCTAGTCCCCGCAGCCATGAAACGATAGGCGTCCCCTCGCCCGTCGCCCTGCCATCAGGACAAGGATCAGGCCGCGTGCCCGCATCAGGTTCCCTCAAGCCCCGCAGCCTCGTCACCATCCTCAGCATCATGGTGCTGGTCGGCGTCGAGGTCTTCGCGGTCGCGATCGCGGCGGGCTGGGCGCTCGCCGGCATCTTCGAGCTCGGCGACATGGTCGGCCACGCGCTGATGGTGCTGTTCAGCCTGGGCGCCCTGTACATCATGATCCAGCTCTGGCGCCGGGCCACCAGCATCGAGCCGATCCGCTAGGGGCGTACCGCGATGATCGACCGCCGTACGCTCCTCGCCGGCGCCGCGCTGCTGCTCGGCTCCGGCCCCGCGGCGCTGTCCGCCGAGCTGCCGCTGGGCACTCCCGAGCCCTTCAGCTTCGATGCCCTCAAGGCCCGGGCGCGGAACCTCGCCGCTCAGGCCTACGCGCCGCCGGCGATCCCCGACCGCGATGTCCTGCAGGCGATCGACTACGACGCGCACGGCAAGCTGAAGTACAAGCCCGACCACGCCCTGTGGGCCGACGGCCCGAGCGCCTTCCCGGTCACGTTCTTCCATCTCGGCCGCTACTTCCAGAAGCCGGTGCGGATGCACGTGGTCGAGGGGGGGCAGGCGCGCGAGATCATCTACGACCCGGCCGCCTTCGAGATGCCGGCGGATTCGCCGGCCAAGCGGCTGCCGCCGAATCCGGGTTTCGCGGGCTTCCGCTTCCAGGAGCGCCGCGGCGGCCCCCTCGACTGGCGCCGCAACGACTGGGTCGCCTTCCTCGGCGCCTCGTATTTCCGGGCGATCGGCGAGCTCTACCAGTACGGCCTCTCGGCGAGGGGCCTCGCCCTCGACACCGTGATGCCGGACCGCCCCGAGGAATTCCCGGACTTCACCCACGTCTGGTTCGAGACCCCGGCGCCGGATTCCGATACCGTCACGGTGCTGGCGCTCCTCGACGGCCCCTCGGCCGCCGGCGCCTACCGCTTCAAGATGCGCCGCACCAAGTCGGTGGTGATGGACATCGAGGCGAGCCTGCACCTGCGCAAGGATGTCGGCCGCTTCGGCCTGGCGCCGCTGACCTCGATGTACTGGTTCTCCGAGACCGCCAAGCCCACGGCGACCGACTGGCGCCCGGAGGTGCACGATTCGGACGGCCTGGCTTTGTGGACCGGCACCGGCGAGCGCATCTGGCGGCCCTTGCGCAACCCGCCCCGCACCATGGTCTCGGCCTTCTCCGATGAGCGCCCGCGCGGCTTCGGGCTGATGCAGCGCGACCGCCTGTTCGACCACTACCAGGACGGCGTCTACTACGACCGCCGGCCCTCGCTCTGGGTCGAGCCCCTCGGCGACTGGGGCAAGGGTAGCGTCCAGCTGGTCGAGAACGCCACCGACGACGAGATCCACGACAACGTCGTGGCGATGTGGGTGCCGAGTGAGCCCGCCCGCGCCGGTTCCTCGCACGACCTCGCCTACCGCCTGCACTGGGTCGCCGACGAGCCCTATCCGAGCAACCTTGCCCGCGTCGTCGCCACCCGCGAGGGCAATGGCGGCCAGGCCGGCACCGACCGGCCGAAGGGCGTGCGCAAGTTCGTGGTCGAGTTCCTGGGCGAGCCCCTCGGCCGCCTGCCGGCCGGGGTGAAGCCCGAGGCCGTGCTCACTACGTCGCGCGGCACCTTCCCGCTCGCCCGCACCGAGGCGGTGCCGGACGACGTGCCGGGCCACTGGCGGGCCGAATTCGACCTCGCGGTGACGGGAGCGGAGCCGGTGGAGCTGCGGCTGTTCCTGCGCCGGGGCGACGAGACGCTGAGCGAGACCTGGACGTATCAATACATCCCGGCGGCGTAACGTCGGGCCGATGATTCTGATACCCTTGATGTCATCCCGGGGCCGCGCAGCGGAACCCGGGATCCATAACCGCCGACGGCAGAGGACGAGGCGGAACCGATCCGCTTCATTCTCCGACGTCAGCGGTTATGGATCCCGGGTTCTCGCCTTCGGCGAGCCCCGGGATGACGCAGTGGAACGTCGATATCGGCAATGTTTAACCTTGACAAAGAGAAGCCCCGCGGCGCGAGCCGCGGGGCTTCTCTTTGTCTCACACGGTCGAGCGGTCTCAGCCCACCCGCACCCGCCAGATCTCCTCGGCGTATTCCCGCATCGTCCGGTCCGACGAGAACCACGCCGTGCGGGCGGTGTTGAGGATCGCCGAACGCCACCAGGTCCGGGGCTTGCGCCACGCCGCGTCGACCTCGCGCTGCGCCCGCCAGTAATCGTCGAAATCGGCGGTGAGCAGGAAGCGGTCGCCGTGGGTCAGCTCGTCGACGAGCGGGCGGAAGCGGCCCGGCTCGCCGGGCGAGAACCCGCCCGCGGCGATCAGGTCGAGGGCGTTGCGCAGGCGGGGCGAGGCCGCGATGGCCCGGCCCGCATAGCCCGGCTGGCTCTGGGTGCGCTGCACGCCCGCCGCGTCGAGACCGAAGATGAAGATGTTCTCCGGGCCGACATGGTCCTTGATCTCGATATTGGCGCCGTCGAGGGTGCCGATGGTGAGCGCGCCGTTGAGGGCGAGCTTCATGTTGCCGGTGCCCGAGGCCTCGAGGCCGGCGGTCGAGATCTGCTCCGACAGGTCGGCGGCCGGGATGATCGATTCGGCGAGGCTCACCGAGTAGTTCGGCACGAAGGCCACGGTCAGGCGGCCGGCCACGTCCGGATCGGCGTTGACGCGCTTGGCGACATCGCTGGCGAGGCGGATGATCAGCTTGGCCTGATGGTAGCTCGGCGCCGCCTTGCCGGCGAAGAGCTTGACCCGGGGCGTCCAGTCGCGGTGCGGCTCGGCCTTGATCGCCTGGTAGAGCGCGACCGTCTCCAGGATGTTGAGGAGCTGGCGCTTGTACTCGTGGATGCGCTTGATCTGGACGTCGAACAGGGCATCCGGATCGAGGGTGATGCCGGTGCGGTCCTCGACGACGCGGGCGAGCGCTTCCTTGCGCTCGCGGCGCACGGCCGCGTAGCGCGCCTGGAAGCCGGCATCGTCGGCGAAGGCCGCCAGCCCCTCGAGGTGGCGCGGATCGTCGAGCACCTTGGCGCCGACGGCCTCGACGGCGAGGCGCGTCAGGCCCGGATTGGCGTTGTGGAGCCAGCGCCGGAAGGTGATGCCGTTGGTCTTGTTGACGATCTTGTCGGTGTCGAGGGCGTGGAGCGGTGCGAACACCGTCTGGCGCATCAGCTCGGTGTGGAGCGCCGAGACGCCGTTGACGCGGCGCGCCCCGAGGAAGGCGAGGTGCCCCATCCGCACCCGCTTGCCATGGCTCTCGTCGATCAGCGAGACCTCGGCGAGCTGCGCGACCGAGGCACCGTGCTTCGACACCTCCTCGAGGTGCATCCAGTTGATCAGGTAGATGATCTGCATGTGGCGCGGCAGCAGCCGCTCCATCAGCTCCACCGGCCAGGTCTCCAGGGCCTCCGGCATCAGGGTGTGGTTGGTGTAGCCGAGCGTCTGGGTGGTGACGTGCCAGGCATCTTCCCAGGACATCCCGTGCAGGTCGACGAGGAGCCGCATCAGCTCCGGCACGGCGATGGCCGGATGGGTGTCGTTGAGCTGGATCGCCGCGTGGTCGGGCAGCGAGCGCAGGTCGCCGCGCTCGGCGACGTGGCGGCGCACCAGGTCCTGGAGCGAGGCCGAGGTGAAGAAGAATTCCTGGCGCAGGCGCAGCTCCTGGCCGGCCGGCGTGCCGTCGCTGGGATAGAGCACCCGCGAGATCGCTTCGGCCCGGGCGCGCTCGGCCACCGCGCCGACATGGTCGCCGGCGTTGAAGCGCGCGAGGTCGATCGCCTCGGGCGCGCGGGCCGCCCACAGGCGCAGCGCGTTGACGTGCTTGGCGCCCCGTCCGATCACCGGCGTGTCGTAGGGCACGGCGCGCACGATCTCGGCCGGGCGCCAGACGCGGCGGAGCGTCCCGTCCGGCTGGACGCTCATCGCCACGTCGCCGCCGAAGCCGACCTCGCAGGCGGCTTCCGCGCGCTCGAACTCCCAGGGGTTGCCCTCGGAAAGCCAGGTCTCCGGCACCTCGCGCTGGACCCCGTCCTCGATCACCTGCCGGAACAGGCCGTGATCGTAGCGGATGCCGTAGCCGTAGGCGGGAATGGCGAGGCTCGCCATGCTCTCCATGAAGCAGGCGGCGAGCCGCCCGAGGCCGCCATTGCCGAGCGCCGCGTCGGGCTCGGCGCCCGCCACCGCGTCGAGGTCGACGTCGAGGCCCGCGAGCGCCGCCCGCACCGTCTCGGCGACGCCGAGATTGCCCAACGCGTCGGAGAGCAGACGCCCGATCAGGAATTCGAGGGAGAGGTAGTGCACGCGCTTCGGCGGCACGATCCCGGCCGAGATCGCGCTCGCGGCGACCGCGCGGTCGCGCAGGGCGAGCGCGGTGGCGACGAACCAGTCGCGGTCGCGGGCGGTGGCGGGCGTCTTGCCCAAAGCGTAGGCGAGCTTCGACAGGATCGCGGTGCGCATCACCGTGACCTCGTCGCCCGCCGGCGCGGCGGGCGCCGCCTGTGGCATCCAGGAGCGCGAGGTCTCGGCATCATGGGACGCCTGCGCCTCCCGTTGAGCCTCTTCGCGCTGGCGACCGGACAGAAGAACTTCGTTCAGCACCTTGGAACCCCCTTCCCTGCCGCAGGTCTCTCGGGTGCTGCAGCGCGATCTCACGTCGCGTGCTGTGCAGCAAACCTTTGGCCACGGCAGCATCGTGTGGCTGTGGGACGGCGATGTCGAGACGCCGAGACTAAGCTTGAGCACGCGAGTCGCCGCGTGTTGCTGTCCCGACACGTCTCACGGAAACGAGACTTGATTTTGGCGAAGCGGCCTGAAGCGAGTGTGAACGCTTTCGGGCTTCCCCGCAGGTCGGACCTTAGGGTTAAGCCTTGCCCCTAGGGAATGGATAACCGTTAGGGCAGGGTTGCATCAAGGGTCTGACCTTCCGGCCACGGCGCGCCGCTCTTCCGGCGGATCGGCCGCGGGTCGTCCCGGCACGGGCGCGGATCGCGCCTCCCTCCATGCCGGGGCCGTCATGACGGTGTCGCGGCCGCCGGTGATGCAGGCGTGCCACGCTTGGGTCCCGCGCACGGAGGCACGGGAACCGGATGCGACAGGACGGTTTCCCTACGGGACGCCCCGCCGCGGGCGCTCCCTATAAGGGTGACCGCCCGGCGGCTCAACCCCGCAACTTCCTAGCCCGGTGCCGTCCGCCCCCAGGAGCCCAGCATGACCGACGACGCGAAGCCTGCCACCCTGCTGGCGGGCGAGCTGTGGTGGAAGGCGGGGGTCGTCTATCAGGTCTATCCGCGCTCGTTCCAGGACACCGACGGCGACGGCGTCGGCGACCTCAAGGGCGTGGCCTCCCGGCTCGATTACCTGGCCTGGCTCGGGGTCGACGCCGTGTGGCTGTCGCCGGTCTGCCGCTCGCCGATGGCCGATTACGGCTACGACGTCTCGGATTACTGCGACATCGATCCGCTCTTCGGCACGCTGGCCGATTTCGACGCGCTCGTGGCCGAGGCGCATCGCCGGCGCCTGCGCGTGATCGTGGATTTCGTGCCGAACCACACCTCGGAGGAGCATCCCTGGTTCCGCGAGGCGCGGTCCTCGCGCGACAATCCGAAACGCGACTGGTACATCTGGCGCGATCCCGGTCCCGATGGCGGGCCGCCGAACAACTGGATCAGCAATTTCGGCGGTCCGGCCTGGACGCTCGATCCGGCGACGGGACAATACTACTACCACGCCTTCCTGCGCGAGCAGCCGGACCTGAACTGGCGCAACCCGCAGGTCCGCGCCGCGATGATGGACGTGCTGCGCTTCTGGCTCGACCGCGGCGTCGACGGGTTCCGGGTCGACGTGATCTGGCACCTGATGAAGGACGAGGCCCTTCGCGACAATCCGGTCAACCCGGATTACGTGGCCGGCGAGCCCGAGATCAACACTCTTGTCCAGCTCCATTCCGCCGACCAGCCCGAGGTGATGCAGGTCATCGCCGAGATGCGGGCGGTGCTGGAGGAGTACGAGGCGCGGGTGCTGATCGGGGAGATTTACCTGCCGCTGGAGCGGCTGGTGGCGTATTACGGCGTCGACCTGTCGGGCGCGCATCTGCCGTTCAACTTCCAGCTGATCCAGACGCCGTGGCACGCCGATGCCGTGGCGCAGCTGATCGCCGAGTACGAGGCCGCCCTGCCGGAGGGCGGCTGGCCGAACTGGGTGCTCGGCAACCACGACCAGCCCCGCATCGCCGCCCGGATCGGCGACGCGCAGGCCCGGGTGGCGGCTTTCCTGCTCCTCACCCTGCGCGGCACGCCGACGCTCTATTACGGCGACGAGATCGGCCTCGGCCGGGTGCCGATCCCGCCCGAGCGCGTCCGCGACCCGTGGGAGCACAACGAGCCCGGCCGCGGCCGCGACCCGGAGCGCACGCCGATGCAGTGGGCGCCGGGGCCGCAGGCCGGCTTCTCCACCGTCGAGCCCTGGCTGCCCCTCGATCCCCAGGCCCAGACCCGCAACGTCGAGTGCCTGCGCGACGATCCCGCCTCGATCCTGACCCTGCACCGGCGCCTGATCGCACTGCGGCGCGAACACCCGGCGCTGAGCGTCGGCGCCTACCGGGCGGTGTCGGTCTCCGGCGACGTGCTCGTCTACGAGCGCCTCCACGGCGACGCGGTGATCCGCGTCGCCCTCAATTTCGGGCACGAGGCTTGCAAGGTTCCGGTGCCGGCGGATGCCTCCTGGGAGGTGCTCTTGTCGAGCGCGGGCGGCCGGCGCGGCGAAGGGCCGGACGAAGGGCATTTCGCACTTGCGGGAGACGAGGCCCTGGCGCTGATCCGGCGCGCGCCGGCGGCGAACGGCTGAGCCCGACCTTTACCCGCCTAAGCTCCCGGTGGGGAGCGGCACAGCTTCGGGATTCGGCAAAGATCGGGATTTTTGCTTTTCGTTAATCAAAATCGTCTTGCCGCGTCGGCGATCCATGATATTGTGCAGTGCACTGGAACCGGGATCGGTATCGCGCGTTGTCGTGGCAGTACGCCGCGGCATCGTCCGCTCGCAATCCGTCCGGCTCGCGGCGTGGGGGCTCTTCATGACATTTCCGGCGTCGGCACGGTCGGCTTCGCAAGCGCCGGTCCTGCCGTCTGGGGGCTCTCCGGGGAGAGCCGTCGAGGCGTTGCGCGGCTCGCTCAAGCCGCGGATCCTCTACGCCACGCCCGAGATGGCCGATTTCGTGAAGACCGGCGGCCTCGGCGAGGTCGCGGCCTCCCTGCCCCGGGCCCTGCGCCAGCACTACGACGTCCGCATCCTGATCCCGGGCTACCGCCAGGTCGTCGACCGCCACCCCGAGATCGCCGTGGTGGCCCAGCTCCCCGGCAGCGCCGAGATGCCGCCCTGCGACCTCGGCCTGATCGAGACCGGCGACGGCCTGCCGGTCTACGTCATCCTGAATTCCGGCCTCTACGAGCGCGACGGCACGCCCTACGGCGACCAGGGCGTCGACTTCCCCGACAACGACCTGCGCTTCGGCCGCCTCAGCCTCGCCGCCGCCGAGATCGCGCAAGGGATCGACCCCGAATGGCGCGCCGACCTCCTGCACCTCAACGACTGGCAGACGGCGCTGGCGCCCGCCTACCTCGCCTGGCGCGGCCTGCGCACGCCGAGCGTGCTGACCATCCATAACCTCGCCTATCAGGGCCTGTTCCCGTGGGAGAATCTCGGCCGCCTCGGCGTGCCGGAGAGCGCCTTCCACATCGACGGGGTCGAGTTCTACGGCAAGCTGTCCTTCCTCAAGGCCGGCCTGTACTACGCCTCGCACGTCACCACCGTCAGCGAGACCTACGCCCACGAGATCACCACGCCGGAATTCGGCTGCGGCCTCGACGGGCTCCTGCGCACCCGCGCCCATCAGGGCCGGCTCGCCGGCATCCTCAACGGGATCGACGAATCCTGGGATCCCCGCACCGATCCCCACCTCGCCACCCGCTTCGAGCCCGACGACTGGAAGGGCAAGCGCGCCAATGCCGACGCGGTGCGCACCCGCTTCGGCCTCGGCGTCTCGCGCGGGCCGCTCTTCGCCATCGTCTCGCGGCTCGTGCACCAGAAGGGCGTCGACCTGACCCTCGCGGCGGCCGAATCGATCGTCGCCGAGGGCGGCCAGCTCGTGGTGACCGGCCAGGGCGAGCCCCGCTTCGAGGCCGCCTTCCTCGACCTCGCCCGGCGCCATCCCGGCTCGGTCGGGGTGCGGGTCGGCTTCGAGGAGACCGACGCCCACCGGATGTTCGCCGGCAGCGACTTCCTGCTGATGCCGTCGCGCTTCGAGCCCTGCGGCCTCGCCCAGATGTACGCCCAGCGCTTCGGCTCCCTGCCGATCGCCCACCGCACCGGCGGCCTCGCCGACACGGTCGAGGACGGCGTCACCGGCTTCCTGTTCGGGGAATCCTCACTCAAGGGCCTGAGCGGCGCGATCCGCCGCGCCTTCGACGTCTTCGCCTCGAAGCGCCGCCTCGGCGCGATGCGCCGCAACGCCATGGCCCGCGAGTTCGGGTGGGACAAGGCCGCCGACAGCTACTCCTCGCTCTACACCCGCGTCGTCGGCAACGGCGCCGACCTGATGCGCGGGCGCGCGGCGGCCTGAACGCCGCCGCCCCTCTCTCGGCTGGTTTTTCCAACGACCCCGCGGTGCCGGAAGCGCCGCGGGGTCGTTCGCGTTCGGCACCACCGAATGGAGCGGCAGACGACAACGCCGCCGGACGGCAGAGTAGGGTCGGCGAGGCGTCATGCCTAAGCAGAGCTGCACAGGGCAACTCTGCTTGGCTTTCTGTTTTTGCATCATTTTCGGCGCCGAACCGGTGACCACTTCGGCGAATGATGCTGAGGGACGAGGGAGGCGACGATGAGGGCAATGGTGGCAGCGGCCCTGCTCGGCGCGGTCTGCACCGACGCCGGCGCTCCCCTGCTCGCGCAAGGGGCGGAGGAGGTGCCGATCCAGCGCGACCTCCGGCGCGAGCGGCGCCTCGAGCGCCGGCTCCAGCAGGACGGCCAGTCCCCGCCGTTCGAGTCATACGTCACCCCGGACAACCCGGACGGGGTCGTCGGCTTCGATGGACCGCCGGGCCTGTTCGACGACAACGACGTCGAGGAGAGCGGCCCGATGGCACCGGGCTCGCCCGCCGACATCGACGACGATTGAGCGCGCCACCCCTAGACACTTTTCACAAGGTCAGCAACACATGAGCACGTGTTCATGTGTTGGGGAAGAGGGCGTGCGGCTCCTGTCGTCGGAGCAGGTCGGTGACGTGGCGGAGGTGTTCCGGCTCCTCGGAGAGCCGAATCGCCTGCGCATCGTGCTCGCCTGCCTGGAAGCGGACCGCACGGTCGGAGAGATCGGCGAGGGGCTCGGCCTGTCGCAATCGCTGACCTCGCATCACCTGCGCCTGCTGCGGACCGCCCGCATCCTGCGCGCGATCCGCCACGGCCGGCACGTCGCCTACGCGATCGACGACGATCACGTGCGGGACGTCCTGCGCGGCATGGTCGCCCACTATACCGAGCCGCACGAGCACGCCCACCATTCTCACGATCACCCCGAAGAGGAACAGGATTCATGACCAGCACCAGTGCCGAGACCGTGAAGTGCGCCTGCGAGGACTGCGTCTGCGTGGTCCCGGTGGCCAACGCCGTGTCCCGCGACGGCAAGGCCTTCTGCTGCGAGGAATGCGCCGAGGGCCACCCCCACCACGCCGGCTGCGAGCATGCCGGCTGCGCCTGCCACGGCTGAACGTGCCCAAGTGCGGGAGACGACGGGCAAGCCGTTTCCCGTGCTCGGTGACCAGGATCGACCGCTCCGATGCATAGGCGTCCCGCGGCGGACGTGGCTGGTTCGCTGGGGCCGGCCTCGCTCGTCTCGGCAGGCCAAGCCTGATAGTCTGAGGCACCAATCCCCATTGATGCCGGGAGAGATGGATGGCTCTTCGCGACACCTTGCGCGCGGCCTCGGCCCAGGCCGTTCGGGACGTGCGCGTCGATGATGACCGGGTGAACCTCATCGCACGATGGCAGGCGTCGGTCATCGCGGTCGAGGATGAGATCGCACGGTGGCTGGCAGAGTTCGTCCGCGAGGACTCCCTCGCAATCGAGTTGCAAGACGTGGAGATCGACGAGGACAGCCTCGGCCCGTACACCGTGCAGGCGATGACGTTGCGGGCGGGAACGCGGGTCGTCAGGCTGCAGCCGATCGCCCGGGTCGTCGTCGGTGCAGCCGGCCGCATCGACATGTACCGGCAAGGCTTGCTGCATCAGGCCATCCGGTACACTCTCATCCGCACGATCGACGACGCCCAGGGTGGATGGTGCTTGCGGCCTCCGCCGGAGCCGGGACAGACCGCACCGAACCTCGAGCCGCTCACGCGCGACCGCTTTGAAGCGGCGCTCGACGCGCTCCTCCGGTGATCCCGGCATGGCCGATTCCGCTCCGATCGACCGTGCCTTTCAACGCTCGCGGGTTCTGGCCCGACTCGTCGCGGAGGCGCGCGAGCATGCGACGCGCAACCCGGGACACGACAAATGGCTCGATCTTGGTCTCACCGAGGTCGGGGACAGACCAAAGGACGCCGTTAGGAAGCTGGAGCGGATCTTCGATGAGATCGCCGGGTTGATCGAGCACCTCGCGATCCTGGACATGGCCGCGAGTTACGAGCGCTCCGCCCGCACCCGCATCGGAAACTACGTCGGCGTCTTGAACGCGGTGGGCGAGGCGGCTGTGCGACGTGGGGGATTGCCGAGGCACAGCCTGGGCCTGCTGCGCCGTGCCACGGAGTATCAGGACCTGGCGAGCATCATCGAACTCTTGAAGCCAAGTCTCGATGCCGACTTGCTGACCGATCTCCAGCGCGTGCGACGATCGCGCAACAGCTTCGCGCACGGCACCGACGTCTCGTTCGGACCCGACATCGATGCCGAAGGCGCCCGCGTGGTGCTGAAGCAGGCCATCGACGTCGTCTGACGACAGCCACGCCCCGGACCACGTGCCTCCGACCCCGAGATGCTTTAAAGCCCCGCACACGAGCAAAGCCCGGGCCCCCGCCCGGGCCGGGGATGGACGACGCCGATGATCGCGGGCTGGACGGTGGTGCTGGCGGCCCTCGTCTATATCTGCGCCCTGTTCGCGGTGGCCCATTGGGGCGACGTGGCCGGGCGGACCCTGATGCGCGACGCGCGGGTGCGGCCGACGATCTACGCCCTGTCGCTCGCGGTCTACTGCACCTCCTGGACGTTCTTCGGCTCGGTCGGCCTGGCGAGCCATGCCGGCCTCGACTTCCTCACCATCTATGTCGGCCCGGTCCTGGTAGTCGGCCTCGGCTACCGGTTCGTCGCCCGGGTGGTGCGGATCGCCAAGGCCCAGAACTCGACCTCGATCGCCGACTTCATCGCCGCGCGCTACGGCAAGAGCGAGCGCATCGCCGCGCTGGTCTGCCTGATCGCGGTGGTGGGCGCGGTCCCCTACATCGCGCTGCAATTGCGGGCGGTGACCGCCTCGCTCCAGGTCTTCCTGCGCGCCACCGACGGGGTCGGGGCACCGGCCGGGATGCTGGGGGATCTCAGCCTGTTCGTGGCCCTGGTGCTGGCGGGCTTCGCGGTCGCCTTCGGCACCCGCCACGCCGACGCCACCGAGCACCAGGACGGGCTGACGCTCGCGGTGGCTCTCGAATCCCTCGTCAAGCTCCTCGCCTTCCTCACCGTCGGCGGCTTCGTGGTCGGCTGGATGCTGGGCGACCTGCCGGAGGCCTCGAGCGCCGTCCACGGGTTCGGCACCCTGGTCGGGCAGACCTCCGGCCCCGCGACGCTGATCGTCCAGACCCTGCTCTCGGCCGCCGCCGTGCTGCTGCTGCCGCGCCAGTTCCACATGGCGGTGGTGGAGAACCGCGCGGTCGCCGATGTCGGACGGGCGGCCTGGACCTTCCCGCTCTACCTCGTGATCATCAACCTGTTCGTGGTGCCGCTGGCGCTCGCCGGCCTCGCCCTCTTCCCCGAGGGTACGGTGCAGCGCGACATGACGGTGCTGGCGCTGCCCCTGCACGAGCGGGCCGACGGCATCGCGCTCATCGCCTTTATCGGCGGTCTCTCGGCGGCGACCGCGATGGTGATCGTCGAGTCGGTCGCCGTGGCGATCATGATCTCGAACCATCTCGTCATTCCGGTCGCCTTGCGCCGGCGCAACCTCGTGGCGGGCGCCCCCTCGCCGGAGCCTGGCGCGCCGGATCTCGGCGGCTACGTGCTGGTGGTGCGCCGCATCGCGATCGTCGCGGTGGTGCTGGTGGCCTACGCCTATTCGCGGATCGCCGGCGAGGTGGCGCTCGCCTCGATCGGGCTCCTGTCCTTCGCGGCGGTGGCGCAGATCGGGCCGGCCTTCGTCGGGGCGCTGTCCTGGGGCCGGGGCACGGGCCTGGGCGCCGCGGCGGGGCTGATCGTCGGCTTCGCGGTCTGGCTCTACACCCTGCTGCTGCCGAGCCTGGTGACGGGCGACGGCTGGGCGGCGACGCTGATCGCCGAGGGGCCGTTCGGCATCGCGGCGCTGAGCCCGACGGCGCTGATGGGCGTCGACGACTTTCCCCGCCTCGTCCACGGCACGCTGTGGAGCCTCGGCCTCAACACCCTGGCCTATATCGGGTTCTCGCTCCTGCGCCCGCCGAGCGCGATCGAGCGCCTGCAGGCCGAGGCCTTCGGGCAGGTCGCCGGCTTCGACGAGGCCGGGCCCGTGGCCCCGAGCTTCCGGCTGTTTCGCAGCGCCGTGACCCTCGCCGAGCTGCGCGCGACGGTGGCCCGCTTCCTCGGCGAGGAGCGGGCGGTGCGGGCCTTCGAGGACTTCGCGCAGGCGCAGGGACGCGGGCCGCTGCGCGACGACGCGGTCGCCGGCCTGCCCGAACTGCGCCACGCCGAGCACCTGCTCGCCTCGGCGATCGGGGCGTCGTCGGCCCGGCTCGCCCTGTCGCTGCTGCTGCGCCGGCGCAACGTCTCGCCGAAGGCCGCCCTCAAGCTCCTCGACGACGCCTCGGCGGCGTTCCAGTACAGCCGCGACGTCCTCCAGCACGGGCTCGATCACGCCAAGCAGGGCATCACGGTCTTCGACCGCGACATGAAGCTGATCGTCTGGAACCGGGCCTTCGCCGACCTCTACGACCTGCCGCCCGACATGATCCAGACCGGGATCGGCCTGGAGGCGATCGTGCGCTTCAACGCCGGGCGCGGCGCCTACGGGGCGCGGGACGCCGACACCCTGGTCCGCGAGCGCATCGCCGCCTTCCGGCTCGAATCCGGGCCCCAGCGCCTGCGCCTGCATCCGAGCGGCCGGGTGATCGAGATCCGCGCCAACCTGCTGCCCAATGGCGGCGTGGTGGCGACCTATACCGACGTGACCGATTCGGTCGCCGCAGAGGAGGCCCGCACCCGCCTCAACGAGGAGCTGGAGACGCGGGTGCGCGAGCGCACCGAGGAACTGACCCGCCTCAACGCGGCGCTCACCCGCGCCAAGGCCGAGGCCGAGGAGGCCAACGCCTCGAAGACCCGCTTCCTGGCCGCGGCCAGCCACGACATCCTCCAGCCGCTCAATGCCGCGCGGCTCTATGCCAGCGCGCTGGTCGAGCGCGACCGGGCGACCGACCCGACGCTCGCCGAGAACGTCGACGCCTCCCTCGACGCCGTCGAGGAGATCCTGACCGCCTTGCTGGAGATCTCGCGCCTCGATACCGGGGCGTTGAAGCCCCAGCTCTCGATCGTGCGGGTGTCGGAGCTCTTTCGCCAGGTCCAGCGCGAGTTCGGCCCGCTGGCGCAGGAGAAGGGCCTGAGGCTGACGGTGATGCCCTCCTCGCTGGCGCTCCGCTCCGACCGGCAGATGCTGCGCCGGCTCCTGCACAACCTGGTGTCGAACGCCATCAAGTACACGCCGCAAGGACGCGTGGTCGTCGGCGCGCGGCGGCGCGGCGACCGGGTGGTGCTGATGGTGCTGGATACCGGGCTCGGCATCCCGGCGGCGCAGCAGAAGCTGGTGTTTCGCGAGTTCCAGCGCCTCGACCAGGGCGCGCGGGTCGCCCGCGGCCTCGGCCTCGGCCTGTCGATCGTCGAGCGCACCGCGCGGCTCCTCGACCACCCGGTGAGCCTCGCCTCGCGGCCGGGCCGCGGCTCCGCCTTCTCGGTCGCGGTGCCGGGTGCCCCCTTGCGGCCGGTGGTCGAGGCGCAGGGCGAGGCGCCGCGCCCGGCCACCGTGCCGCTCGCCGGGCTGACGGTGCTCGCGGTCGACAACGAGCCGGCGATCGTCGATGGGATGCGGGTGCTCGTCGGCAGCTGGGGCTGCGGCTTACACACCGCCGGCTCGCTCTCCGAGGCCCTGGCCCTGGTGCTCGGCGGACGGCTGCGCCCCGACGTGATCGTGGCCGACTACCACCTCGACCAGGGCACCGGCCTCGACCTGATCGCGGGTCTGCGGGCGGCGCTCGCCGCCGACATCCCGGCGGTGCTCCTCACCGCCGACCGCTCGCCCGACGTGCGCGATGCGGCGAACGCGCAGCGGGTCCAGGTGCTGAGCAAGCCCTTGAAGCCGGCGGCTCTGCGCGCCCTGCTGACCCAGTGGCGCAACCGGCAGGCGGCGGAATAGGGTTAGTGCCGCACCCACATCACCCGGGCCATCCAGGCGATCTCGGAGGCCGGGACGACCCGGTCGGGATCGCCGGGCGCCGGCCCGCTGAGCTCGGCGGCCCGGGGGGTGCGCCGTTTCAGCTCGGCGATCAAGATGCTGCCGCCGCCGAGGCAGGTGACCACCCGGTCGCCCTTGCGGATCGCCGCGGTGGCGGAGACCACCAGCACGTCGCCCTCCCGGTAGAGCGGGGACAGGGCGCCGTCCCGGACCTCGATGGCGAAGCAGCGCTCGGGACCGAGGCCCGGCAGTTCCACCTCCGCCGTGGCGCCGCCGTTGCCCGGCAGGCCGTTGGCCCCGATATGCCCGATCGCGCTCTCGCTGCCGATCAACGGCACCGCGACGCGGCCGCCGCCGTTCCGCGGCTCGATCAGGCTCAGGAAGTCGTCGAGCGTCGCCCCGGTCGCGGCCAGGATCTTGGCGACCGACTCGGTCGAGGGCCAGCGCTTGCGTCCGTCCGGGCTGATCCGCTTCGAGCGGTTGAAGCTCGTCGCATCGAGCCCGGCGCGTTTGGCGAGGCCCGACGCCGTCAGATTGTTGCGTTGGGCAAGATGGTCGATCGCGGACCAGATTCGCTCGTGGGACAGCATGGGAGACCTGGCTTGCCGCGGGGGGTACGTTCACCAGCGAACTAACAAATGTAAAGTACCGAACCCTCACCGAAAGGCAACGGGCGTTGCCGGTCCGTCCCGGGGCGGCTATCGCTCGCCCGCACCCCGCCGAGGAGGCCCTCGACGCCCATGACCCTGATCTACAAGATATGCCCGGTCCCCCTGTGGCGTGAAGCCGAGGCGGCCGGCCGGTTCGACGGCGCCCCGGTCGATCTGGCGGACGGCTTCATCCATTTCTCGACCGCGGCGCAGGTCTCCGAGACGGCTGCCAAGCACTTCTCGGGACAGGACAATCTTCTTCTGATCGAGGTTGACGCAGAGGCATTGGGAGAGGCCCTGCGTTACGAGCCGTCCCGCGGCGGCGCCCTGTTTCCCCATCTCTACGGCATGCTGCCGCTCTCGGCCGTCCGGCACGTCGCGCCACTGCCGACGGGGCCTGGGGGAACCCATATTTTTCCTGATTTCGCAAGGGGTTGATCTTGCTCTCGGCCGTCTTTCCGCTCGTTCGCCCGCTGCTGCACGCCGTCGATCCCGAAACCGCCCACAACTTGACCGTCGGGGCCCTCGCGCGGCTTCCCGTACGGCATCCGCCGGCTGATGACCCTCGTCTCTACGTAACGGTTATGTCGCGGACCTTTCCGAATCCCGTCGGGCTTGCGGCAGGCTTCGACAAGGGGGCGCGGGCGCCGGACGCGCTGCTCGGGCTCGGATTCGGCTTCGTCGAGGTCGGCGGCGTGGTTCCCCGGCCGCAGCCGGGCAATCCGCGGCCGCGGGTCTTCCGGCTGCCGGAGGACGGGGCGGTGATCAACCGATTCGGTCTCAACAGCGAGGGACTGACGGTGGTGCGGGCCCGCCTCGCGGCCCGGAGCGGCCGGCCGGGGATCGTCGGGGTCAATATCGGGGCGAACAAGGACTCGGCCGACCGCCTCGCCGACTACGTCGCCTGCACGCGGGGCCTCGCCGGGCTCGTCGACTTCATCACCGTCAACGTCTCCTCGCCCAACACGCCGGGCCTGCGCGACCTGCAGGGGGAGGCGTTCCTCGACGACCTGCTCGCCCGGGTGATCGCGGCCCGCGACGAGGCCGGGCGCGACGCCGGACGTCGCACGGCGGTGCTGCTCAAGATCGCCCCCGATCTCGGCCTCGACGGCCTCGACGCGATGGCGGCCACCGCGCGAAACCGCGGCGTCGATGCGCTCGTCGTCTCCAACACCACCGTGGCGCGGCCGGCGAGCCTCGTCGGGGCGGCGAAGGGGGAGACCGGCGGCCTGTCCGGCCGGCCGCTCTTCTCGCCCTCGACCCGGCTCCTCGCGGAGGCCTATCTGCGGGTCGGAACCGCCCTGCCGCTGATCGGCGTCGGCGGCGTCGATTCGGCCGAGGCCGCCTGGACCAAGATCCGGGCCGGCGCCAGCCTGGTCCAGCTCTACTCGGCGCTGGTCTATGCGGGCCCGGGCCTCGTCGGGGAGATCAAGGTGGGTCTGTTGCGCCGGATGGAGGCGGAGGGGATCTCGCGCCTCACGGATGTCGTCGGGCGCGACGCGGCGGAGCTGGCGCGCGCGGCGTGAGGCGCGGATAGTCGGGACGG
Source organism: Methylobacterium sp. 174MFSha1.1 (assembly GCF_900116815.1). Lineage (NCBI taxonomy): Bacteria > Pseudomonadati > Pseudomonadota > Alphaproteobacteria > Hyphomicrobiales > Methylobacteriaceae > Methylobacterium > Methylobacterium sp. 174MFSha1.1. Next base: position 202,948 of record NZ_FPCB01000010.1, on the reverse strand, counting down.
CCCGCGCCGCCCTGACCCCTCCCCCCTCTGCGGGGGAGGGTGGCCTACGGAGTAGGCCGGGAGAGGGGCAGCGCGACGCCGATCCAGGGCGCGTCCTTCATGACGCGTGCGACCTCTCCGGAAACGGCGTCCCCTCTCCCGACCCCTGCTGACGCAGGGGCCACCCTCCCCCGCAGAGGGGGGAGGGTTTTGAAGCGCGCGCCTCGATCCCAAAGACCTTCACAATTCCGGGTTCGTCGGCTCGGTGCGCCGCGCCACCACCGTGTAGCAGAGGCGCTTCTGCCCGAGCAGGGACTGGCGGTGATAGGTCACCGTCGATTCGCCGAAGCCCAGGATCGCCAGGAATTCCTGCATCGTGGTCGGGGCGATGGTCCACCAGGCGTCGAAGCGGATCCGCTGGTCGGTGCGGGGCAAAAGGAACAGCGGCAGGCCGAGGCTGCGCGGCAGCCAGCGCAGGAATTGCAGCGATTTCGGCAGCATCTCGGTCACCACCACGGTCTCGCGGGTGAGCCGCAGCGTGCCGTGGAGGGCCCGGAACGGGTCGCGCAGGCGCGCCAGCGCGTTGCCGAGCACCGCGACGTCGACGGGGCCGATCGCCTCCGGCACGTCGTAGAGCGAGCCGCCGGCCCGGCGCGACCGGGAGCCGAGGGCGGCGTGGCTGTACCAGTAGGCGTTCTCGAACCGGCGCAGGTGGTTGCGGATCTCCGGCGCGATCACGGCGCGCTCGAAATCCGGATACGGCACCATCTCCCAGCAGGCCTCGCCGGCGAAATCGTAGGACACCACCTCGGCGCCCCGCGCCTCCATGGCGAAGCCGAGGAAGCCGCTGGTGGCGCCGAAATCGAGCACGCGCTTGCCCGCCACCGCGACGTGGCCGAGATACTCGTCGAGGGTCGGCCGCAGGTCCCAGGCCCCCGTCACGGTACCGTGGCCGGGCAGGTCGATGGTGTGGTGGAAGGTGCAGGCCGCCGGGTCGTCGACCGCGCGCGGAGCCAGGTAGGGAGCCGAGCACGGCGCATCGGTCTCGGGGTGAGCGGTCGGGTCCGCCATCGTCATGCGGGATCGTCTCGTGCGGCGGCGAAGAGAAGGCGTCAGGACCCGCGCGCCTGCGGGTAGGCCGGCAGCCCGGGGGGCAGCGCGACCCAGGACAGGCGGCGCGAGACCCAGACGTGGTCGCGCGGCGGAAACAGCTCCGGATCGTCGAGGCTCGCGAGCGTCAGGTCGATCTCTCCGGGCAGGTCGTCGGCCCGGTAGGCGAGCGGCGTGCCGCAGGCCGGGCAGAAGCCGCGCTCCGCCCGCGGGCTGGAGCGGAACCAGGCGGGCTCCGTACTGAGACGGCAGCTGTCCCGCCTTACGGTGAGCCAGCCGACCATCGGTGCGCCGGTGGCGCCGCGGCAATCCGCACAGTGGCAGACCGTGACGTTCCAGGCCTCGCCCTCCGCCTCGTAGCGCACCGCGCCGCACCGGCATCCACCCGAGATCATCGCGCGGCCTCCGTCAGGGGTCCGACCCGCGGCCGCGGGAAGGCGCCGGCCGCGAGCCGCGGGTAGAACGCGGCCTGGCCGAGGCCGCGGACCGCCAGGAAGGTGAGCATGGCGAGCCATAGGCCGGTATTGCCGAGATCCCGCGTCGCCGCCAGCATCGCGGAGTCGACCGCGAGCGCGACGAGCATCAGGTTGCGCATCGCCCGGGTCCAGGTCGCCCCGATATAGACGCCGTCGTACGCGAAGGCGGCCGCCGCCGCGAGCGGCGTCAGGGCGGCATAGACCAGATAATCGTGCGCGAGGGCCCGCACCTCCGGCGCGGTGGTGATCGCGTCGATGAACGGGCCGCCGACCGCGAGGAACAAGCTGGACACCGCCAGCGCGAAGCCGAGGCACCAACCGAGGGAGAGGCGCACCGCGCCCCGGAAGGCGCCCTCGTCGCGGGCGCCGAGCGCCTGGCCGCACAGGACTTCCGCGGCGGTGGCGAAGCCGTCGAGGAAGAAGCTGCCGATCAGGAAGAGGTTCTGCAGCACCGCGTTGGCGGCGAGCGTCACGTCGCCGGCCCGCGCCCCGAGGCCGGTGAACAGGGCGAGCGCGGTGATGAGCGCGAGGGTCCGCACCATCACGTCGCCGTTGACCGCGAGCATCCGGGTCAGGCCCGCGCGCTCGGCGACCTCGGCGAGGGGCACGCGCCAGGGCCGGGAGCCGAGGCGGTGGAGCGCGACGAGGCCGAGGACCGTGCCGGCGACCTCCGCCAGCAGCGTGGCGAGGGCCGCCCCGGCGACGCCGTGGCCGAGGCCGAGGACGAAGATCAGGGTGAGCGCGACGTTGACGACGTTGATCGCCACCTGCAGGCCGAGGCCGAGATCCGTGCGCCCGCGCCCGAGGGTCGAGCCGAGGATGGCGTAGTTCGCGAGGGTGAACGGCGCGCACCAGATCCGGACGGCGAAGTAGCCGCCGAGCGCCGTGGTCACCGCCGGGCTGGCGCCGAACAGCCTGAGCGCCAGAGCCCCGAGCGGTCCCTGCAGCGCCACCATGACGAGGCCGACGGTGACGGCCACCGCGAGTGCCCGGGCGAGGGCGCGGTCGATCTCCGCGCGATCGCCCGCCCCGGTCGCCTGCGCGGTGAGGCCGGCGGTCGCCATGCGCAGCGCCCCGAAGGTCCAGAACAGGTAGTCGAACGCCACCGCGCCGAGGGCGAGCGCCCCGAGCAGGGACGCGTCGCCGAGCCGCCCCACTGCCGCCGTCCCGACGAGGCCCAGGAGCGGCGTCGTGACGTTGGCGAGCGTCATCGGCAGGGCGAGGGCGAGGATCCGCCTGTGCGTGATCTCCGGGCTCGCTCCGGGACGGCTCGGGACGGCGGGACGCATCGTCGGTCAGCGGCCGCGGGCGAAGACGCGCGACAGGAGCCAGAGCGGCACCACCACCACGGCGCCGGCGACGAACCAGCGGCCGGCATCGTGGAAGGTCTCGAAGCCGAGGGCGATCAGCGAGTGGATCGTGTCGTAGGCCTGGGCGAACAGCAGCCCGGGCGTCACCCCCATCATCGCCATGCCGGCGCCGACGAGGAGCGACAGGAACACCAGCCGCACCAGCACCGCCCCCGGCGAGCCGCCGAGGAAGCGGTGCAGGTTCGAGCGCCGGTCCTGCCGGTAGCCCGCCTCGTAGGGCTCCTGCCCGAATGGGGGGCCACCCTGGGGGCCCGCACCCTGCCCGCCGAAGGGACGGTGGAATCTCTGCTCGCTCATGCTTCCTCGCGACCCTGCCGTTGCGGATGGACGGTGAACCGTGACGCAACGCAACCCGAGCGCTGCCGGCCGGCGTTGCGGGATTGTCACATCCCGAACGAAACCCTGCGCCGCCCGGCGCATTGCACCGTTTGGCAATCCGGACCTGAGATGGCAACCTTCGCGGATTATCCCAAGATGCCCGGTGTGCCACACCGGGCAGGACGGTGGCCCGCCCGCAACCCCGAGACGCTCCGCCGCCCGCGAGGCCGGCGGCGCAGCGCCGCGAGATTGATACCCCGAGCATGATCGACCACGCGCTCTTCGACCCGGCGAAAACCGATCCCGACGCCGAGCGGCTGAACCGGGAGATCATCGCCGCCCAGGCCCAGGCGCCGGACCCCTGGTCCATGCCGGTGGCCGAGGTGCGCGAGCGCCGCCGGCGCGGCAGCGTCGCCTATCCGGCGATGCCCCGCAGCGAGCGGGCCGAGACGATCACGATTCCCGGTCCCGGCGGGCCGCTGGCGCTCAGGGTGATCCGGCCGCAGCGCAAGGCCCGGGGCGCCTACCTGCACATCCATTCCGGCGGCTGGATCTGGGGCGGGGCCGACGAGCAGGATCCCTGGCTCGAGCGCATCGCCGAGCGCTGCGGCTTCGTCTGCATCTCGGTCGAGTACCGGCTGGCCCCCGAGCATCCCTACCCGGCCCCGATCGACGATTGCGAAGCCGCCGCGCTCTGGCTCTACAACGAGGGCCGCAAGCTGTTCGGGGTCGAGGCGCTGACCATCGGCGGCGAATCGGTCGGCGCGCACTTGAGCGTCATGACGCTCCTGCGCCTGCGCGACCGCCACCGGCTGCCCAAGGCCTTCCGCGGCGCCAACCTCTTTTCCGGCCTCTACGACCTCGGCGTCACCGCGAGCGCCCGCAACTGGGGCGACGAGCGCCTCGTCCTGAACTCCACCGACATCCGCCGCTTCGCCGACGGCTTCGTGCCGGAGGGCGTCGCCCGGCGCTCGCCCGACGTGTCGCCGCTCTACGCCGACCTCGCCGGCCTGCCCCCGGCCCTGTTCTCGGTCGGCACCCGCGATCCGCTCCTCGACGACACCCTGTTCATGTCGATGCGCTGGGCCGCGGCCAACAATGGCGGCTACACCTCGGTCTATACCGGCGGCTGCCACGTCTTCATCCGCTATCCCATCGCCATGACCCAGCGGGCCCTGGAGCTGATCGAGCGCTTCCTGATGGCCCTGGCGTGAGCGGCGGCCGTTCGGCCGCGACCGCCTACGCGCTTCTCGCCTTCGCGACGTTTCTCTGGGCCGGCAACGCGGTGGCGAGCAAGGTCGCGGTCGGCCTCGTCTCGCCGCAGGCGCTCGTCGCCCTGCGCTGGTCGATCGCGCTCACGGCCATCGCCGCGATGGCCGGCCGCGAGACCTGGGCCCACCGGCGCGTTCTGTGGGCGCACTGGCCGCTGATCCTGCTGATGGGCGGCGTCGGCTATACGGGATTCAACGCGCTGACCTACGAGGCGGGCGCGCTGACGAGCGCCGTCAACCTGTCGCTGATCGAGGGCACCATTCCGGTCCTGGTGCTCGTCCTGAACTTCCTCGTCCGCGGCGTCGCGGTGCGGGGCGGGCAGATCGTCGGCGCCGCGATCACGCTCGCCGGGGTGGTGCTGGTGGCGAGCCACGGCGACCTCGGCCGGCTGCGGGCGCTGGATTTCAACCGCGGCGACCTTCTGGTGCTGCTCGCCTGCCTGTTCTACGCCGGCTACACCATCGCCCTCCCCTTGCGGCCGGCGGTGCCGGGCCTCGCCTTCTTCACCGCCATGGCGGTCGCCGCCTGGGCGACCTCGGTGCCGCTCCTCGCGGCGGAGTGGGCCGCCGGCCGCGTCCTGTGGCCCGGCGCCGCCGGCTGGGCGCTGATCGCCTTCACGGCGCTCGGGCCGTCGCTGCTCGCGCAGCTCGCCTATATGCGCGGGGTCGAGACGATCGGGCCCAACCGCGCCGGGCTGTTCAACAACCTCGTGCCGGCCTTCGGGGCGATCCTGGCGGTGGGTCTGGTCGGCGAGCCCTTCGGCCTCGTCGAGGCCTCGGCCCTCGCCCTGGTGCTCGGCGGGATCGCGGTGGCGGAGATGTCCGGGCAGCGCAAGGCGGCGTAGGGGCGAAGCCCGGTCGGCTCGACCGGATCGCGGGCTGCCCGCGGGCTCCCAAGGATGCCGGCTTCCCGGCATTCGACTGCGCCGGTCGTCGGCGCGGCTCGATGGTGGTTCGGACGGCTGGCCGCGTCGCGCGCTGGCTGTTAGACCGGGGCCATGCCCGGCATTCTCGATTGGCTCGGCGGCCGAAGGTCGTCCGGACGGCAGGACGATGGCGCGGCCGCGCGCTCCAGTGGGGCGGCCGGCGATCCCTACGCCCGTCTCTCCGCCCGCCTCGGCGACTACCCACCCGACACGCCGCTCCATCGCGGCGATCCCCGGAGGCTGACACGGGAGCAGCGCGCCGAGAACCTGACCCGGTTCCTCGCCCGCGACGCCGACCGGATCGCCGTCCTCGTCTCGCGGCTCGCCCGTGAAGGGCTCGACGGGGCGGCCGTGCTGAAGGGCGACGACGCGGCGCTGGCCGAAGGCCGACGGATCGATGCGTGGCTGGCCGGCTGGGTCCCGCACCGCCCCTTCGACCCCGTCCGCGGCGATACCGAGGTCAACGCGCCGCGCACCCACTGGTTTGCGAGCGACCGCGCGGGTGCGGATCTCGTGTTCAGCTTCGTCTCCGATCTGGCACGGCTCAACGCCGCGGCCATCGCGGCGGCCGATCCGCTGTTCTCCTGGGCGGTCGTCGAGGACGCGCTCGACGCGGCGATCACCGGCGGCGCGGTCGACACCCCCAAAGGCGAGCCGAGCGACCGGCGCCACCACCTCTGCCTCGTCAGGGACCTCTCCGACGGCTCGGTGCCGGTCGTCCTCGACCTGCCGCTCGCGGTGCTCGATCTGATGCATGGCCGGATGTCGCCGCTCGGTCTGCCGGCGGCGGCGGCGTTCCCGATCGGGCTGCAGGCCGTGTTGTCGGGCGCGTACGCCCGGCCGTGAGCGGGCCGGCCGCCGTCGAACCACCGACACGATCGCCCGAGCGGCTAATCGCTCCGACCGCGTTCTCGACCCCGGGCGCCTCAGCGCGTCTGCCCGCCGAGCCCGAGCCGGCGGATCAGCAGGAAGGCGGCGGCCGCCGAGAGGACAGCGATTCCGATCGCCACCGTCGAGCCGTCGTCCCACTCGGCCAGCGGCAGGCCCTTGGTGTTCATGCCGAACAGGCCCGTCACCAGGGTCGACGGCAGGAACAGGGCGGTCAGGACCGATAGGGTCTGGAGCTGGCGGTTCGACTGGCGGGCCAACAACCCCGACAGTTCCTCCTGCAGCAGCCGGCTGCGCTCAGCCAGCACCACCATGTCGCGGTCCAGCGCGTCGAGGCGCTGGGCGATGCGGGCGGCCGCCTCCCGGGTTTCCTCGAGCAGGTCCTCGCCATCCTCCTCCAGGCGATGGAAGACCGCCCGCAGGCCGTTGAGCTGGCGGTGCAGCCGCACGGCGTCGCGGCGGATCGGCCCGAGCTGGCGGGTCTCGTCGCGGATGCGCTCGTCGAGGATGTGGTCCTCGATCCCGTCGAGGCGCTCGGACAGGAGCGTGCCGCGGGCCCCGATCGCCGCCGCGACCCGGCCGATCAGGGTTTCGAGCAGAGCCACCGGCCCGGGCAGCGCCCGCCCCTCGGCGATCGCCTCGCGCACCGCGTCGGGGCCCATGATCGGGTGCCGGCGCCCGCTGACGAGGTAGTTCGGCCCGAGCACGAAGTGCAGCCGCCCGGCGGCGTCCGGTAGGCGCTCCAGAGCGGTCGAGGCCTCGGTGGCGCGGGTCAGCTCGGCGTCCCGCGTGAGGTCGGCGATGACGCCGCCGACCTGCCCGTCCTCGACCGTGACCCGCTGGTGGGGATCGCTGGCGAAGGCCGCCGCCGCGAGGTCCGGCGGGCCGAGGCGTCCCTCCGCCACCAGGGCCGGCACCCGCGCGTCGTTGAGGTTGACGTGGAGCCAGACGAAGCCCTCGCCGAAGCGGCCGAGCGCCGGGATCTCCTCGCCCGGCTCGACCAGCCGCCCGCGGCCCGCCGCGTCGAACCGCATCGCCCAGATCAGGCCCGGCAGGGCGGGTTCGTCGCTGAGGAGGGGCGGCATCGGGCGTCCTTCGTCCCCGCCTGTCGAGAGAGGCGCGACCGGGACGCCGCCGCACCCGGCCGCCGTCGCTAGGGGCCGGGCACGACGGTTCGATGACGGCTCAGCCCTCCATCGCCTCCAGCTCCGCGATCATGCCCTCGATCATCGACAGGCCGATCTGCCAGAAGGCCGGGTCGCGGGCGTCCAGCCCGAACGGCGCCAGCAATTCGCCGTAGGGCTGGCTGCCGCCGGCCGCCAGCAGCGCGAAGTAGCGCTCGACGAAGCCCTCTTCCGCCGCCGGGTCGCCGCTCGCCCGCTGGTAGACGCCGTAGAGCGAGTTCACCAGGCAGTCGCCGAAGGCGTAGGCGTAGACGTAGAACGGCGAGTGGATGAAGTGCGGGATGTAGGCCCAATAGGGCTCGTAGCCCTCGTCGAGCCGGATCGCGGGCCCCAAGCTCTCCGCCTGCACCGACATCCACAGGGCGTTGATCGCCTCGGCGGTCAGCTCGCCCTCGCGGCGGGCGAGGTGGACCTTGCGCTCGAAGCTGTAGAACGCGATCTGGCGCACCACTGTGTTGATCATGTCCTCGACCTTGGCGGCCAGCATCGCCCGGCGCTGGACCGGGTCGGTGGTGGCCTCGAGGACGCGGCGGAAGGTCAGCATCTCGCCGAACACGCTGGCGGTCTCGGCGAGGGTCAGCGGCGTCGGCGCCATCAGGGCGCCGTTGGGGCCCGCCAGCACCTGGTGCACGCCGTGGCCGAGCTCGTGGGCGAGCGTCATCACGTCCCGCGGCTTGCCCTGGTAGTTGACCAGCACGAAGGGGTGGGCCGAGGGCACGGTCGGGTGGGCGAAGGCGCCCGGCGCCTTGCCGGGCCGCACCGGCGCGTCGATCCAGTTGCCGTCGAAGAAGCGCCGGGCGATCTCGGCCATCTTCGGCGAGAACGCGCCGTAGGCCGAGAGCACGGTCTCGCGCGCTTCCGCCCAGGGGATCGTGCGCTGCTCGACCTTCGGCAGCGGCGCGTTGCGGTCCCAGTAGGCGAGGTCGTCACGGCCGAACCACCGCGCCTTGAGCTTGTAGTAGCGGTGCGACAGCCGCGGATAGGCCGCCTGGACGGCCGCGACCAGCGCCTCGACGGTGTCGCGCTCGACCCGGTTGGCGAGGTGGCGGGCATCAGACACGTCGGTGAAGCCGCGCCAGCGGTCGGAGATCTCCTTGTCCTTGGCGAGCGTGTTGGTGATCAGCGTGAACACCCGGAGGTTCGCCCGGAACACGGTGCTCAGCGCGCCCGCCGCGTCCCGGCGCACGGTCTCGTCCGGGTCCTGGAGCTTGTTGAGCGTCGGCTCCAGCGTCAGCTCCTCGCCGCGCAGCGGGAAGCGCAAGGACGCGATCGTCTCGTCGAACAGCCGGTTCCAGGCGGCGCGGCCCGTCACCGACTTCTCGAGGAAGAGTTTCTCCGCCTCGTCGCTCAGCTGGTGCGGCTTCTCGCGGCGGATATCCTCGAGCCAGGGGCGGTAGCGCGCGAGCGGCGGGTGGGCGGCGGCGGCGTCGATCGACGCATCCTCGACCCGGTTCAGCTCCAGGGTGAAGAACAGCAGGTCGCTCGCGGCGTTCGTCAGCCGCTCCTGGGTGTCGCCGTAGAACTTCGCCCGCGCCGGATCGGTGGTGTCACCCGAATAGACGAGGCCGGCATAGGACATCAGCCGACCGAGCCGGTCCTCGATCGCCTCGTAGGCGGCCACCGCGGTGCCGAGCCGGTCGGAGGCGCCCTCGCCGGAGACGAGGTCCCGAATGCGGCCGCGATAGCTCTCGGCGAAGCCGCGGCACTCGGCCTCGGCACGGGCGAGGTCCCCGGCGAAGGCCGGGTCGTCGAGGCCGGCATAGAGGTCCGACAGGTCCCATTCCGGCAGCGGCCCGAGATCGACGGCGCGGGCCGTGGCCTTCGCGGTGCTCAGGGCGCTGTCGGACGGCGCGGCGGCACTCAGCGGCATGGACGATGTTCCTTCAGGCGCAAGCGATGCGGGGGACATATCGGCCGCGACCCGCCCGCGATCAACCGACGTCGCGGCGATTGCGGCGCGACCGAGGCTCGGACAGAGGGAGGCAGGGTTGTCCCCGGTCACCTCTCGTTGGCGTTAAGAGCCACTTTACGCTTGTGACGCAGCATGCGGCTCGAAACGAAACAGCCGCGTGATTCGCCGGTCGTCCGCTCGCCGGGCCCGGACGCGAGAGGCTTTCAGGGCGGCGCCTCCTCGGCGCCGGTCCTTCCGAGGAGTACAGATGACCACCACGGTCCTCATCGTCGACGACGATCCCGTGCAGCGCCGGCTGGCGGAGGCCATGGTGCGGCGCCTCGGGTTCGAGGCCGTGGTGGCCGAGAGCGGCGCGGCCGGCCTCGACGCGATCCGGGCGCCCGATTCCGGCATCGACGTGGTGCTCCTCGACCTCGCGATGCCGGGCGGCCTCGACGGGCTCGGGGTGCTCGCCGAGTTGCGCAAGGCCGGCATTGACACGCCGGTCATCGTCCAGACCGCGAACGGCTCGATCGACGCGGTCGTCAACGCCATGCGCGCCGGCGCGGTCGATTTCGTGGTCAAGCCCGCCGGTCCCGAGCGGCTGCAGGTGTCGATCCGCAACGCGCTCCAGGTCGACCAGCTCCAGGACGAGATCCGGCGGATGCGCCGGCGCGCCTCGGGCGCCCTCTCGTTCCGCGACCTCACCTCGAAGAGCCCCGACATGGGCCGGGTGATGCGGCTCGCCGAGCGGGCGGCGAAATCGAACATCCCGGTCCTGATCGAAGGCGAATCCGGCGTCGGCAAGGAGGTGCTGGCCCGGGCGATCCAGGGCTCGGGCGACCGGCGCGGCAAGCCCTTCGTCACGGTCAATTGCGGGGCGATCCCCGACAACCTCGTCGAATCGACCCTGTTCGGCCACGAGAAGGGCGCCTTCACCGGCGCCACCGAGCGGCATCTCGGCAAGTTCGTCGAGGCCTCCGGCGGCACGCTCTTTCTCGACGAGATCGGCGAGCTGCCCCTCGACGCGCAGGTGAAGCTCCTGCGCGCACTGCAGGAGGGCGAGGTCGATCCGGTCGGCGGGCGCAAGAGCGTGCGGGTCGACATCCGGCTGGTCTCGGCGACGAACCGCTCGCTCCTCGACCTCGTCAAGCAGGGCCGCTTCCGCGAGGACCTGTATTACCGCCTCAACGTCTTCCCGATGACCCTGCCCCCGTTGCGGGCGCGGCGCGAGGACATCCCCGACCTCGCCCGCTCGTTCTGCGCCCGCTTCGCGGCGGAGGAAGGCAAGCGGGTGCGGGGCATCGCCCCGGAGGCGATGGCGCTGATCACCCGCTACGACTGGCCCGGCAACGTGCGCCAGCTCGAGAACGCGCTGTTTCGCGCCGTGGTGCTGGCGGACGGCGACGAGCTGACCGTGGCGGAGTTCCCGCAGATCGCCGCCCAGGTCGAGGGCTTCGACGTGCGCATCCCGCCCCTGCCCGCCTCGCCGGAGCCCGGCGCCGGGCCGGCCCCGGTGCGCGAGATCGTCCGGGTCGAGGTGCGCGACCCCCACGCCCTGTCCCTCGTCGCCGAGGAGACCGGCGAGATGAAGACCATGGAGGGCCTGGAAGGCGAGATCATCCGCTACGCCCTGCAATTCTACCGCGGGCGGATGTCGGAAGTCTCGCGCCGGCTCGGGATCGGTCGTTCCACGCTCTATCGCAAGTTGAAGGAGCTCGGCCTCGACGACGAGAAGGCCGAGGACGCCGCCTGATCTTCGCGCCCGCGCGGGCTCCGGTCCGAAGAAAACCGCATTTTGCCCGTCTTGGGCGGCACAGCGCGGTCGCCGTCTCGGGTTTCGCACCGCGATCACCGTCGCGGTGCGCCAGAACACGCCGTGCGCGCCCAAGGTTGCATGTCATCCAGGTGTGGCTGCCGTGCGATGGCACGGCCTGCGCCGACGTGTTTACTAGTCTAGATTGACCAGCGTGGCCGCTTTCGACCGGCCGCGGCTTCGAGGAGAGGACCATGGCTCCCAGGCGCAGGACCGGCCGGAACGCGGGCGCGGCAGCGACCCTCGCGGTGCTGCTGGCGGCGCAAGCCGGCCTGCCGGCGGCGCGGGCCGAAGGCGTCGCCGCAGCAGGGCCGGGGGCCGCGGCCGTGACGCCGCCTCCCGCGATCACGACGATCCCGGACGCGCCCCAGGATCCGTCCAAGGACACGGCCAGGCAGAACGCGCCCAAGGACGCGACCCGGGCCGGCATCGACGTCCTCACCCCCGGTTCGGACGGTTTCAAGCCCGTCACGGTGGCTCCCGATCCCGCCGACGCGCCGAAGCCGGCCGCCGCGACCGAACCCGCCCGGCCCGACGCCGCCCCGGCCCAGCCCGCAAGCCTGCCGGGCAATGCGGCGCCCGCGGAGACGAGCCCCGCCCCGGCGGAGGCGGCCGTGCCCGCCCTGCCCCCGCCCGCCCCCGGCGACCCGGTCGCCGAGGTGGTGGCCGCGCGCCTCGCCGACCCGAACTTCACGCTGATCCGCCGCCTCAATACGAAGCAGCGCGAGGCGATGCAGGCCTTCTACGCGCTTGGTGCCTTCAAGTCGGTCTGGCTCACCGAGACCGGCTGGAGCGACGCCGCCAAGGCGGTGATCGCCCGGCTCCAGGCGGCGGGCGAGGACGGGCTCGACCCGCTCGCCTACCCGATCCCGCTCCTCGACCCGCCCCACGCCAAGCCCGCCGACCGGGCCGAGGCCGACCTGAAGCTGTCGGCGGCGGCCGTGCTCTATGCCCGCGACGCCCGCGGCGGGCGCATCGAACCGTCGCGCCTGTCGCGCTTCATCACCCCGAAGCTCGACCTGCCCTCCGCCGACGCGGTGCTGACCCGCCTCACCCCGGCCGGCAGCGGCGCCGGCGGCCTGCTCCAGGCCTACAATCCCGGGCAGCCCGGCTACCTCGCCCTCAAGGCGAAGCTCGCATCGTTGCGCGCGCAGCAGCCGAACCGCGCCGTGCCGATGGTGCGCCTGCCCAAGGGCCCGGCGCTGAAGACCGGCATGCGCGACCCGCGGGTGCCGCTGATCCGCGCCCGGTTCGGGCTCGGCGGCGCAACCGACGCCACCGCCTACGACGAGGGCGTGGCGACCGCGGTGGCGAGCTTCCAGCGCCAGCGCGGCATGAAGGCCAGCGGCGTGCTCGATCCGGCGACCGTGGCGGCACTGGCCGGCCCCGCGCCGGACCGGCAGGAGGCCGACCTCCTCGCCAACATGGAGCGCTGGCGCTGGATGCCGACGGATCTCGGCCGCACCCACGTCTTCGTCAACATCCCCGAATACAAGGTGCGGGTGATCCGCGACGGCCGCGTCCTCGACGAGGCGCGGGTGATCGTCGGCAAGCCCGATTCGCCGACACCGATCTTCTCCGGCGAGATGACCTACGCGGTGGTCAACCCGTCCTGGACGGTGCCGCCCTCGATCCTCAAGAGCCAGTTCCTCCCGGGCCTCGCCCGCGATCCGAACTACGCGGCGCGGCTGGGCTACCAGGTGGTCAAGCGCGGCAACGGCATCGCCATCCGGCAGCCGCCGGGCGAGCGCAACGCGCTCGGCTTCATCAAGTTCATGTTCCCCAACGACCACGCGGTCTATCTGCACGACACGCCGAACCGCTCCCTGTTCTCCCGCTCGGAGCGGGCGCTGAGCCACGGCTGCGTGCGCGTCGACGATCCGTTCCGCTTCGCGCAGGTCGTGCTCGGGCCGCGCTGGCCGACAGAGCGGCTGAAGACGCTGATCGGCAAGGGCGAGCGCACGGTGATGCTGCCCGAGAAGCTGCCGGTGCACCTGGCCTACTTCACCCTGGAGGCCGACGGCTCCGGGCCCCTGCGCAGCCTGCCCGATCTCTACGGCATCAACGCCCGGGTGAAGGTGGCGCTCGGCCTCTCGACCGAGGCGCTGCCGCCCGAGGCCGGCCACAAGCCGAAGGTCGCCGGCTCGAGACCCGCCGCGACCCCGCCCGGCCATCCCGGCGCGGCCCCGCGCCCGCATCGCGATCTCGCGCAGCAGCAGCAGGCCGCGCCCCGCCAAAGCCCCCGCCGCCCGGTCGCCACCGCGACCGAGCCCGTGGAGCCGGCGGCGGTCCAGCCGGCGCCGGATTATTTCGGCGAGACCGGGGCGATCCGACGGGGGTGGTGGTAGCCGTCAGAGGACGCAAGGGGCGCGGTACACCCCCTCTCCCCGCGGGCGGCAGGCAGGGCTGTCCGTGGACGGAAGTGGCGCGGGCTCTCTCCTCTCCCCGCGGGCGGGGAGAGGGCTTCACCCCCCTTGTCGGGGGTGAAGCGAGCGGAGGCGTAGCCGGAGTGAGGGTGAGGGGGTGTTTCCGTAGGAGCTTCACCCGTCGAGACCCCCTCACCCTCGGCTAGCGCCTCGCTTTGGTGACGACAAGGTCACCAAAGCCCTCTCCCCGCCCGCGGGGAGAGGGGAATGCCCGCGCCTCCCCCGTCCACGGGCGCCCCGCTTCCAATGAACCGGGTCGCGCTCCGTCGTGCATGGCCGCCGGGCACATCACCCTCTCCATTCCCCTTTCGGCGAAAACCGCCTAGATGCTGACCATGTCGCAGCCTCCGACCGCCCCCGCGCCCGTCACCGTCCTCGTCGTCGACGACAGCAAGCTCGCCCGCGCCGTCGCCGTGCGGCTGCTGCGGCAGGCCCGGCCGGACTGGATCGCGCGCGAGGCCGCCCATGCCGACGAGGCCGCGTCCATCGTGGCGGCCGAGCCCGTCGACATGACGCTCCTCGACTTCAACATGCCGGGCAAGGACGGCCTCGCCCTGGCGCAGGACCTGCGCGCCGCGCGGCCGGGGATGCCGGTCGCGGTGATCTCCGCCAACATCCAGGACGAGGTGATCGCCCGCGCCCGCGAGCTCGGGGCGACGTTCCTGGCCAAGCCCCTCACCGGCGAGGCGCTGGCGGGCTTCCTCTCGGGCGCGAGCCTGCGCCTGCGCCGGGGCGGCACGCCGTGAACGACGGCACCATGAATTCCGCCGCATCGGCGGGACTGACCGAGCTGCAGCAGGACGCCTTCACCGAACTCGTCAATATCGGGGTCAGCCGCGCCGCCGCGAGCCTGCGCCAGATGATCGGCACCCAGGTGCTGCTCTCGGTGCCCTCCGTCGAGATCGTCTCGCGCCACGCCGCCGCGCGGCTCATCGGCGAGCGCGAGGCGGCCCCGCTCGTGGTGGTGCACCAGGATTTCGCGGGCGCCTTCGCGGGCCGCGCCCTGCTGATCTTCCCGCAGGAGAACGGCCGCGAGCTGGTCCGGGCCGTCGCCGGCGAGGAATTGTCGCCCGAGGAGGTCGCCGCCCTCGAGGACGAGGCCCTGGCCGAGACCGGCAACATCATCCTCAACGGCTGCCTCGCCACCATGGCGAACATGCTCCAGCGCACCCTGACCATGTCGCTGCCCGGCATCGTGCGCGGGGACGGCCCGCGGATCTTCGGGCTGGAGACCGGCGAGGCGGCCGGGGACGACGCCCTGGTGCTGTTCCTCTACATCGACTTCTCGGTGAGCGAGCGCGACATCCGCGGCTACCTGGCGATGCTGATGGACCTGCCGTCGCTGGAGAACCTGCGGCTCCTGGTCGACGAGTTCATCGCCCGCGCCCTCGGCGACCTCGACGCATGACGCCCGGCCCCCGTCCCGGAGCCACCGCGTGAGCGCCCCCGACGGCACCGCCCTCGCGGCGTCCATCGCGGCGGCGCGCACCCGCGCCGGGCCGTTCCTCACCGCGCTGGAGCACTCGCGCCAGCCGATGCTGATCAGCGACCCTAGGCTCCCCGACAACCCGGTCGTCTTCGCCAACCAGGCCTTCCTGACGCTCACCGGCTACGACGCCGCCGAGGTGATCGGGCGCAATTGCCGTTTCCTGCAGGGCACGGACACCGATCCGGGCGCGATGGCGGCGATCCGCGAGGGCCTGCGCGAGGAGCGCGTGGTCCGGGTCACGCTCCTGAACTACCGCCGCGACGGCAGCCGGTTCTGGAACCAGCTGCTGATCTGCCCGATTCGCGACGAGGCCGGCCGCCTCGTCAACTTCTTCGCCTCGCAGGTGGACATGTCGCATGTCCACGAGGCCGAGACCGGTCGCGAGCGCCTCGCCGACATCGAGCGGCGGCTGGCCGAGGCGCAGCGCCAGCTCTCCCTGACCCTGTCCTCGGCCGGCATCGCCGGCACCTGGGACTGGGACATCCCGGGCAAGCGCCTGCACGTCGACGGGCGCTTCGCCGCGCTCACCGGGCTGACGCCGCCGCCGCGGCCCGGCACCCTGCCGCTCGCGCCCGGTCCGCTGCCGGCGAGCGCCTTCTTCACCGGCATCCACCCCCTCGACCGCCTGCGGCTGCGCCTCGCGGTGAGCGGCATCCTCGGCGGGGCCGAGGTGTTCGACAAGGAGTACCGCCTGCTCGCCCAGGACGGCTCGGTGCGCTGGGTCCATGCCCGCGGCCGCTGCCATTTCGGACCCGACGGCCGGCCCGCCCGCTTCACCGGCGTGCTCGTCGAGGTCACCGAGCAGAAGCGGGTCGAGGAGCGCCTGCGCATCGCCCAGTCGGCGGGCCGGGTCGGCGCCTTCGAGCACGTGCCGGGCTTCGCCACGGTGACCGCCTCTCCGCAATTCTGCAGCCTGCTCGGCCTGGTGCCGGCCCGCACCGTCGCGGCGAGCGCCGTCAACGCGCTGGTGATCGAGGGCGACCCGCCGCTGCTCGCCCCCGACCAGCGCCACGAGGGCGAGTTGCCGCCGATCGAGACCCGGGTGCGGCTCGCCGAGACCGGCGAGGTGCGCTGGCTGGTGCGCCGCGGCGAGGCGATCCGCGACACCGAGACCTCGGGCCTGCGCCATGTCGGTGTGGTCTACGACGTCACCGAGTCGAAGCGGGCCGAGGTGGCGTTGCGCGAGCTCAACGACACGCTCGAGGCGCGGGTGCGCGAGGCGGTGGCCGAGCGCGAGCGGGCCGAGGAGCAGCTGCGCCAGTCGCAGAAGATGGAGGCGGTGGGCCAGCTGACGGGCGGCATCGCCCACGACTTCAACAACCTGCTCACCGGCATCGTCGGCTCCCTCGACTTGATGCAGACCCGCATCAACGAGGGCCGCACCGAGAACCTGACCCGCTATGCCGGCCTCGCCATGGCCTCGGCCCAGCGCGCCGCGGCGCTGACCCACCGGCTCCTCGCCTTCTCGCGCCGCCAGCCGCTCGAGGCGAAGCCCGTCGACGCCAACCGGCTGGTGAGCTCGATGGACGAGCTGATGCGCCGCACGCTCGGCGAGCGGGTGCAGCTGGAGGTGGTGGTGGCCGGCGGCCTGTGGCTGACGCTCTGCGACCCCAACCAGCTCGAGAACGCGATCCTCAACCTCGCCATCAACGCCCGCGACGCGATGCCGGAGGGCGGGCGCCTCACGATCGAGACCGCCAACGCCCATCTCGACGACGCCTACGCCGCGCGCGACATCGGGGTGCGGGCGGGACAGTACGTCTGCATCAGCGTGACGGATACCGGCACCGGCATGCCGCCGGACGTGATCGCGCGGGCCTTCGACCCGTTCTTCACCACGAAGCCCCTCGGCCAGGGCACGGGCCTCGGTCTGTCGATGATCTACGGCTTCGCCAAGCAGTCGGAGGGCAACGTCAAGATCTACTCGGAGGCCTGCCAGGGCACGACGGTCAAGCTCTACCTGCCGCGCTACCACGGCGAGGTCGAATCCACCGCCGAGGTGCGGGGCGAGGTGCCGCGGGCCGAGCGCGGCGAGACGGTGCTGGTGGTGGAGGACGATCCCACCGTGCGGGCCCTGGTGGTCGAGGTGCTACACGAGCTCGGCTACCGCACCCTGGAGGCCGGCGACGGGCCGGCGGGCCTGCGCCTGCTGCAATCGGCCTCCCACATCGACCTGCTGGTGACCGATGTCGGCCTGCCGGGCTTGAACGGCCGCCAGCTCGCCGACCAGGCCCGGCAGGTGCGCCCCCACCTGAAGGTGCTGTTCATGACCGGCTACGCCGAGAACGCCGCCTTCGGCAACGGCCATCTCGGCCCCGGCATGCAGATGATCACCAAGCCCTTCCCGGTGGAAGGCCTGGCGACCAAGATCCGGTCGATCATCGAGGGGTGAGGCAGCGGACGGCGACCGGATCGCCGAGGTTCGTCGAACGGACGATCGCTGTTTCACCTCCCCCTTTCCCGGACGAGAGCAGCGTCAGCGAAAGGGGATCCGGGATCCAGCGCTAAAAGTCGCGAAGCGTCTGCTTGTCCGCAACGGTGCAGCATTCGGAGCCGCTTCGCGACACGTCTCCCCCTGGATCCCGGATCTCCTTCCGCTGACGCTCCAGTCGTCCGGGAAAGGGGAGCGTGACATACCTACTCAACCTGCCGTGGCCCCGTCATGGGCCGGGCTCCGCTGTCGCCATCCCGGGAACCGTGGAAGCTTCAGATCACCTCCGCGCCGGCCGGGCTCCGCGCGGGGGCGCCCTGCGTCGCCTGGAACAGGCGCTCGCTCGTCAGCTTGAGGAAGTAGAAGCCGAATTCCGGGTTCTGGTAGTAGAGCTGCTTCACGTCCGCATAGGCCACGCCGAGGACGACGCCCGGCTCGGTGCAGACCAGGGTGCCGGTGCGCAGGTTGCCGGGCGAGAGCATGCCGAGCTCGCCCACGATGGCGCCGGGCCGGATCTCCAGATCCAGCTCCTCGATGCGGAAGCGGCCGCTCTCGATCAGGAACATCTCGTCGGCCGGGTCGCCCTTGCGAAAAAGCACCGCGCCGGCGGCGATGCGGCGGGACTCGCCGAAGGGCCGGAGCCAGTCGAGGGAGAGGTCGCCTTCGGCGGCGCGCTCGACGTCGCGCACCAGCCGGACCATCTGGTACAGCCGCCAGGCGTTGAACGGGATCTGGATCGCCTCGGTCAGCACCACCGGCATGCTGCCGGTCAGGAGGCCGTAGGTCATCACCGCCACGCTGGCGAGGATCGAGACGACCCGCAGCGGGATCATGGTGCTCATCGCGGTCGACGCGATGGTGAGCCCGGTCCCGAGATAGCCGATCGCCTCGACCCAGTTCACGGCCTGTCGCGCTCAGCGCCGTCCGACCGCCGATCCGCTGAAGCGGCCGGCGCCGGGCCCGTCCTCGGACGAGCCGTTCTGGAACCGGGTCGCCACCGCGCCGGCGGGCGCCGAGACGAGGCCGGCGGGCGGGGTGCCACTCTTCGGCCGCTGGATGACCCGGACCGCCGCCGCCTCGACCGCCGGTGCGGCCGCCGCGGCGCTGAACAGGGCGCGCAGCTGCGTCTTCTGGTCGGTGGGCGCGGGCACCACGGGCACGGGCGCGGGCGTCGCCCGGGGGCGCGGCTGGAGCATGGCGCCGAGGGCCGCCGGGTCGGCCTCGGCCGAGGCGACCTGGATCGAGGCCGGACGGGCCGGGGGCAGCGGAACGCTGGCCGGCAGGTGCCCGGCGATCGGCGGCGGCGCGGCGACGAGGGCCTCCGCCAGGGCGGCGAATTCCGACGGGCGTCGGGGCGGCAGCGGGGTGGAGGCCAGGGTGGTCTTCGCCGGCGCCTCGGGCGCCGGCTCGGCGCTGCGAGTCTCCGGCTCGGGCGCGGCGGCCGGCGCGGCCTCCGGCTGCACCGGCTCCGGCAGGGCGGCCTGCCGGGCGGCCGCCTGCGGTAGCAGGGCGGCCGGCGCGGCGGGGGCCGCGTAAGCCAGGGCGTCGCGGGTGCCGGCATCCTCCGGCTGGGCGCTGGCGAGGGCCACCGGGCGGACGCGGCCGGCGCGCCCGGACAGCACCACCGGTGCCGGCGGCGGGGCAGCGGGCTTCGATCCGCCGAACAGCATCGCGAAGAACTGGCCGACGACGTTCGGGCTGTCCTCCTCGTCCGCCGCGGCGATCGCCTGGCTCACGCCCATCACGCTGCCGCCGCGGGCCAGGATCTCGGCCTTGGCGACCTCGTAACCCGGCATCGGCCGGCCGTCGGCGGGCAGGTGGACGGTGCGGCCGTCGGGGAAGAGGCGGGCGAGCTGGTCGTGGCTCATCCGCGGCCAGGAGCGTACCGAGCCGACGTCGAGATGGACGAAGGGGCTGTTAGCCTGCGGGTACCAGCCGACGCCGCCGCGCTGCATCCGCATGCCGATCGCCCGGATCTGATCGATCGAGACGTCGGCGAGGTAGAAATCCATCGCCTTGCCGAGCATGTGCTGGCTGTGCTCGGCTACCGCGCGGGAGCGGCGGCGCAGGGCGGCGTTGGTCTTGGGCGAGCGATAGGCCGAGACGACGTGGATCGCGTCCTGCGAGCCGACGGCGCGGTGGGCCTCCCACACCACGTCGAACAGGCGCGGGTCCATCTTGGTCGGCTCGTCGAGGCGCCAGTCGCGCAGGAGCCAGTTCAGCTGCTCCAGGGCGGCGCGGTCGTAGCGCCCGTCACGCTTGAACGTGATCGCGGCGCTCTCCTTGGTGTGCTCGTGGAAGATCGAGATCGTGCGGGTGTCGCCGTTGGCGACCGCGTCCTGGGTGCCGCTGGTCGAGCCGAGGACCGCCGTCAGGCAGGCGACGAGCGCCATCGCGCCGCGACGGCAGGCGCGGGATCGACGGGAGAGGAAGTCCCGGGCCGGGTCGGCCGCGCCGCAGCCGGCACGCTTGAGCGCTCGCACGATCCCTCTTCCTCGCTCGGGCCGCGTGGCCGCCATGGTGAACGCAGGGTTGCCGAGAACCGTCAACAAACGGTTACCAGGTCCCCGCGCCAAGGTTGGCCGCAGGGCTAAGCCGCAACCGTGGCGAAAATCGGCCCGCCTTCACGATTCCGTGCGCCGCAAGGGAAGGGGAAAGGAACGGGACCGCGCCGGGCGCCGCGGCCGATGTCCTCAGCGATACATGTCCGTGGTATCGCGACCGGGGCCGCAATCTTGCCGCGCCATGATTCGAACGTCATCGTCGCCTCGTCACAGTTTTTTGGCAATGCAAAAAAATTTCCCAATTTTTTTGCACTTGCGAGATGATCCCCGCCGTGCTCTGGTCCGGCCTCGTCTCGGACGGCAAGAGATCCCGAGATGGAAAGACATGTCGTGTGGGCGCGACGTGTCGGGAGATCAAGACATGGGCTACCAGAGCCAGATGGCCGAACGTCTGTCGCGGTACGGTGTTCGGCAAGGCGAGAGTTCCATCTCCGGCTTGTCTTCCGGCGCCTTCATGACGGTGCAGATGCACCTCGCCCATTCCAGCAAGTTCAAGGGCGCCGGGATCATCGCGGGCGGGCCGTTCCGCTGCGCCGAATCGTTCCGCGGGGCGGCTTTGCTCGCGGCCGACGCCTACCAGCTCGGCGCGCTGGCCATCGGGATGAACCCGCTCATCCCGCAGATGGCGCCGGATGCCGGGGATCTCGCGGCCCTGGCCCGGGACGCGGCTGGCCTCGGCCTGATCGACCCGCTCGGCGCCCTCGCCGATCACCGGCTCTACATCTTCACCGGCCGGTCCGACTGCGTCGTCTATCCGGACGTGGTGAGCCGCACGCGGGAGTTCTACCTGTGCCTCGGCGTCGATCCCGCCAACATCCTCTATGACGACGTCGTCAATGCCGGCCATTCGATCATCACCGACAACCTCGAAGACTCGCCCCTCGCCGACAACCGGCCGCCCTACATCAACAACGGCAATTTCATGCAGTCGCATGCGATCCTCCGTCAGATCTACGGCGACCTGAACGAGCCGGCGGAACACCTGCTCGGGCGGCTGATCCGCTTCGACCAGAGGGAGTTCTTCGGCGGCGACAAGCGCGCGAGCATGAGCGACTTCGGCTACGCCTACGTGCCGTCGGCGGTCCTGGCCGGGCGGACGCAGGCCCGGGTGCACATCGCGCTGCACGGCTGCAAGCAGGGCTACAATTACGTCAACTACGTCCGGGGCCTGCCCGATACGGCCAACCAGCCGCCCTACGGCAACCGGTACATCACCACGACCGGCTACAACCACATGGCCGAGAGCAACGACATCATCGTCCTCTACCCCCAGGTGGAGGGAAGCGACGGCGGCGACCTGCAGAACCCCGACGGGTGCTGGGATTGGTGGGGCTACAGCTCGCCCACCCCGCGCAACCCTGATTACTACTCGAAGAACGCCGTCCAGATCCGGGCGATCGCCGCCATGCTGGAGCGCCTCGGCGGCTGAGGATCGGTGATCCCCCGACCGGCCGGACATCGCATGAGGAATTCGTGATGACACCCCCGACCACCACGCCCGTCTCCATCCTGCCGGCGCCGCTCGCCGCCTTCGTACAATCGGCCCTGACCGCGACCGAGCAGGCGCCGGTTGCCGCGACGCCGGTCGGCGCGCCCCTGCGCCGCTCGGCCCTGGTCGGCGAGCTCGCGACGCGCAGCACCGCCAACGCGGTCGGGACCGCGCAGCTCCTGTCGGAGAACCCCGATTCGGACACGATCGGCGAGCTCTACGCGATGCAGGGCGCCTTCGTGAAGCAGCTCTGGAAGATCGACCAGGACTGGCGGGCCGGGCTGCTGCGGATCTACGAAAACTCGCTGCTGCTGCACAAGGCCAACACGGTGTCGAAGGTCATCGAGCAGGATTGCAACCTGTTCGGACAGTACGGCGACCTGGTGACGAACACCGTGACCAGCGTGGCGACGCTGATCGACAATTCGACGGTCGGCTACTCGTACTGGCTGAGCAAGAAGATCCAGGCGGCGCATGCCGCGAAGGTCGCCGCGGCGGCGTGACGACCGCCGCCGGCGCAGCCGTCGAAGCGGATACCGGTCCGTCGAAGGCTCTCGTGGAGGCTCGAGGCCGGGCGATCGCGATCGGCGAGGGGGGTCCCCCGCCCGTGTTCGTTTCCGGCGCCGGGGTACCGGCGGAGCACGACGGCCGCGGGTGGCGGCTCCTACCGCCCCACCCGCACCACCCGCGCCCGCAGCATCATCGCGACCGGCCGGATCGTCTCGCGCACGTGCCCGGCAACCGGATGGTCGAGGAGCAGCATCGCGACGAGCCAGGCGCCGGTCCCCCCGAACCCGGCGAGCACGCCTTGCGGGATGGTCAGGGCGAAGCCCTGGCCGGAGAGGGCGATGACGGCGAGCGGCGGCAGGGCGGTCGCGACCGTGACGAGGGCGCTGATCCGCAGCGCCCCGGCGAGATCGCCAAGGCTGAACGGCACCCGGCGCCGGATGAAGGACAGGGCGATGCCGACCTGGAGCGGGACGGTGACGAATTGCGTCGCCGCCACCGCGAGCGGTCCACCGGAGGCCGAGGCGGCGATGATCGCGGCGCTCGGCGGCAGGCCGATCAGGCTCGCCGTCAGGGTGTCGCGCAGGCCGCCGCTCGCCAGCAGCACCGGATAGGTCAGCATCGCCGGGAAGGTCATCATCGAGGCGAGCGACAGCACCTGCACGATCGGCACGCTGGCGAGCCACTGCGTGCCGAGCAGCACCAGCACCACCGGCTGGGCGATGAGCGCGAGCAGCAGGGCCACCGGCCAGAGCACCACCGTGATGTTGCCGATCGAGGCGAGGTAGGTCGGCGCCAGCGCCCGGCCATCGCGGCGGTCGGCGGCGAACATCGGCAGGATCACCGCGCCGAGGCTGCCGAGGATCATCTTGTCGGGCAGCTGGCTCACCACCTGCGCCCGGCCGTAGAGGCCGACCAGGTCCGGCCCGCCGAAGCGACCGAGGAGGAAGATCGGCAAGAGGTCGTAGGCGCGGTTGAGGAGCGTCGTCACGCTGGAGAAGCCGCCGATCGCCAGCGCCGTGCGCCAGCCCTGGAGACAGGGACGGTAGATCCCCGGTTCCGGGCGGCCGGCGAGGCTCAGGACCACCGTGGCGGCGGCGCTCGCCACCGTGGCCCAGGCGAAGCTCATCGCCCCGAAGCCGAGGAGCGCCAGGGCGATCAGCACCACGGCGTAGGTCAGGCAGGTGCCGACATTGACCCACATCAGCGAGGCGAACTGGAAGTCGCGCCGCATCAGCGCCATCAGCGGGCCGGAGAACGGCACCAGCAGGAAGCTCGCCGAGAGCACCCGCAGGTAGGAGGCGAGCAGCGGCTGGCCATAGAGCTGCGCCCACAGCCCGGCCGAGGCGAACAGCGCCACCGCGAAGACCAGAGACAGGGCGAACAGCACCGTGAAGGCGGTGCGCGCGCTCTGCTGCGAGGTCGTCGGCTCGTGGATGATGTAGTTGGTGGTGCCGAAATCGCGCATGCCGTCGATGACCTGCACCAGCGCCACCCCGAGCATCGACAGGCCGACCTCCTCCGGGGTGAGCAGGCGCGAGACCAGGGCGGTCTGGCACAACGTGATCGAGAGGACGAGGTAGCGCTCGCCCGAGACGAGCAGGACGGCGCGCTTGACGAGGCTCATCAAGTAACCCTTGAGGCTGGAACAGGCGTTGCGAGCAGGTGGGCGGATCAGGGCGAGCCGGCGAGCGCCCCGGGCGCCGGCCAGGCCCGGCCCGCCCGCCAGATGCGGGCGAGCACCGCGAGGTAGCGGGCCGGATCCAGGCCCGGGACGCAGTCCCGCGCCAGCACGGCCCGCGCCTCGGCCGGGCGGCCGAGATCGGCGAGCTTGCGGGCATGGTCGAGCATCAGCCGGTTGCGGCAACGCCGGGCGGAGGGGGCGAGCTCGGCCGGCACCGCGCCCTCGTCGAAGAGCCGCGTCAGGGTGGCGGCGAGCAGCGGCGGCGCCGGCACGCGCCGCGACGGAGGGGCCGGCCCGAGCACCGCCGTCGGCCGGGCGACGTAGCGAAACAGCCCCTGCAGGGCGAGGCGGCCCCACAGGTCGAGCTCCGGCCCGCCGCCGCAGCGGGTCGGAAAAAGCCCGGCATCGATCGCCGCCGCCCGCTCGATCAGCGCGGCGCTCGCCCGCAGCGGGGCGGCGCCGATCCGGAGCGCGAAGTCGAACGGGTCGGAGACCCGGCCCGAGGGCACGCTCATCGGCAGGAGCGGTCGCCCGCCCTCCCCCAGGACCGGGTTGCCGAACACCGCGACGGCATCGCCGAAGCGGGTCGCGGCGACGAGCTCGGCGAGATGGTCCTCGCGCCAGGCATCGCCCGGATCGAGGAAGGCCACCCACTCGGCCCGGGCGGCGGTGACCCCCCGGTTGCGGGCGGCGCAGCGGCCGGATTCTTCATCCCGCAGGGCTCGCACCCGCGGATCGCCAGCGAGGGACGCGGCCTCGGCGGCCCCCTCCCCGACCGCCAGGACCTCGTAATCGCCGAAGGTCTGGGCGCGCAGGGACGCCAAAGCCGGCTCGACGGGGAAGCCCGCCCGGAGCGGGAGCACGACCGAGACGCGGGGGCCGGATCTCGCGGTCGCGACAGCCTTGGTGCTCGTCATGGCGCTCACGCCCCCGTCCGCAGGGTACGGGCGGGATTGCCCACCACGGTGGCGCCCGGCGGCACGTCGCGCAGGACCACCGCTCCGAGGCCGACCAGCGCCCGCTCGCCGATGACGACCCGCTGGCGCAGTGCGCTGCCCGCCCCGACGTAGCAGGACCGCCCGAGCCGCACGAAGCCGCTGACGAGGCAGCCCGGCGCGAGCACCGCCCCGTCCTCGATCACGGCGTCGTGCCCGACGATCGCGCCGGGCCCGATGGCGACATGGGCCCCGACCACGACCTGGCCGGCGACGCTGGCGCCGGCATGGATGCAGGTGCCCGGGCCGAGCACGGCCCGGGACGAGACCCTCGCGCCGGCATGGACCAGGGTGGCGAAGCGCGCCGGGTCGAGCCCGGTCCCGGCGACGATCCGCAGGCGCTCGCGGTGGCTGGCCTCGCTGCCGATGGCGTTGACGAAGCCCATCTCGGGATCCTCGGCGAAACGCCGCGCCTCGGCGAGGCGTCCCAGCACCGGCAGCCCGGCGACGACGGCGCCCTCGGGGCGCGCGTCGTCGAGGAAGCCGGCCACCCGCCAGGGAGTGGGCCGGCTCTCGACGAGATCGAGGAGATCGAGGGCGTTGCCGCCGGTGCCGAGGATGATCAGAGGGCGTTGCATGGCTGTGCCGAAGCTGGGCCGGGTCTCGCCGCGGCTCACCAGAGGCTAGCCGGCCCTGTCCGCAGGGTAAGCGTCGCAATCGTCGGCGCCGGGACCTCCGAAAGGCGTAAACCCGCCCGCATTTCTGGGCGGGGACGCCGCCGAATTCCACCGCTCCCGGGCGGCAGGGCAGCCCCTAGGCTGCGCCTCAACGATCGCGCGGCGCGGGAACGCCACTTCCGCGCGCGAGACAGTGCAGTGGGAGCGTCGTCACCCATGACATCCGGCCAAATGGAATTCAGCCAAGTAAAATCCGGCTCGGCGACATCCGGCCCCGTGCCGTCCGGTTCGATGACGGTCGCCTACCTGGTCAACACCGCCCCGGTGACGAGCTCCACCTTCATCCGGCGCGAGATGGCGGCCCTGGAGGCGCAGGGCGTGACGGTGCAGCGCTTCGCGCTGCGGCGCTGGCACCAGCCCCTCGTCGATCCCGACGACGTCGCCGACCAGGCGCGCACCCACTACATCCTCAGCGGCAACCTGCGCGGTTTGGGCCTGGCCGCCCTGCGCCAGGCGGTCACCGGCCCGGCGGCGTTCCTGCGCGGCGCCTGGCTCGCCGCGCGGCTCGGCCGCTCGGCCGGCGGGGCGGTGCGGCACGCGGCCTACTTTCTCGAAGCGGTGTACTTCCTGCGCGCCTTGCGCCGCGAAGGCATCGCCCACACCCACGTGCATTTCTCGTCGAACGCCGCCGCGGTGGCGCTGATCGCCCGCGCCATGGGCGGGCCGAGCTACAGCTTCACTGCCCACGGGCCCGACGAGTTCCTGACCGCCGCGGAGGACGGCCTGGCGCTGAAGCTCTCCGGCGCCGCCTTCGCGGTGGCGATCTCGGATTTCTGCCGCGGGCAGCTCCTGCGCTTCGGCGGCGCGCAGCACCGCGACCGGATCGCGGTGGCGCGCTGCGGCCTCGACCTCGGGGACTTCGTGCCCTCCGCCCGCCCGGCGGGGGGAAGCCGGACGCTGATCTGCGTCGGCCGGCTCTGCCCGCAGAAGGGGCAGGTCTACCTGCCCGCAATTGTGGCGGCCCTGCGCGCGACCGAGGCGCCGTTCCGCCTGGTGCTGATCGGCGACGGCGAGAGCCGTCCGGCGATCGAGGCCGAGATCGCCCGCCACGGCGTCGGCGACCTGATCGAGCTCCGCGGCTGGCGCAGCAGCGCCGAGGTGCGCGCGGCGATCGCGGAATCCCGCGCCCTGGTGCTGCCGAGCTTCGCCGAGGGCCTGCCGATCGTGCTCCTCGAGGCGCTGGCCCTGGAGCGGCCGGTGGTGACCACCACCGTGGCAGGCATCCCCGAGCTGGTCGACGAGGGGTGCGGCCGCATCGTGCCCCCGGGCGACGCGACCGCCCTGATGCAGGGCTTGCGCGACATCCTGCGGGCCGACGACGCGACGCTCGCCGCGATGGGCCGGGTCGGCCGCGCCCGCGTCGCCCGCCATCACGACCTGGCGACGCTGGCGACCACCCTGCGGGGATTGTTCGCGGCGGCGATCGCTCGCGAGGGGAGCGCGGGGTTGCGGCGGGACCGGGTGGTGCTGGCGCGGGAGGCCGCGGAGGTGGAGCCGTGAAGGGGGCGCTGGTGCTGCGGCGTCGCTTCGCTCCCGTCCCGGATCTCCCTCCACGCCGATCCGGTCGTGCGGGCCCGGACAGGGAGGAGCAGGGGTGAAGCGGACGCCAAGGCCTCGCGGTCCGCCCCTCACATCGCGGAGGCCGTCACCTGCGGAAGCGTCGCCTTCGCACCGCCCACCCTCTCGGCCGCCCGCGCCGCCTTCGCGGCGGCCTGCTGGGATAGCGCGTGCTGGGAGAGGGACGCCCGCAACGCCGCCACGTTCTGCGCGGCCTGGGCCGGGCCGAGGTCGCGGGTCAGCACCTGCTCGGCCTCGCCGAAGCGGCCCTGGAGGCCGAGCACCAGGGCGAGGTTCTGGCGCACCCGGCCGTCGGCGCGGGGATCGGCGCCGGCCTGGCGCAGGGTCGTTTCCGCCTCGGGCAGGCGCTTGGCGAGGGCATAGGACAGCCCGAGATTCGACAGGACCGCCGGCTCGCCGGGCACGATCTTGAGCGCCGCCTCGTAGTAGCGCTGGGCCTGGACGTGGTCGCCCATCTGGTCGGCCACCGCGCCCTGCGCCGAGAGCACGCGCCAGTCGGGGTTGGCCGGCGAGTGGGCGTTGCGCAGGACCTCCGCCGCCTCGGCGAAGCGGCCGACCTCGGCCAGGCTCTTGCCGTAGGCGGCGAGCACCGCCGGGTTCTTCGGGTTGCGCAGAGCCGTCTGCTGCAGCACCGCCGCGGCCTGGGCGCCCTGGTCGGTCGCCCGCAGGGCCTGGGCGTAGGCCATGGCCGTGCCGATATCGGCCGGGTCCCGCTCGTAGCGTGCGGCGAGGCGCCCGACGTCGCGCCGGGCGGTGTCGGGCGGGGCGTTCGCGTCGATCGAGCCGGTGGAGAGGGACGCGAACGAGCCGGTGGTGAGTGACTTGAGGGAGTTGAGCGGGTCGCGCGACATGCAACCCGACGCCATCAGGGCCACGATCCCGGCGACGGCGAGCCGCCGCAGGGGGGTCGGGCGGGCGGGACGGGTCTCGACGGTCGCGGGCATCGGCCACTCCAGGGCGGGCCTGGGATGTGGCAACCCCGCTCCCACGGCCCTCGTGACCGTGGTGATATGTCGTTAACCCTAATCTCCCGTTAACGCTGCGGCGCGTCGGACGGGGTCGCCTTCGGGGCCGGCTGGGGCGCCTTCGCCCCGCCCCGGTCGGTGCCGGTGCCGTGACGGCTCGGGGTCACCGCCTCGCCGTCGTGGCGATTGCCGTCCTCGATGCCGATGGTCTCGCGCCGCTCCAGCGGGTTGATGGGCTTCTGCTCCTCGGCCATGGGAAATCTCCTCTTAAGGGTCGCAATCCGGTCGGGGGTGACGCCGCAGGGGCGCCCGGGTTCCCGGGACCCGGCCGCATCTCCGGTGCAGGGCGATTTGCAGAAGGCGGAATCGGAAATAACGAGTGGCGCGCCGTCGAAAGCGCGCGGCGGAACGGCCTCCGAATGGGCCCGGGACAACCCTGAGGTCCTGTCGGGGCGACCCGGCCCATGCTAGACTAGAGGGCATGAGCGCGGTCGCCTTCGACACCCTGAAATTCGCCCGCGCCCTGCGGGAGCGGGCCCACCTCTCCGCCGAGCAGGCGGAGGGGTTGTCCGAGGTGTTCGCCGAGGCGGTCCAGGGCGGCCTGCCGACCCGAGGCGACCTCCAGGGCCTCGAAGGCTCGGTGAAGGCCGAGTTCATGGCCGTCCGGTCCGAGATCGCGGCGTTCCAGGCCGAGACCAGGGGCGAGTTCGCTGCCGTCCGGTCGGAACTGGCGGCCTTCAAGGTCGAGACGAGGAACGATTTCGCCGCCGTCCGGTCGGAGATCAGGGCTGAGTTCGCCGCCGTGCGGTCAGAATTGGCCGCCTCTCAGGTCGAGACCCGGAACGAATTCGTCTCCGTCCGGCAGGAAATGAAGGCCGAGTTCGCTGCTGTCCGTTCCGAGATGAAGACCGAGTTCGCCGCCGTCCGGCAGGAAATGAAGACCGAGTTCGCTGCTGTCCGTTCCGAGATGAAGACCGAATTTGCCGCCGTCCGATCGGACATGAAGCTGCTCGAGCAGCGGATGACGATCAAGCTCGGCGCCATGCTGGCGGCTCTCGTCGGCATCCTGCTCGCGGCGATCCGCTACATGCCGCCCCGCTAGCGGCCGGGCGCAGGTCTCGCCCCGGAGCGTGCTCCGGCGCACCGCGCGCGGAGCGGGGACGGGCGACCTTGCCGCCGGACGCGGGGAGGGGCATGGTTTCGTCCGCGAAACCGCCAAGCCGGGCCGGGCGGGGCATGTCGGCTCGGGACGCCGCGCGGGGGCGCGGAGACGCCCCGCCCTCCGTCACCCCGTTTCACCAGGCACCCCGTTTCACCAGGATTGCGCCGCATTGGACCAGAGGCCCGACGCCGCCACCGGCCTGCCGGACGACTCCTTCCCCCGCTTCGCCTTCGAGGGCGCGCCGGTCGCCCTCGCCTGCCTGGGTGGGCCGGACCGGCGCATCCTCGCCGCCAACCCGGCGCTGGGCGCCCTGCTGGGTACGACACCGGAGGCGCTGACCGGCCGCCGCCTGGCCGATCTCGCACACGCGCAGGGATCCGGATCCGGCACGGAGGTCACGGACGAGGAGCTCACGGACGAGACGCGGTGGCGCCGGGCCGACGGGTCGCCCGTGCGGGTGCGGCTCCGGGCCGGGCCTGAGCGGGACGGGTGCCGGATCCTCTCGGTCGAGGCCGTCGCGGACGGGGCGGCCGTGGCCGGAGCCCAGGCGACCCCGGCGCGGTCCCCCTCCGCCCCGCAGATCCACCCCGAGCAGACCCATCTGGCGCTCGCCTCCGCCGGCCTCGGCGAGTGGAGCTGGAGCCCGGCCGACGGCCGCGTCACCCTGTCGGACCGGGCCGCCGCGATCCTGGGCTATCCCTCCGGGGCGATGCCGGCCTGGGCGGAGCTGCGGGACGCCGTCGGCCGCGACGACCTCGACCGGATCCGCGCCACGGTGGAGGACGCCGTCGCCAAGGCGCTCCCCTACGCGATCGAGCTGCGCTTCCGCCGGGCCGATGACGGCCAGGAGGCCTGGATCTCCGCCCGCGGCCGGGCGACCCTCGCCCCCGACGGGACGCTCACCGGCATGATCGGCGTGCTGCAGGACGTCACCGCCCGGGAGGAGGCGCGGCGCGCCCTGCACGACCGCGAGCAGCGGCTGCGGGTGGCGACCACGGTCGCGGCCCTCGGCATCTTCGAGTGGCACGTGCTCGACGACCAGTCGCTCTGGGAGAACGAGCGCATGTGGGAGATCTTCGGCCGCCGGCCGCAGGACGGCACCATCAGCATGCGCGAATTCTTCCGCACGGTGGTCCACCCGGAGGACAAGGCGTCCTTCCGCCGGGCGGTGGCCGCGGCGCTCCACGGCGACGGGGTGCTGCACGCGACCACCCGCATCCGCCGGCCGGAAGCCGCGGGCGGCGAGGTCTGGCGGACGATCGAGATGGCCGGCCGCTTCGAGCGCGACGGGCCGGCGGGCCTGCCGCGGCGCCTGATCGGCGTCGTCGCCGACATCACCGACCGGCGGCTGGCCGAGGAGCGCCAGTCGCTGCTGATCCGCGAGCTGCATCACCGCGTGAAGAACACGCTGGCGACGGTGCAGGCCATCGTCGGATCCACCGCCCGGACGGCGTCGAGCATCGACAGCTTCTACGAGGCCTTCGTCGGCCGCATCATGTCGCTCGCCCACACCCACTCGGTGCTCACCGAGGACGTGTGGCAGACCGCCTCCCTGCGCGGCCTCCTGGAGAACGAGCTGCGGCCCTACGCCGACGGCGAGATGCGCGCCGGCACCGGCGGGCGGGTGGAGCTCGACGGGCCGGCGGTCGACCTGGCCTCCGAGATCGCGGTGCCGATCGGCATGGCGATCCACGAACTGACCACCAACGCCGCCAAGTACGGCGCGCTGTCGAACCGCGCCGGGCGGGTGCGGATCCGCTGGAGCGTCGAGCCCGGGGCGGACCGGCCGCGCCTGCGCTTCCACTGGCAGGAATCCGGCGGTCCCCTGGTGGCGCCGCCGACCCGCCAGGGCTTCGGCTCGCGGCTCCTGCAGCGGGTGCTGACGACCCAGGTCCAGGCCGAGGTCGCCACCGACTACGCGCCCGGCGGCCTCGTCCTCACCATGCTGGCGCCGCTGCCGGCCCGCAACGCCGCGCTCAACCCGCTGGCGGCGCTGTAGCGGGCCTTCAGGCGCCGCGGGCCGCGCCCTCGCCGCCGGCCCCGCGAAACGCCTTCAGCTCCTCGATCGACGCGAAGTGGAAGCGTCCGGCGGGCGTCTCGGCGTCGATCGTGCCGTCGGCATACATCGTGTAGGTGTTGCCGCCGGAATCGTAGGTGCCGATCACGGTCTTCGCCAGCGCCTCGTCGAGGGGCGGCTCCTGATGGAGCGGCTCTTCATGGGACGGCGCCTCCGGCCGGGGCGCCTCGGCGACGGGCTCGGGCGCCGGGGGCGCCGGCTCGGGGGGCGGAGGCGGCGGCACATCGTGCCGCTCCTCGACCACGGGACGCGGCTCCTCCGCGGGCGGCCGCGGGGGCGGCAGCGGGTCGTGAGGCGCGGGTTCGTGCGGCGGAGCCTCGTGCAGGTCGGGCCGGTAGGGGTCGGGCTCGCGGGCGACCGGCTCGTGCGGGACAGCCTCATGCGGGACCGGCTCATGCAGGACCGGCTCATGCAGGACCGGCTCCTGCCGCCCTCCCGTCAGGTCCGGATCCTCGGCCCGGTTGAGACGCAGCTCGCTCGCCGCAAACCCCACGGCCGCGCCTGCGGCACCGGCCGCCAGCGCCGCGCCGCCGTCGAAGCCCGGCGGCTCGGCCGGGCGCGGCGCGGGGGCCGGCGGGGCCGGGAACGCGATCGGCGGCAGGACGGGCTCGCTGCGGGCGGCGCGGAGCGGCAGGGCGGGAGTCTCGATCGGTGCGGTGTCCGCCGCGCCGGAGCGCTCGGCTGCGGGGCGCGCCGCCAGCGCCCGCTCGATGCGCGCGAGCCGCGCCACCGCGGCGGTGATCCCGAGCAGGACCGCGCCGCCGCTCGCCCCGACGGTGCCGGCGATCACCATGGTCCAGCCGACCTCGAGCCGCACGAAGGGAATGCCCTGCACCATCGCGGCGAGACCGCCGATCAGCATCAGGAGGGCGAGCACGGTCAACGCGACGATCATCGGACTCTCGGACTGGCGAGATGGGACGCCGGCTGAGGGGGCAGCCGAACGGGCGGGACCGGGGCCTCGCGCCCCGCCCGCTACGGCCCAGATTTAGGGGCAGCGCCCGCTTTTGCAAAATCGCCGCGCTTGCGCGGTCGCCAGAGCCCGGCAAACGGCCAAAACCCGAAATGCCGGCGCCGCGGCGGGCCGGCGGCGTTGCCGCCGGCGGGCGGCCGACTTAGGTAGACGCGGGTGCCGCGGCGGCGCCCCCGAGGCCTCGCCGCGTTGACCCCATGCGATCCGGAGACACGTCCATGGCCTTCACGCTGCCCGAACTCCCCTACGCCTACGACGCGCTGCAGCCCTACATGTCGAAGGAGACCCTGGAGTTCCACCACGACAAGCACCACAAGGCGTATGTCGACACCGGCAACAAGCTCCTCGAGGGCTCGGAGCTCGCCGGCAAGAGCGTCGAGGAGGTGGTGAAGGCCTCCTACGGCCAGAACCAGCCGCTCTTCAACAACGCCGGCCAGCACTACAACCACATCCACTTCTGGCAGTGGATGAAGCCGAACGGCGGCGGCGCGATCCCGGGCGCGCTGGAGAAGAAGATCGCCGAGGATCTCGGCGGCACCGACAAGTTCAAGGCCGACTTCATCCAGGCCGGCGTGTCGCAGTTCGGTTCCGGCTGGGCCTGGCTCGCGGTGAAGAACGGCAAGCTCGAGATCATGAAGACCCCCAACGGCGAGAACCCGCTGGTCCACGGCGCCAAGCCGATCCTCGGCGTCGACGTGTGGGAGCATTCCTACTACATCGATTACCGCAACCGCCGTCCCGACTACCTCAAGGCGTTCATCGAGAACCTGGTGAACTGGGAGCACGTCGAGAAGATGTACGGCGAGGCGATCGCCTGATCGACGCGGCACGATAGTCTGTCGATAGCCCCCTCCCCGCCCGGGCGAGGGGGCTTTTCTTTATCGATGGCTGTGCCGCGCGGAGTGGATGCAACCTTTCCCCATCTCCGTGTCATCCCGGGGCTCGGCGAAGCCGAGAACCCGGGATCCATAAACGCTGAGATGTCAGAATAGCGCGACCAGCGTTACGCTTCGAACTGAACCGTCAGCGGTTATGGATCCCGGGTTCCGCATTCGCGGCCTCGGGATGACGCGGAGGGTTTCACATCGGTCGAGGCGAGTGAGCATGAGGGGCGAGGTCCGGCCCCGGCACCAGCCGCAGGCCCTCCCGTTCCAGGAAATCCCCGAACCTGCCCGATCCGAGATAGGCGAGCTCCAGCGGCCGGCTCGCCACCACCGGATCGAGGGCCCTCAAGGCCTCGTCGATCTCGCCGGGATGGCACATCACCACCGGCGCCGGGCCGAGCGCGCGGAAGCTCGCCTCGAAGGCCTCCGCGAAGCCCTCCCCCTCCGCGAAGTCC
Source organism: Methylobacterium sp. 174MFSha1.1 (assembly GCF_900116815.1). Classification (NCBI taxonomy): domain Bacteria; kingdom Pseudomonadati; phylum Pseudomonadota; class Alphaproteobacteria; order Hyphomicrobiales; family Methylobacteriaceae; genus Methylobacterium; species Methylobacterium sp. 174MFSha1.1. The sequence goes on along the minus strand of NZ_FPCB01000010.1, from coordinate 169,363 downwards.
GAGAAGCCGGAGAAGCCGCGATTGGCGGAGAACCCCGCCCGCCGGACCGCTGGCCCGAAGCCGAGGCCGAGCCCGGCCACGACGAATGCCTTGCGCGCCTGCGGCCGCGCCCGGATCGCCCCCAGGGTGTCGCCCGGGTCGCGCAGCCAGCCCCGCCAGCCCCGCACCGAGAGCGCCGCCAGGAGCGCGCCCCGCACCCCCGGCAGGACGTGGACGTGCTGGTGCCCGTCGACGAAGTCCGGCAGGCGGCCCATCGCCGCCGCGAAGGCGTCGAGCTGGCGCTCGATCTCGGGGCGGACATCCGCGGCCTTGAGCCCGCCCGACAGGGCGAGCCGCAGGAGGCGCCCGAGGGGCGGCAGGCGCCCGTCCGGCGCCAGACGCGGCAGAGGCCCGAGGGGTTCGCCCGTGGTGAGGGTCAGGTGGAGCCCAAGGCCGACCGTGCCGGAGAGTTCGGCCAGGGCCGGCGCCGCCTCAGGGAAGGCCGGGATGTTGGTCATCGCGCCGGTCGCTGATATGCGCTTCACCCGCGCCAGCGCGAGGATGCCCCGGCTGACGCCCGGGCTCAGGCCGTAATCGTCGGCGCAGAGCACGACCGGGCGCCGTTCAGGAAGCATGGCTTAGATCTCGCGCTCGAACCGCCGGTGCGCGCACCGGCCTGATCACCGAAAGAAACGAGGGACAGCACCGTGGAGCTGTTCAGACACCCCGAGCCGGTCGACCTGAGCGTCGTCATACCGGTCTTCAACGAGAGCGCCAACGTCGCGCCGCTGCTCGCCCGCCTCACGCCCGTCCTGGAGCGCCTGACGCCGGCCTGGGAGGTTGTGTTCGTCGACGACGGCAGCCGCGACGACACCGCCGCGGTGGTGGCCGCCCACCACGCCGGCGAGCCGCGGATCGGCGCGGTCTCGTTCAGCCGCAACTTCGGCAAGGAGATCGCCATCGCAGCCGGCCTCGACCACGCCGAGGGCCGCGCCGTGGTGATCATGGATGCCGACCTCCAGCACCCGCCCGAGCTGATCGCGACATTCTGGGAGCGCTGGCAGGAGGGCAACGTGATGGTCTACGCCCAGCGCACCGACCGCGACGACGAGAGCGCGATGCGGCGCGGCTTCGCCCGGCTGTTCTACCGGCTGTTCGCCCGCTTCGGCGAGATGCCGCTGCCCGAGGGGGCCGGCGACTTCCGCCTGATCGACCGCAAGGGCGTCGAGGTGCTGCGCTCGCTCCCCGAGCGGGCGCGGTTCTCGAAGGGGCTGTATTCCTGGATCGGGTTCCGCTCCGTCGGCGTGCCCTACCAGGTCGAGGAGCGCCAGCACGGCAGCTCGAAATGGAGCTTTCGCAAGCTGTTCCGCTTCGCCTTCGACGGCATCACCTCGTTCTCGACGGTGCCTTTGCGAGTCTGGACCTATCTCGGCGGTGCCATCGCCACGGTGGCCTTCCTGACCGCGCTCTACTTCATCGCCGACACCCTGCTGCGCGGCCCCGACGTGCCGGGCTACGCCTCGCTGATCGTCTCGGTGATGTTCTTCTCCGGGGTGCAGCTGATGTCGCTCGGCATCATCGGCGAGTATATCGGGCGCATCTTCGCCGAGGTGAAAAGGCGCCCGCTCTACGTCGTCGCCGAGCGGATCGGCCCGGCGGCGGCGGGCCACGACCGGCTGGTGCGGGACGACCGGCGAGGGGAAAGACGGGGCGGCCGGCAGGCGCGCTATTCCGGCGCCGCGTGAGGCTTATCGGTCCCGGTTCCGATCACGTCCTGTGGTAATGACCGCCGCATGATTCGCAGCATCCTCTCGGTCGGCGGCTGGACGCTGGTCTCGCGGGCCACCGGCTTCCTGCGCGACGTGGTCATGGCCGCCGTGATGGGCGCCGGCCCGATCGCCGACGCCTTCGTGGTGGCGTTCCGGCTGCCGAACCACTTTCGCGCGATCTTCGGCGAGGGCGCCTTCAACGTCGCCTTCGTGCCGACCTACGCCGCCCTCGACGCCGAGGCCGGGGCGGCGCGCGCCTTCGCCGACCGGGTCTTCACCCTGATGCTGCTGGTGCAGGTGGCGCTGCTCGCGCTCGCCCTGCCGCTGATGCCGGTGATCGTGCGGGCGCTCGCCCCCGGCTTCGCCGACGAGCCCGAGAAATTCGCGCTCGCGGTCACGCTCACCCGCATCACCTTCCCGTACCTGCTGTTCATCACCCTGGTGACGCTGCTGTCGGGCATCCTCAACGCCCGCCGGCGCTTCGCGGCCGCCGCGGCGGCACCTGTCCTCCTCAACGTCTCGCTGCTGGCGGCCCTCGCCCTCGCTGTCCTGTTCCCGAATGCCGGCTACGCCGCCGCCTGGGGCGTCGCGGTGTCGGGCGTGCTGCAATTCCTCCTCGTCTGGGCCGATGCCAGGCGGGCCGGCCTCGCGCCGTCCCTCGTGCGCCCGACACTGCAGGATGCCGGCATGCGCCAGTTCTTCCGGATGCTGGGCCCGGCGGTGATCGGCTCGGCCGGCGTGCAGATCGCGATGTTCGCCGACACGATCATCGCCTCGTTCCTGCCGACCGGCGCGGTCTCGGCGCTCTACTACGCCGACCGGCTCTACCAGCTGCCCTTCGGGGTCATCGGCATCGCCGCCGGCACGGTGCTGCTGCCGGAGATGAGCCGGCGCATCGCCGCGAAGGACGAGGCCGGCGCCCACGCGGCGCAGAACCGCGCCACCGGCTTCTCGCTGGCCCTCTCGGCGCCGTTCGCGGTCGCGTTCCTGCTGGTGCCGGACCTGATCATGACGGCGCTGTTCCAGCGCGGCGCCTTCGACGCCGAGGCGGCCGCCCGCTCCGGCGCGGTGCTGGCGGCCTACGGCCTGGCGCTGCCGGCGGCGGTGCTGATCCGCTCGATCGTGGCGAGCTTCTACGCCCGCCAGGACAGCCGCACGCCTGTTATTGCTTCGCTCACGGCGGTCGCCGTCAACGTGCTCCTGAAGGTGGTGCTCACCGGGCCGCTCGGGGTGATGGGCCTCGCCCTCGCCACCGCCGCGGGCGTCTGGGTCAACGTGCTGATCCTGTTCTGCCTCGCCTATGGTCGCGGCTGGACGGCGCCGAGCCGCACGCTGATCGTCACCGCCTGCGGGGTGCTCGCCGCCTGCGCGGTGCTCGCCGCCTGCACCCTCGGCGGCCTGCCGCTGATCGACCGCCTGATGCCGTCCCTGCCGCGCTTCCGCGAGCTGGCGGTGCTCGCGGCGCTCGGAACGGCCGGGCTCGTCGCCTACGCGGCGACGCTGCTCGTGGCGCTACGGCTGTTCGGGGTGCGGCTCAGGCGGGTGTGAGCGGTGGGGGCGGACGCGTTCCTTCGGTCCCGTAGCGGCTTAGACCCGCGCCGATCTTTCTCTCCCTAGGGTCATTCCGGGCTCCGCTGCGCGGCCCCGGAATGACACGGAGGGTGTCGAGAGCGCCGAAAGAACTCCCTGCCGAACCCGGCCCGGCCCCCCGCGCGTTGACGGGCGCGATCCCGCCCGCGCCGCACGAGGCCCCCATGCCCCTTCCCGCCCCGCTCGACCGCGCCGAGGCCGTGGTCTTCGATGCCTACGGCACGCTGCTCGACGTCCATTCCGCCGTGCAACGCCACGCCGCCGCGATCGGGCCGGAGGCGCAGAAGCTGTCCGAGACCTGGCGCCAGAAGCAGCTCGAATATTCCTGGGTCCTGTCCCTGTGCGGGCGCTACGCCCCGTTCTGGACGCTGACCGAGCGGGCGCTCGACTACGCCCTCGCGAAGCACCCGGGGGTGGATCGCGGCGCGCGGGACGATCTGCTCGAGGCCTACAAGACCCTCGACGCCTATCCGGAGGTGCCCGGCACCCTCGAGGCCCTGCGCCGGGCCGGTCTCCGGACCGCGATCCTGTCGAACGGCGATCCGGCGATGCTCGACGCGGCGGTGAGGGCGACGGGCCTCGGGGACCGTCTCGGCGCCGTGCTCTCGGTCGATCCGGCCGGCACCTTCAAGACGGCGCCCGCCGCCTACGACCTCGCGCCGGACGCCCTCGGCGTCGCGCGGGAGAAAATCGTCTTCCTGTCCTCGAACCGCTGGGACGTCGCCGGGGCGGCGGCCTACGGCTTCGCCCCGGTCTGGGTCAACCGCACCGACCAGCCCGACGAGTACTCGGACCTCGCGCCGGTCCGGGTGATCCGATCCCTCGACGGGCTTTTGGCCTGACAAGGCCCAGCCTGATCACGCGGCCTAATCACTCGCCGGCGACGGGCCGCACCGCGCCGGGCATCGCGTCCGCGGCGGTCTCGCGGCGGCGGTAGATCAGCAGGGTGGCGACGAGGCCGCAGGCGCCCGCGAAGGCCATCCACAGACCCGGCGCCGCCTTGTTGTCGAGCTTCTCGATCAGCCAGGTCGAGACGACCGGGGTGAAGCCGCCGAAGAGCGCCGTGGCGAGCGAGTAGGCGAGCGAGAAGCCGGTGGTGCGGACGTGCTTCGGGACGATCTCGGTCAGCGCCACCACCATCGCGCCGTTGTAGCTGCCGTACAGGAACGACAGCCACAAGAGCGTGAGCAGCATGTTGGTGAACGAGATGTTGGAGGTCAGCCACGCCAGCGCCGGGTAGGCGGTGAGCATGGCCAGGGCTGAGAACACGATCAGGATCGGCTTGCGGCCGATCCTGTCGGAGAGCGCGCCCATCACCGGCAGCCAGATCAGGTTCGACAGGGCGGTGCAGAAGGTGACGATCAGGCTGTCGGTCTCGGACAGCTTCAGCACGGACTTGCCGAAGGTCGGGGTGTAGACCGTGATGGTGTAGAACGACACCGTGGTCATCACCACGAGCAGCATGCCGAGCGCCACGATCTTCCAGTTCTGGCCGAGCGAGGTGAAGACCTCGCTGAGCTCAGGGCGGTGCTTCTGCTGCAGGAATTCCTGGGTCTCTTCCAGCGAGCGCCGGATGTAGAACAGGAACGGCACGATCATGCAGCCGATGAAGAACGGGATGCGCCAGCCCCAGTCGGACATCTGCGCCGGCATCAAAGCGTGGCTCAAGGCAAAGCCGATCAGCGCCGCCACCATCACGGCGACCTGCTGGCTGCCCGACTGCCACGAGACGTAGAATCCCTTGCGGCCCGGCGTCGCCATCTCGGCGAGGTAGACCGAGACGCCGCCGAGCTCGACGCCGGCGGAGAAGCCCTGGAGCAGCCGGCCGATCAGCACCAGGAACGGCGCCGCGAGCCCGATCGTGGCGTAGGACGGCACGAAGGCGATCAGCACCGTGCCGGCGGCCATGATGCCGAGCGTCACGATCAGGCCCTGGCGCCGGCCGATCCGGTCGACATAGGCGCCGAGGAAGATCGCCCCGAGGGGGCGCATCAGGAAGCCCGCTCCGAAGGTCATGAAGGTGAGCATGAGCGAGGCGAACTCGTTCCCGGCCGGGAAGAACGCCTTCGCGATGTGGCTCGCGTAGATCCCGAACAGGAAGAAATCGAACATTTCCAGGAAGTTGCCGCTCGTGACGCGCAACACCGTGGCGACCTTCGACCCCTGCGGACCGTGGACCGGACCTGCCATGCTCTCCTCCCGAATGCGGGCTTCCTCGTCTGCCCCCTCTCTACCGCTAACGCCGTTACGTTTGACAGAAAAATCTAATCCCGAAGAATTTATGCCCCGGCCGCGAACCGCGGGGGAGAACCGGTGGAGCCGGCGCGTCAGGCGGGTTACCTAGGCGAGAGAGGGCGGATGATCGCCGCCGGGGAGGAACCATGACCATGACGACAGGGCGCTGGAACATCGCCTTCGGCCGCAGAACCACCCTCTCCCGCCTGGCCGCCGGACTGCTGGCCGGGCTCGTCCTCGCCGCCCCGGCCCGGGCGGCGGAGGTCCGGGTGATGATCTCCGGCGGCTTTACCGCCGCCTACCAGGCCCTGGTGCCGAGCTTCGAAGCCAAGACCGGCAACAAGGTGGACACCGCCTACGGCCCCTCGATGGGCACGGCCCCGGAGGCGATCCCCGTGCGGCTCGCGCGCGGCGAGCCGGCCGACGTGCTGATCATGGTCGGCTACGCCCTCGATAACCTCGACAAGGAGGGCAAGATCGCGCCCGGCAGCAAGGTCGCATTGGCCGATTCGCGGATCGGCCTCGCGGTCAAGGCCGGCGCACCGGTGCCGGACATCCACGACCTCGATCACTTCAAGAAGGCGCTCCTCGCCGCGACCTCGATCGCCTATTCGGACAGCGCCAGCGGCGTCTACATCGAGAAGGAGATGTACCGGAAGCTCGGCCTGCACGACGAGCTGGCGGGCAAGAGCCGGATGATCGTCGCCGAGCGCGTCGGCAACGTGGTCGCCCGCGGCGACGCCGAGTTCGGCTTCCAGCAGCTGAGCGAGCTGAAGCCGGTCAAGGGCATCACCATCGTCGGCCCGGTCCCGGCCGAAGTGCAGCAGGTGACGGTGTTCTCGGCCGGGATCCCGAAGGGCGCCGCCCATCCGGAGGCGGCGAAGGCGCTCATCGCCTGGCTCTCGGCCCCCGAGAACGCCGCGACCGTCGCCGCGACGGGACTCGACCCGATCAAGGGCCGCTAACTCCCGATTCACGACAAGGGAGAATGCGAGGGATCGGATTCACCACCTCTTCACGCCGCCAGGTGCCTGATGGGCCTCACACAACAGGTCTCGCGCCGCCCGAGAGGGCGGCCAAGCGGGCGAAGGACGGCATCATGCAGCAGGGTCGGACACCCGGAGCGGCGGCGCGCCTGAAAGCGCCGCTGCTCCGGCAGGAGAAGCACGCGCATCAGCGCTACCTCGCGGCCCCGGGCTACCATCCGGGCGCCCTAGTGATCGCGATGGCGGGCCCGGCGCTCGGGGCCGCGATCGTGGCGGTGATCGCCCTGGGGTTGCGGGTGTCGTTGTGACGCGCGATAAGTCTAGGCCGAGATCATCGCGCCGATAGTCCTGCACCCGCGGGATCAGCGGGGCGGGAACAGCAGCAGCGTCAGGAACATCCGCTTCGAGACTTCATCCGCACTGTCGAGATGAGCGATAGCGGATCGCGCCAGACGAACGTACACCTCCACCTCTGACTCCGAAACGACGTAGGCCGGATCGTAATCGGCGAGCATGCGTCGCTCGTTCAACGTAATGAAGATCCGCGCATAGTCGGCAATCGATCGATCCCAGCCGCCTGCCGGGACATACCGATGATACCGGGCCGAGGGTGCCGACTTCAGCACCTCCTGGCAGAGTGCCTTCATCTTGGCGTGCTCGATCGATCGGTAGGCCAAGCCGTACACGAGCGTGCCGCGCTCGGTGGTCTCTGCGAACAGGTCGGCGGCTGCGATCAGCCCGGCGTGGAAAACCGCATAATAAGTGGCGGACACGGCCCGGCAAAGATCAGTCAAGCGCGATGGTTCGGACCCGCCGACTGGCGCAAGAAGCCGCTCGGCCTGGTCAAGCAGATGATCTGAGTCGAGCATCCGGCAGCTCCGGCTCGTCTTCGATCCTGGAAAAGCTTACGAGCGGCAGCCTGCTCTCGCCGACGCGCGATAATTCGTCCCAGATCGATCCCAGGATTTTCAGGAGCTGGTCTCCGCTCAGCTCGGCCAGTCTCGCACCGGGGAATAGAACGACGATCTTGATCGCGCCCTCTCCATCGAAGGTGTATTCCCGCTGAAGCCTCGCATCCAGAGGCATGGTCTCGCCGACGACCTTCCTCGCCGCTGCCTTTGCCAGACCAGCCAATTCGTTGAGCGGACGCTCCATCGGCCCCTCCACTCCCACACGTGCGGAGCAGCCGATACTCTGCACGTCGCAGCCTCCGGCGTAAACGCGCATCCCCGCTTGATCCTGCCCATGCCAACCCCGCTCCGCTTCGGCCCCGCCCGCGCCAATCGGCCGGATTGCCGAACCGTCCTCCACCCCGCCATGGATAAGCCATGCGGCGCCACGTCCCCCTCGTCCTCGCGGCCCTTCTCGCCTTCGTGGCGACGGCGCTCCTCGCCTATCAGTGGCTCGGGCAGCCGACGACCCTGCGCGTCGCGGTCGGGCCGGCGGGGAGCGAGGATGCGCGCCTCGTCGCGGCGGTGACGCAGTCGCTCGCCCGCACCCACGAGGACGTGCGCCTGCGGCCGGTCGCGACCGGGGGCGTCGCCGAGAGCGCGAGCCTCGCCGAACGGGGCAAGGCCGACCTCGCGGTGGTGCGCTCCGACGTCGGCATCCCGGCCAACACCCAGACGGTGGCGATCCTGCACCGCAACGCCGTGCTGCTGCTGACGACCGACCCATCGCTCGCCGCCGTGCCGGACCTGCGCGGGCGCCGGATCGGGATCGTGCGCAACCCCTCCGGCAACACCCGGCTGCTCGCCACCATCCTGGAGCATTACGACATCCCGGCCGACGCCGTGACGGTCGTGCCGCTCGGCGACGGGCACGAGGCCGGCGAGGCCCTGCGCGGGCACCGGGTCGATGCCGTGATGGTGGTGAGCCCGCTCACCGGCCGCACCGCCGGCGACGTCGTGGCGAGCATCATCAAAGGAGATAACGGAGTCTCGGCCGGCGGCACCCCGAACTTCATCCCGATCGGCGAGGCGGCGGTGCTGGCCCGGCGCTGGCCGGCGCTGGAGAGCGTCGAGATCGCCCGCGGCACCTTCGGCGGCACCCCGCCGCGCCCGGCCGAGGCCGTCGCCACGATCGGGGTCAGCCACCGGCTGGTGGCCCAGGCGCACCTGTCCGATTCGATCGTCTCGGAGCTGACGCGGCTCCTCTTCGTCAACCGGCCCGGCCTCGCCGTCGAGGTGCCGCTCGCCAATCAGATCGAGGCGCCCGACACCTCGAAGAGCGCGTCGCTCCCGGTCCATCCCGGCGCCCAGGCCTATTACGAGGGCGAGGTCGAGAGCTTCTTCGAGCGCTACGGCGACTGGTTCTACCTGGTCGTGATGTGCGTCTCGATCCTCGGCTCGGCCGCCGCCGGGCTGGTGTCGCGGGCGGCCAACCGCTCGCGGGCCCGGGACATGGCGCTGCTGCGCCAGCTGCTGGCCATCGTGCGGGCGAGCCGCGACGTCGAGGACGACGGAGAACTCGCCGACCTCGAGCGGCAGGCCGACGAGATCCTGGCCGCGGCGCTCGCCCGGGCCGGCGCGGGCGCGATCGACAATGCCGGCGTCGCGGCCTTCACCCTCGGCCTCGATCAGGCCCGGCGCGCCATCGCCGAGCGCCGCGCCGTGCTGCTGGAGCGGCAGGCGCAGGGCCTCGACCGCGCACCGGACCCGCGCTCCGCCGCGGCGGAGTGACACCTCGCAAGACGAGCCCCCTCTTGCGAACAGGCGCCACACCTTATATTGCGACGCAACAGTTTTCCCCCGGCTCGATGCGTCCGGCTGCCATCCTGGCGGCCCGCGACGTGCCGGGCTTTGTTTGCTTCGGATATCCCATGAAGCTGCGCAATATCGCCATCATCGCCCACGTCGACCACGGCAAGACGACCCTGGTCGACAAGCTGCTCCAGCAATCCGGCTCGTTCCGCGAGAACCAGCGGGTCGAGGAGCGCGCGATGGACTCGAACGACCTCGAGAAGGAGCGCGGCATCACCATCCTGGCCAAGGCCACCTCGGTGGTCTGGAAGGACACCCGCATCAACATCGTCGACACCCCCGGCCACGCCGATTTCGGCGGCGAGGTCGAGCGCATCCTCTCGATGGTCGACGGCGTGATCGTGCTGGTCGATGCCGCCGAGGGCCCGATGCCCCAGACCAAGTTCGTGGTTTCGAAGGCGCTCAAGATCGGCCTGCGCCCGATCGTGGCGGTCAACAAGGTCGACCGTCCCGACGCCCGCATCACCGAGGTGGTGAACGAGGTCTTCGACCTGTTCGCGGCGCTCGACGCCACCGACGAGCAGCTCGACTTCCCGATCCTGTACGGCTCGGGCCGCAACGGCTGGATGTCGACCTCGCCGGAGGGCGACCAGTCCGAGGGCCTCGCGCCCCTGTTCGACCTGGTGCTGGAGCACGTGCCCCAGGCCAAGACCGAGGAGGGCCCGTTCCGGATGCTCGGCACCCTGCTCGAGGCCAACCCGTTCCTCGGCCGCATCATCACCGGGCGCATCGCCTCGGGCACGGTGAAGCCGAACCAGCAGATCAAGGTCCTCGACCGCGAGGGCAAGGTCGTGGAGACCGGCCGCGTCTCGAAGATCCTGGCCTTCCGCGGCCTTGAGCGCCAGCCGATCGAGACCGGCGAGGCGGGCGACATCGTGTCGATCGCAGGCCTCGTGAAGGGCACCGTCGCCGACACCTTCTGCGACCCGCAGGTCGAGACCCCGATCCAGGCCCAGCCGATCGACCCGCCGACCGTGACGATGTCGTTCATCGTGAACGATTCGCCGCTCGCCGGCACCGAGGGCGACAAGGTCACGAGCCGCATGATCCGCGACCGCCTGTTCAAGGAGGCCGAGGGCAACGTCACGCTCAAGATCGAGGAAGCCGCCGACAAGGATTCGTTCTACGTCTCCGGCCGCGGTGAGCTGCAGCTCGCGATCCTGATCGAGACCATGCGCCGCGAGGGCTTCGAGATCGCCGTGTCGCGTCCCCGCGTCGTCTTCGAGAAGGACGAGGCCGGCGAGATCATGGAGCCGATCGAGGAGGTCGTGATCGACGTCGACGAGGAGTATTCCGGCGTCGTCGTGCAGAAGATGTCGGAGCGCAAGGCCGACATGATCGAGATGCGCCCGTCGGGCGGCAACCGCCTGCGCCTGGTGTTCCACGCTCCGACCCGCGGCCTGATCGGCTACCAGGGCGAGCTGATGACCGACACCCGCGGCACCGCGATCATGAACCGGCTGTTCAAGGCCTACGAGCCCTACAAGGGCGAGATCGCCGGCCGCCGCAACGGCGTGCTGATGTCGAACGACCAGGGCGAGGCGGTGGCCTACGCCCTGTGGAACCTCGAGGATCGCGGCCCGATGATGATCGAGCCGGGCTGGAAGGTCTACCAGGGCATGATCATCGGCGAGCACAACCGCGAGAACGACCTCGAGGTGAACGTGCTCAAGGGCAAGAAGCTCACCAACATCCGCACCACCTCGAAGGACGAGGCGGTGCGCCTGACCCCGCCGATCCGCATGACCCTCGAGCGCTCGCTCGCCTGGATCCAGGACGACGAGCTCGTCGAGGTGACCCCGAAGTCGATCCGCCTGCGCAAGGCCGTGCTCGACCCGAACGACCGCAAGCGGGCGGAGCGGGCCAAGGAAGCGCTGAGCGCCTGATCGGCTTCATGACGATCTGAGATGTCCGTCCCTCGCCCCTTCCCGGGGCGGGGGATTTTTTATGGCGGCGGTGGACGGGCTGCCTGCTCAAGTGGATTCCCGGTTCTTCGTCCCGTATCCGGTAGGATGAACAGGGCACCGGACAGCGGCGGCAGGAGGCCGTGTGGAACACGAGATCTACCGCTGGCTCGGGATCCTGACCTCGATCCGGGCCGACGTCCTGGCGCCGATCGGCCTCGCCATCGCGGTCATCGTCACGGTGCACGCGCTGATGAACAAGCGCGAGGTGAGCGCGGCGATCGGCTGGATCGGCCTCGCCTGGCTGTCGCCGCTGCTCGGCAGCCTGCTCTACGTGATGTTCGGCATCAACCGGGTGAGCCGGCGCGCCCGCCGCCTGCCGGTGCTGCCCGGCCCCCGGCCCGGCGCCCCGCCGCCGCCGGTGGCCGAGGTGCCGGACGACTTCCAGCCGCTCAAGCAGGCGGTGCAGCGGATCAGCGGCCTGCCGCTGGTCGCCGGCAACCGCATCCGGCGCTACCGGCACGGCGACGAGGCCTATCCGGCGATGCTGGCGGCGATCGGCGAGGCGACCACCAGCGTCGCCCTGTCGAGCTACATCATGCGCGACGACGACAGCGGCCGCGCCTTCGCGGAGGCGCTCGCCGCCGCGAAGGCGCGGGGCGTCGCGGTCTGCGTGCTGATCGACGGCATCGGCAGCGGCTACTTCTTCCCGGCGATGTACCGGCGCCTGCGGGCTTTGAGCATCCCGGCGGGGCTGTTCATGCACTCGGCCCTGCCCTGGCGGATGCCGTTCCTGAACCTGCGCACCCACAAGAAGCTGCTCTTGATCGACGGCCGGGTCGGCTTCGTCGGCGGGGTCAACATCGCCGACGAGAACGTCATGGCGAAGGATCCGCCGGAGCCGGTGCGCGACAGCCATTTCCGCATCGACGGCCCGGTGGTCGGCCAGCTCGCCCAGGCGTTCTGGCGCGACTGGGCCTTCGTCAAGGGCGAGGACCTGGAGGGGCCGGCCTGGTTCCCGGAAATCCCGCCGGCGGGCGCCTCCCTCGCTCGGGTCGTCACCTCGGGGCCCGACGCCGACATCGAGAAGATCGAGTTCGTGGTGCTGGAGGCGGTGGCCACCGCACGGCGCTCGGTGCGCCTCGCCACGCCCTACTTCCTGCCGAGCGAGACGCTGCTGACGGCGCTGGGCCTCGCGGCGATGCGGGGCGTCACCGTCGACGTCATCATCCCGCAGGCGAGCAACCACCGGGTGGTCGACTGGGCGACCCGGGCCCATGTCGGGCCGCTGCTCGAAGCGGGCGTGCGGATCTGGCTCGACCGGCCGCCCTTCGACCATTCCAAGCTGATGGTGGTGGACGAGGCCTGGTGCTTCGTCGGCAGCGCCAACTGGGACAGCCGGAGCTTCCGGCTCAACTTCGAGCTCAACGTCGAGGTCTACGACACCGACTTCGCGGCCGATCTCGACGGGCTGATGCGGGCCAAGATGGAGCAGCGCCTGACGGCGGAGATGCTCAACTCTCGCGGGATGGCCGTGCGTCTGCGCGACGCCGCCGTGCGATTGCTGCTGCCATATCTTTGAGCGGCGCCCGCTTCCGAAAGTCCTCGGCGCGGTCGCGAAACGCCTCGATCCGGTCGCGGAGGGGCTGGCGCTTCCCCTGCGGATTGCCGGGTTCGAGATGGACCACGATCGGCCGGTGGTCGGAGGCGCCGCGCGGCAGCACCGCCTGACCGCGGCAGGTCAGCCCCCGCACGAGGCAGCGGTCGAGGCGCAGGGGCACGAGGTCGACCATGGCGTGGGTCGGATGGCGCGGCCCGACATCGTGGAAGCCCGGCAGCAGGGCCGGGCCGACGATGTTGTAGTCGCCGAGCACCGCGGCGCGCACCGGCAGGGCTTGAGCGATGCGGCGCAGCTGGCGCCGGTTCAGCACCTGCCCGTGCGAGAGGTGCACGTTGGCGACCCCGAAGGTGCCGAGATCGAGGATCTGGCAGACCCGGTCGATCAGGGCGCCCGAGGGCAGGGTCACTACCTCCGGCGGGCGCGGCCAGGGCGTCGGGCTCCACATCGCGAGGCCGTGGATGCGCCGCGGCAGCGGCGCCCAGGCATAATGCCCGCCGACCCGCGCCTGCAACTCGGTGATGTCGACGGTCGCCTCCTGCATCAGGAGCAGGTCCGGCTTCTCGTGCGCGATCAGCGCCTCGAGGGCGTCGACCGTCGCGCCGGTCCGCCGCAGCAGGTTCCAGCTGATGATCTTGCGCGGACCGGACCGGTGCGGCGCGTGGGCCGCGGCCGGGGTCTCGGCGGGCAGGAGGCGTTGGGGGGGCAGCATGGCACCGCGGGGGAAGCGCTCGGAGTGAGCCGGCGCGCAGCGACATACGCCGATTTGCCGGTTCGGGGAATGTGCCTCAGGCGCCCGGGGGTCGCAGGCCGGGCAGGGCTCGCACGAGGGCACGGAACTGGTCGCCGCGATCCTCGAAGCTGCGGAACTGGTCGTAGGAGGCGCAGGCCGGCGAGAGCAGCACCACCGGTTCGCCCGATTCGTCGCGCTCCGCGGCAGCGGCAGCCTCGGCGACTGCGACGTCGAGCGTGCCGCAGCGGCTGAACGGCACCTGCCCGTCGAGGGTCGCGGCGAAATCCTCGGTCGCGGCGCCGATCAGGTAGGCGTGGGCCACGCGGGGGAAATACGGCGCGAGGCTGGCGATGCCGCCCTCCTTCGGCTTGCCGCCGAGGATCCAGTGGACGCGCTGGAAGGCCGAGAGCGCCTTCTCGGTCGAATCGGCGTTGGTCGCCTTCGAATCGTTGATGAACAGGGCGGAGCCGCGGCGGCCGACCTCCTCCATCCGGTGCGGCAGGCCGGGAAAGGTCGCGAGCGCCGCCGCGAAGGCGTCCGGCGCGACGCCGAGCTCGGCGGCCACCGCGTAGGCGATGGCGGCGTTCTGCCAGTTGTGGGCGCCGCGCAACGACCCGATGCCGGAGAGATCCGCCACCGGCTCGGCCGGCTCCCGCCGCCCGTCGATGACGATGCCGCCGCGGGCGAGGATGCCGGGCCCCTCCCCCGCCTCGCCGACATGAACCCGGGTCAGCGGCCCGGACCGGCGCTCCGCAATCGCCCGGCAGAACGCGTCGTCGACCCCGACGATCGCGTGGGCGGCACCCGTCACCAGCCGCTCCTTGATGGCGGCGTAGCGGGTCATGTCGCCGTGGCGGTCGAGATGGTCGGGCGTGAGGTTGAGGAGCACGCCGATCGTCGGCGCCAGCGACGGCGTCAGGTCGATCTGGAACGAGGACAGCTCGATCACGTGGACCCGGTCGGGCGACGGAGGCGCGAGGGACAGGATCGCCGTTCCGATATTGCCGCCCATCTGCACGTCGCGGCCGGCCTCGGCCAGGACATGGGCGATCAGCGCCGTGGTGGTCGACTTGCCGTTGGTGCCGGTGATCGCCACGAAGGGCGCTTCGGGGCACGTCGCGGCGCGCTCGCGGCAGAACAGCTCGATGTCGCCGATCACCGGGACGCCGGCGTTCCTGGCGAGGTCGACCGTCCAGTGCGGCGCCGGATGGGTCAGCGGCACGCCGGGGGCGAGGATGAGCGCGGCGAAGTCACTCCAGTCGGCATCGCGCAGGTCGCCAGTCCCGATGCCCTGCTTGTCCGCCGCCTCCATCCGGGCGGGGTTGTCGTCGCAGGCGATCACCCGGGCGCCGCCGGCGGTGAGGCTCAGCGCGGTCGCGAGGCCCGAGCCGCCGAGGCCGAACAGGGCCACATTCTGGCCGGCGAAGGTGGTGGAGGGTGTCATGCGGTGTCCGCCGGGTACGTCAGGATGGCGTGAGGCTTGCCCCGTACGAACTCACGCATCCACACATCGCCGAAAGAGGCGCGGGGCTCTCCTCTCCCCGCGGGCGGGGAGAGGGCTGCGTCTCCGTTCAGGAGATGCAGCAAGCCCGAAGGGCGAGGGTGAGGGGGTGTTTCCGGAAGAGCCACATCCGGCACCACCCCCTCACCCTCGGCTGCCGCCTCGCTGCGCCCCCTGAACGGGGGCACAGCCCTCTCCCCGCCCGCGGGGAGAGGCGACGCGCGCGACCCGAGATGTGAATCCGCGACCCCGCATGGGAAAGGGATACACCTTACTTTCAAGCCTGGACGAGGATTGCAACAGGCGGTCCGTGACGCACGTCGCGGAGAACAATTTCTACCGCAGCTTCAGCGTCGCCAGACCCAGCAGCGCCAGCACCACCGCGATGATCCAGAACCGGATCACCACCTGCGGTTCCTTCCAGCCCTTCTGCTCGAAATGGTGGTGGATCGGCGCCATGCGGAAGACGCGCTTGCCGGTGAGCTTGAACGAGGCGACCTGGATGATGACGGAGAGGATTTCCAGCACGAACAGGCCGCCGACGATGCCGAGCACGATCTCGTGCTTGGTCGCCACCGCGACGGTGCCGAGGAGCCCGCCGAGCGCCAGCGAGCCGGTATCGCCCATGAAGATCTGGGCCGGCGGCGCGTTGAACCACAGGAAGCCGAGCCCCGCCCCGATCAGGGCGCCGCAGACCACCGCCAGTTCGCCGGTGCCCGGGACGTAGTTCACCTGCAGGTAGGAGGCGTAGATCACGTTGCCGACGAGGTAGGCGATGATCCCGAAGGTCGCCGCCGCGATCATCACCGGCACGATGGCGAGCCCGTCGAGGCCGTCGGTGATGTTGACCGCGTTGCCGGCCCCCACGATCACGAAGCCCGCGAAGGCGACGTAGAACAGGCCGAGATTGATGATGGCGTCCTTGAAGACCGGGAAGGCGAGCCGGTAGGCGAGGCCGGGCGCGGAATATTCCGCCACCGCGACGCAGGCCGCGACCGCGATCAGGGCCTCCAAGGCGAGGCGGAACTTCCCCGAAAAACCCTTGTGGCTCTGCTTCGTGACCTTGAGATAGTCGTCGTAGAAGCCGATCGCGCCGAAGCCCAGCGTCACCATCATGACGATCCAGACGTAATGGTTGCGCGGGTTCGCCCAGAGCAGGACCGCCACCATCACGCCGGCCAGGATCATCAGCCCGCCCATGGTGGGGGTGCCGCGCTTGGTCAGCAGGTGCGATTGCGGGCCGTCCTCGCGGATCGGCTGGCCCTTGCCCTGGCGCAGGCGCAGGAGCGAGATGATCCAGGGGCCGAACCAGAACACGAAGAAGCCCGCCGTGAACAGCGCGCCGCCGGTCCGGAAGGTGATGTAGCGGAAGACGTTGAGCGGCGAGAACACGCCGCTCAGCTCGGAGAGGAGGTAGAGCATCCCGAAGGCATCCGATCGTGGGCGAGCGGCAACGGCGGGCTTATGCCCACAGCGCTGCGACAGAATCCTGAAGGTTGGCTCAGCCGGACCGGCCGACGGCGAGATCCTGGTCCGCAGGCTCGCCGTAGCGGGCCTTCAGCGCCTCGACGATGCGGCCCATGCGGGTGCTGTTCGACCCCTTGACCATCACGGCGTCGCCGGGCCGCAGGGCCGCGAGCACCGGATCGACCAGCTCGGCCGAGGAGGCGCGGGCGGCGGCCCGGCGCGCGGTCGGCAGCGCCTCGAACAGCTCCTGCATCAGGGGGCCGGCAGTGAAGACGAGGTCGATGCCGTGTTCCTCGACGGCTTCGGCCAGTTCGCGGTGCAGGCGGGGGGCGTCGGTCCCGAGCTCCATCATGTCGCCGAGGACCGCGATGCGCCGGCCCGCGGTCTCGACGCCGGCGAGCGTGCTCAAGCCCGCCCGCACCGAGGCCGGGTTGGCGTTGTAGCTCTCGTCGACGAGGAGCGCCTCGCCGTCGCCGACGGTGAGGACGTGGCGGGCACCGCGCCCGGCCGGCGGGCGCAGCTGCGCCAGCGACAGGGCGGCGAGCGCGAGGTCGGCGCCGAGCGCCTGAACGGCGGCGATGACGGCGAGCGAGTTCAGCGCCGTGTGCCGGCCCGGCGTGCCGAGCTGGTAGGTGATGGCGACGCCCATCGCCCGCACGTCGACGATCGACAGGTCGGGGCGCATGACGATGCGCTCGGCCCGCACGTCGGCCTCGCGGTGCTCGCCGAAGCTCACCACCCGGCCGGCCCGGGAGGCGAGCGCGTGGGCCTTCAGCCGCTCGAAATTCGGGTTGTCGCGGTTGATGATCGCGACGCCGCCGGGCTCGAGGCCGCAGAAGATCTCGCCCTTGGCGTCGGCGATGCCCGACAGCGAGCGGAAATGCTCGATATGGACCGGCTCGACCGTGGTGACGATCGCGATCTCGGGCCGTACCAGGCGGGTCAGGGGGGCGATCTCGCCGGCATGGTTCATGCCGACCTCGAACACCCCGAACTCGCTCGACGCCGGCATCCGGCTCAGCGTGAGCGGCACGCCCCAATGATTGTTGTAGGAGGCGACCGAGGCGTGGGTGCTCCCTTGCGCGGCGAGCACGTGGCGCAGGGCCTCCTTGGTGCCGGTCTTGCCGACCGAGCCGGTGACGGCGAGGATCCGCGCGCCCGTGCGGGCACGGGACGCGGCGGCGAGGCCGCGCATGGCGGCCAGAACCCCGTCGTCATCCTGCGCGGGCACCGCGATCAGCGGGCCGGCCTCGGAGAGGTCGGCCGCGCGCTCCTCGGCCACCACGGCGGCGCCGGCGCCGCGGGCCAGCGCGTCGCGCACGAAGTCGTGGCCGTCGCGGGCCTCGCCGCGGATGGCGAAGAACAGGTCCGCGACCTTCAGGGTGCGGGTATCGATCGAGATTCCGGAGAGACCCTGCGGCGCAGACGCGTCGGCGACGACGCGGCCGCCCATGGCGGCGGCGGCCTCGTCCAGGGTCCAGAGGGGCTCGGTCATGCGCGGGACTCCTCGATCGCGCTCAGGACCGCGTCGCGGTCGGAGAAGGGGAGCGTCCGGTCGCCGATGATCTGGCCGGTTTCATGACCTTTGCCGGCAACGACCAGCACGTCGCCGGCGCGAAGGTCGCGTACGGCCGCCCGGATCGCCTCGGCGCGGTCCGCGATCTCCTCGGCGCCGGGCGCCGCCGCCAGGATCGCCGCGCGGATCGAGGCCGGGTCCTCGCTGCGGGGATTGTCGTCGGTGACGATGACGCGGTCGGCCTTCTCGGCCGCGATGCGGCCCATCAGCGGGCGCTTGGCCCGGTCGCGGTCGCCGCCGCAGCCGACGACGCAGACGAGGCGCCCGGTGGTGAAGGCGCGCAGCGCATCGAGGACGTTGGCCAGCGCGTCGGGCTTGTGGGCGTAGTCGACGATGCAGAGCGCGTCCCGCACCGTGCCGATCCGCTCCAGCCGCCCCGGCACGCCGGTCAGATGCGCGAGCGCCGCGATGACCTCGGATTCGCGCCCGGCGCCGGCCGGGGTCGCGAGCACGAGACCGGCCGCGACGAGGGCGTTCTCGACCTGGAACGCCCCGACGAGAGGAAGATCGACGGTATGGGTCGCGCCGCCTGCCGCGATTGCGAGGCGCTGGGCGAAGCCCTCGGTGCGGGCCGAGACGAGGCGGATCCCCTCCCCCGCCCGGCCGGTGGTGACGAGCCGCAGGCCGCGCTCACAGACGGCGGCGATCACCGCCCCGCTCTGCGGGCCGTCGGCGTTGACGATGGCCGTGCCGTCGTCGGGCAGAAGGGTCGTGAACAGGCGGAGCTTCGCCTGGAGGTAGGCTTCCGGCGTGCCGTGATAATCGAGGTGGTCGTGGCCGAGATTGGTGAAGCCGGCCGCCGTCAGGCGCACCCCGTCGAGGCGGCTCTGCTCGATGCCGTGGGAGGAGGCCTCCATGGCGAGTTCGGTCACGCCGTCGCGCTCGAGCCGGCCGAGGGTCTCGTGCAGCGTGATCGGGTCGGGGGTGGTCAGCGAGCCGTAGGCGGCGCCGCTCGTCGTGATGACCCCGAGCGTGCCGAGACTCGCCGCCTCGCGGCCGAGACGGCCGAAGATCTGGCGCACGAAATCCGCCACCGAGCTCTTGCCGGCGGTGCCGGTGACGGCGACGACCGTGCCGGGCTGGCCCGGATTCAGCCGGGCGGCCGCGGCGGCGAGGGCGACGCGGGCATCCGCGACGGCGATGTAGGCGACGCCCTCCGGCAGGTCGGCCGGGCGGTCGCCCTCGGCCACCATCGCGACGGCACCGGCTGCGGCGGCCTTCGCGGCGAAGAGCCGGCCGTCGGCGGCGGTGCCGGGCACCGCCAGGAACACGAAGCCGGGCTCGACCTTGCGGCTGTCGGCGGTGAGGCCGGTGACGGGGAGGCCCGCGACTGGTCCGGCCTCCGGGAAGAGGTCGCCGAGGGTGAGGCTCATCGTCCGTCCAGCATGTTGACGTGGTAGGCGCCGAGCTTGACCATCAGCGGGAACGGCTTGACCGGCGGCTCGAATTGCGGCGGCAGGCCGAGGATCGGGGCGACGCGGGCGATCGTCCGGCCGGTGACGACGCCGGAGTTCCAGGCCGCCGTGGCGTAGGAGCCGGATTCCGCCGCCACCGCCTGCGGCTCGTCCATGATGGTGACGAACAGGTATTTCGGCTTGTCCATGGGTGCCGCGGCCATGAAGGTGGTGAACAGCCGGTTCTTGACGTAGCGGCCGCGGATCACCTTCTCGGCGGTGCCGGTCTTGCCGCCGACATAGTAGTACGGAATCGCCGCCTTCTTGGCCGAGCCCTCGGTGGCGTTGAGGCGCATGATGTAGCGCATCGCCTCGCTGGTCTGGGGCGCGAGCACCTGCGTCGCCTTCTCGCGCGCCTCGGCCTCGCTCCGCTTCAGGAAGGTCGGCGTCATCAGGAAGCCGCCATTCGCGATCGCCGCCACCGCGGCGGAGGCCTGGAGCGGCGCGACCGCGAGGCCGTGGCCGAACGCGATGGTGATGGTGTTGATCTCGGTCCAGCGCGGCGGGACGATCGGCTCGGCGCTCTCCGGCAATTCGGTGCGCATCCGGTCGAGCAGGCCCATCTTCTTCAGGAAGGCCTTGTGGCCGGGCACGCCGATGCCGAGCGCCATCTTGGCCGAACCGATGTTGGACGAGTGCGTGAACACCTCCGGCATCGTGATGACCCGGTTGGTGCCGTGGTACTCGTGGATCTTCTGCCGGCCCCAATGCAGCACGCCGCCGCGGGTGTCGAAGGTGGAGTTGACGTTGAACTTTCCGGAGTCGAGCGCCATGGCGAGGGTCATCGCCTTGAAGGTCGAGCCCATCTCGTAGACGCCGACATTCATCCGGTTGATCCGGTCGGGATCGAGCGCGTCCTTCGGCTCGTTCGGGTCGAAATCCGGCAGCGAGGCGAGCGCGATCACCTCGCCGGTGGTCACGTCGAGGATCAGGCCGGCCGCTGCCTTGGCGCGGTAATGCTCCATGCCCCAGGCCAGCTCGTCGCGCACCGCGTGCTGGGCGCGCAGGTCGATCGAGAGCTGGACCGGCGCCATGTCGGCCGACTTCTCGACGAAGCCGAGGCTGTTGAGGTCGCGCAGGCCCTGGCGGTCGATGTACTTCTCCATGCCGGCGATGCCGACATTGTCGAGGTTGGTCACGCCGAGGATGTGGGCCGCCGCGGTGCCGTTCGGGTAGACCCGCTTGTGGTCGGACAGGAAGCCGACGCCCGGGATGCCGAGGCGGTGCACCTCGGCCTGCTGGCGCGGGGTGATCTCGCGCTTGACCCAGACGAAGCCCTTCTTCGACGACAGCTTTTCGCGCAGGTCGCGGGCGTTGATCTCCGGCAGGACGGCGGTGAGGAGCTCGACCGCCTCGTCCTTGTCGTAGATGTTCTTCGGCTCGGCGAAGACCGAGACGGTGCGGATGTCGGTGGCGAGGATCTCGCCGTTACGGTCGATGATGTCGGGCCGCACCTGGGTGGCGCCGGCGTTCTCGGCCCGGCGGGCCGAGGCCGTGCCCGGATCGTCCGGCACCAGGGCGAAGCTGGCGAGCCGGCCCATCAGGGCGAGGAACACCGCGCCGAAGACGAGGCCGACGAGGCCGACGCGGGCGGCGCTGCGCTCCACCGACAAGCGGAACATCGCCAGGACGCCGCCGCGCAGCACCTGCGCGAGGCTGCGCCGGGGTGCGGCCGGCGCGGCGGGCTCCTCGACGGAAGCGGGGGCCGGATCGACCGCGGCGGCATCGGCCTCCGCGGGATCAATCTGGGCCGTCCGGGGATCGTGAGCCTGGAAGTCCTGGTCCTGGTTCACGGGCGCCTACCTCTTGGCCGTCGGGGTGACGGTGCGGGTGGGAGTGGAGGTGGAGCCGGTGGTGCGGGGCTCCTCGCTGCGGGCGGCGGTGGTGGAGGGCGCACGCTCCTTGGCGGCGGGCGTCGCCGTGGCGCCGAGGCCGAGCGCCTCGAGCTTGCGGGCGATCTCGTCGCCGCGATCGGCCTTGGCCGGCAGGTCGGCGAGCCGCGCGAGATGGCTGGTGCCGATCGGCTCGAGCTGCAGGTACTTGTCGACCGCGCCCTGGAGGCGGTCCGGCCGCGTGAGCAATTGCCACTCGGCGCGCAGGACCGCGATCGCGTCGCGCTCCTTGCGCAGGCGGGTCTTCAGCTTGGCGACCTGCTCAGCCTGGTAGAGCGTGTCGTACTTGATCGAGTAGGCGTAGATGGCCGAGGCGATCAGCCCGGCGATCGCCGCGAGGTGCAGGAGGCGGATCACCGGCGCCCTCCCCGGGTCTGGGTCTCGGGCAGGGAGGCGAGCGCCTCGAGCGCCGTGAGCGGCGGCGGCGCGGGCGCGTCGGTCCGCTCGCCGGCGCGCAGCTTCGCCGAACGGGAACGGGGATTCGCCCGGCACTCGGCCTCGCCGGCCGCGACCGGGCCCTTGGTCACCAGCGTGAAGCTGCGCGGGGCGGGCTGCGCCGCCATCGGCAGGTGGCGCGAGGCCGCGACCGCCCGGCCGCTGCGGGCGGAGAAGAACTGCTTCACGATGCGGTCCTCGAGCGAGTGGAACGTCACCACCGCGAGGCGGCCGCCCGGCCGCAGGGTGTGCTCGGCGGCGTGGAGCGCCCGCTGCAGCTCGCCGAGCTCGTCGTTCACCGCGATGCGCAGGGCCTGGAAGGTCCGGGTCGCCGGGTGGATGCCGCTGCCGGGCTCCGCCCTCACGACGCCCGCGACGACCTCTGCCAGGGCCGCCGTGGTCTCGATGCGGCCGCGCCGGCGCGCCTCGATCAGCGCGCGGGCGACCGCGCGGGCCCGGCGCTCCTCGCCGTAATGGTAGATCACGTCGGCGAGCGCCGCCTCGGAGGCCTCGTTGACGAGGTCGGCCGCGCTCTCGCCCGCCCGTTCCATGCGCATGTCGAGGGGGCCGTCGAACCGGAACGAGAAGCCGCGCTCGGCCTGGTCGAGCTGCATCGACGACACGCCGATATCGAGCACGACGCCGTCGGCGTCGGCGAATCCGTGGTCGCGCGCGATGGCGTCGAGGTCGCCGAAGCGCCCCTGGACCAGGGTCAGCCGCCCGCCTTGCGCCTCGACCAGGGCCTGGCCGGCGGCGATGGCCGTGGGGTCGCGGTCGATGGCGAGCACGCGGTTCTGCGGATCGGCCGCCAGGATCGCCCTGGTGTAGCCGCCGGCGCCGAAAGTGCCGTCGATGACGCGCGCCGGCCCCGAGCCGAGGCGCAGGGTGGCCAGGACCTCGTCCAGCAGGACCGGGATGTGGGGGGCGGCCTCGCTCACGACTGCCGCCCCGACTCGACCGGGACGACGGGCGATCCCGCGCGCCGGGCGCGCCTTGAGGCGTGACGATCCATGGTGCTCCGGTATCCGCGCGAGCCGGGCCGAGGCCGGCCGGGATCGGCGCCAGGGCGCCGCTTTGCCCACGCCAGACACCGACGCGCGACCATCACGCCCACTCTCGCGGGGTGCGGCCGCCGATGCTGGAATCGCCGTGGACGGGGTGGCTCGGGGTATCATGGGCCTCTGGGGTCGTCAACGCGAGGGCACACGCGGCGGGCAGCACCCGCCCCGCGGCAATCAGAGACCAGCAAGGTTAACGAAGGCTTGTGATGGTCGCGCGTCGCGCCGAAAAGTCGAGGTGGCCGTACCTGTTTGCCCGCGGGCGCGGGCTCTACCTCGGAGATGCGTCGCGCCCGCCGGCTTTCAGCTGCGGCGGGCTTGGGCCGGATGTTCGGAGATTGGGTATCAGCCGGCCTGTAAGCCGGGTTCTGTATGGCCCGGGAAATCCGCGAGGATCCCCCGGACGTGGCGGCCATTCCTCTGGGACGGCCGTTGCCGGCCGCCTCGAGCAACCAACCCGGGCGACGGGCCTGAAGAAGGCCGTGCGCGATTTCTCGCGCGTGCCGCCCCTATTCGGTTTTGCTCCCGGTGGGGTTTGCCGTGCCGTCCGCGTTGCCGCGTCCGCGGTGCGCTCTTACCGCACCCTTTCACCCTGGCCGCAACAGGCCCCGAAGGACCTGCCATGCGGTGGTCTGCTCTCTGTGGCACTGTCCCTGGGGTCGCCCCCGCCGGACGTTATCCGGCACCGTCTCTTCATGGAGCCCGGACTTTCCTCCCCGATCCCGCGGACGGGCGAACCCGCTGACAGGACCGGAGCGGCCGCCCGGCCGGCTGACGGCGCCGATGTGCGATGCGGGAGCGCCCGCGTCAAGACGGGGGACCGGGTTGCCGTGCCGCGCCTCCTCCCTACCTGCCGGTCTCAAGGCCGCCGCGACGCGGCCGCGAGAACGGAGGCAACCCTGATGAGCGAGAACATCGAGGCGGGCTGGACGCTCGAGACCGTGCAGCAGCTCAAGGCCATGGCGCGCGAGGGCGTCTCGGCCTCGGTGATGAGCCTGAAGCTCAAGCGGCCGGTCACGGCGATCCACGCCAAGCTGGCCGAGCTCGGCCTCACCCCGGCGGCCGAGGCGTAGGAATATCGAAGGGGGGCGGGCCTCGTCCGGCCCGCCCGCCGATGCATCACCAGCTGCCGGTGTTCTGCATCGAGGCCCAGGGCTCCTGCGGCGGCTTCGCTCCGCCCTTCTGCAGGATCTCGATCGAGATGCCGTCGGGCGAGCGCACGAAGGCCATGTGGCCGTCCCGCGGCGGGCGGTTGATGGTCACGCCGGCATCCTGGAGCTTCTGGCAGGTCGCGTAGATGTCGTCGACCTGATAGGCCAGGTGGCCGAAGTTGCGCCCGCCGGTATACTCCTCCGGATCCCAGTTGTAGGTGAGTTCGAGCAGCGGCGACTTGGTGTCCTTGGCCCGCGCGGCGTCGCCGGGGGCGGCCAGGAAGACCAGGGTGAAGCGGCCCTTCTCGCTCTCGGTGCGGCGCACCTCCTGGAGGCCGAACTTGTTGCAGTAGAAGTCGAGCGCCTTGTCCAGGTCGGCGACGCGGACCATCGTGTGCAGGTATTCCATGGCGCTCCATCCTCGTCTGTCGGGGCGCCCCTGGCGGGCGCCGGATCCGGCGTCGTAGCTAGGGCGCCGCTCGGCCGGCGGGGAGGGCCCGGGGATCTCGCCGGGTCCGCGCGTCGATCCCGCGTTGCGCTGCGGCCGGCGCCGGTGCAAAGGCTGGATCCCTCCGCCGCCCGCGCGACCGCCGAGGACCCCCGCCATGCAGTCGATCGTCCGCCTCGCCGATTACCGCCCGAGCGACTACCTGATCGACCGCGTCGAGCTCGACGTACGCCTGCATCCGACCGAGACCCGGGTCACCGCGACGCTGGCGCTCCGCCCCAACCCCGCCGGCGAGCCCGGCGCGCCCCTCGTCCTCGACGGCGACGAGCTGACCCTGCTCGCCGTCGCCCTCGACGGGCAGCCGACCGGCCCGGGGGCGATCGCGGTCACGCCCCGGGCGCTGACCCTGCACCAGCCGCCGCAGCGCCCCTTCGTGCTCGAGATCGAGACGCAGGTGAACCCGAGCGCCAACACCAAGCTGATGGGGCTCTACCGCTCGAACGGCGTCTACTGCACCCAGTGCGAGGCGGACGGGTTCCGGCGCATCACCTACTTCCTCGACCGGCCCGACGTGATGGCGGTCTACACCACCCGGATCGAGGCCGAGCGGGTCGACGCTCCCGTGCTCCTCGGCAACGGCAATCCGGTGGCGACGGGCGAGGTGGGCCTGACCCGTCACTACGCGGTCTGGCACGACCCCCATCCGAAGCCCGCCTACCTGTTCGCCCTCGTCGGCGGCCGCCTCGGCCGGGTCGGCGCGCGCTTCACCACCATGGAGGGGCGGGACGTCGAGATCGCCGTCTACGTCGAGCCCGGCAAGGAGGGCCGCGCGGACTTCGCCCTCGACGCCGTCGCCCGCTCGATGGCCTGGGACGAGCGCACCTTCGGCCGCGCCTACGACCTCGACGTCTTCAACGTCGTCGCGGTCTCCGACTTCAACATGGGCGCGATGGAGAACAAGGGCCTCAACATCTTCAACGACAAGTACGTGCTGGCGAGCCCCGACACCGCCACCGACGCGGACTACGCCAACATCGAGGCGATCATCGCCCACGAGTACTTCCACAACTGGTCCGGCAACCGGGTGACCTGCCGCGACTGGTTCCAGCTCTGCCTCAAGGAAGGCCTGACGGTTTTTCGCGATCAGGAATTCTCCTCAGACGAGCGCTCGCGCCCGGTCCACCGCATCGCCGAGGTGCGCACGCTGCGCGCCCGCCAGTTCCCGGAGGATGCCGGTCCCCTGGCCCATCCGGTGCGGCCGCAGGCCTATCGCGAGATCAACAACTTCTACACCGCGACGGTCTACGAGAAGGGCGCCGAGATCGTCCGGATGCTGCGCACCCTGCTCGGCCCCGAGATGTTTCGGCGCGGCATGGACCGCTACTTCTCCATCTGCGACGGCACGGCCGCCACGGTGGAGGATTTCCTCGACGCCTTCGCGGCCGAGAGCGGGCGGGACCTCGCCGCCTTCTCGCGCTGGTACGAGCAGGCCGGCACGCCGACCGTGGCGGTATCGGGGACCTACGATCCGGCCGCCCGGACCTACACCCTGACCTTCCGCCAGAGCCTGCCCCTGGTCGCGACCGAGGCGACGGCGGGCGCCGCGCCGCGTCCCCTGGTGATCCCCGTCGTGCTCGGCCTCGTCGCGCCGGAGGGCGGCCCGGTCGCGGCCGCGTCCGAGCGGGTGCGGGACGGCGTGTTCGTCCTGGAGGCGGCGGAGGACGACCTCGTCTTCGCGAATGTCGCGTCGACGCCGGTGCCGTCGCTGTTTCGCGGCTTCTCGGCCCCGGTGAAGGTCGATCACGCCCTGACCCGGGCCGAGCGGTTGGTCCTCCTTGCCCACGATTCCGACGCCTTCAACCGCTGGCAGGCGGCCCAGAGCCTCGCCATGGAGGTCCTGGTCGCCCGCGCCAGGGCCGGCGCGCCCCTCGCCGCCGAGGCCGGGCCGGAGGGCGCCGGCCTCACCGCGGCGCTCGCGACCTTCCTCGGCGGCGAGGCCCTGGCCGATCCCGCCTTCGCCGCCCTGGTCCTGACGCTGCCGGGCGAGCAGGAGGTGGCGCAGACGCTTCAGTCCGAGGTCGATCCCGACGCGATCTGGCGCGCACGGCAGACGTTGCGGGTGCAGCTCGGCCGCGACCTCGGGCCCCGGCTCCTCGCCTTGCGCGACGCGCTCGCCGACGAGCCGGGCACGCCCTTCAGCCCCGACGCCGCCAGCGCCGGGCGCCGGGCCCTGCGCAACGCCGCGCTCGACCTCGTGAGCGCCGCCGATCCGGAGGCCGGCACCGCGCTGGCGCTCGCCCAGCTCGACGCCGCCACGACCATGACCGACCGGCTCGCCGCGCTCGCGACCTTGAGCCTGGTGCCGGGCGAGGCGAGGGAGGCGGCGCTCGCCCGCTTCGCCGACACCTACCGCCACGAGCCCCTGGTGCTCGACAAGTGGTTCGCCCTGCAGGCGATGATCCCGGAGGCCGGCACGCTCGACCGGGTCCGCCGGCTGATGGCGCATCCGGCCTTCTCGCTCGGCAACCCGAATCGCGTGCGCTCGCTGGTCGCGAGCTTCAGCCTCAACAATCCGACGCAGTTCCACCGCCCCGACGGAACCGGCTACGACCTGACCGCCGAGGTGGTGCTAGCCCTCGACCAAAAAAATCCCCAAGTCGCGGCGCGGCTGCTAACTGCTTTCAATACTTGGCGTATGGTCGAGAGCGGACGCCGACTGCGGGCCGAGGCCGCCCTGCGCCGCGTGGCCGAGGCGCCGGGCCTCTCCCCCGACGTCAGCGACATCGCCGGGCGATCGCTCGCAACCGTAAAATAGCGCACAAGCGCCTGTCGCCGTTGGTAGAATCGCGTGGCGTGCGCGCCACGCGCAGGTTTCGATCACTGGTTAACACTTCATTTCCACGGCGCGAGACGCTGGACAAAATGCTTGTGGAAATGCCAGATTGAAGCTCGATTCGGGGGCCAGCCGGGAACCTCCGCGGCATCTGTCTTTCTGTTCCGTTGGGGGTTTGGGTATGCTGGAGGCGGATCCCGCCCCCTTCTCTGCGCGTGCCGCGACGATCCTCGGGATCAGCCGGGCTTCGAAGGCCGCGCACCAGCGTCTCGCCCACGCGGAATCCTGGTTGCGGTTCGCCGTTCCGGCGATGCTGGCAGCCTTCCTCCTCTGCCTCGGCACCGTCACCGCCCTGCAGCTCTCAGGCCACCGCGAGGAGGTCGTCGCCGACGCGCGGCGCGACATCGACCTCGTCGCCCGCCTGACGGCCGGCACGCTGCCGGCCTCCCTCGCCCGGTCCTCCGGCGCGTCGGAGGCGATGGCGCCGACCTCCCTGCGCGAGCGCCTGGTGCGCCTCCTGCCCCCCGGCGGCCTGCCGGCCGGCCGCAGCGTGCTGCTGATCGGCGCCGACGACGCGATCCTGGCGGCCCTGCCCGAGCAGCACGGCCTGCCGCGCAATTTCGGCGAGTTCGTCGGCGAGGTGCAGGTGCTCGGCATCATGGGCGAGCGCGCCGGCGTGCTGCCGGTGGTGCTCGGCACCGGCGAGCGGGCGCTGGCGACGGTGCGGGCGGTGCCGGGCGGGACCGGGATCGCCCAGGTCGCCGTGGTGCAGACCCTCGACTCGGTCACCGCCCTCTGGGCCGGGCGGGCGCGCATCGCCGCGGTGCTGGTCGGCGCCGTGACCCTGGTGGTGGTCTGCACCGGCCTCGCCTACGCGCTCCAGGCCGACCGGGCGCGGGCGGTCGACCGGGTCTGCGAGCAGGTGCGCCAGCGCCTCGACACCGCGCTGGGACGGGGCCGCTGCGGCCTGTGGGACTGGGACATCCCGCGCGGACGGATCTACTGGTCGGATTCGATGTACCAGCTCCTCGGCTACGTCCGGGAGCAGGAATTCCTCTCCTTCGGCGACGTCAACGCCCTGGTCCATCCGGACGACACCGACCTCTACGGGCTCGCCCGCCAGCTCGCCGCCCGCGACACCACCGTCGACCACGAGTTCCGCATCCGCGCCGCCGGCGGCGAGTGGGTCTGGCTCAAGGCCCGGGCCGAGATCGTGCAGGACCTGGAGGATAACGGCCGCCACCTCGTCGGCATCGTCATCGACATCTCGGAGCAGCGGCGGCTGGCCGAATCGACCGCCACCGCCGACATGCGCCTGCGCGACGCCGTCGAGGCGGTGTCCGAGGCCTTCGTGCTGTGGGACGCGCAGAACCGCCTGGTACTGTGCAACTCGAAGTTCCGGCGCCTGCACGCCCTGACCGCCGACGAGGCGCAGCCGGGCCGGCGCTACGACGCCATCATGGGGCGCGCCGCCCTGCCGACCGTGCGGCGCGAGATCCCCGCCGGCGAGTTCCCGGAAGCGGGCGCCCGCACCTTCGAGGCCGAGCTCGCCGACGGGCGCTGGCTGCAGATCAGCGAGCGCCGCACCAAGGACGGCGGCTACGTCTCGGTCGGCACCGACATCACGGCCCTGAAACGGCACCAGGAGCGGCTCGTGGAATCGGAACGCCAGCTCATCGCCACCATCGCGGACCTCAAGCGCTCGCGCCGGACCCTCGAGATCCAGACCCAGCAGCTCGCCGACCTCGCCGAGCGCTACCTCGACCAGAAGGCCCAGGCCGAGAGCGCCAACCGCTCCAAGTCCGAGTTCCTGGCCAATATGAGCCACGAGCTGCGCACGCCGCTGAACGCCATCCTGGGTTTCGCCGAGGTGATGGAGAGCGAGGTGTTCGGCTCGCTCGGTTCCGAGAAGTACCGCGAGTATTGCCGCGACATCCGTTCGAGCGGCCACTACCTCTTGTCGGTAATCGACGACATCCTCGACATGTCGCGCATCGACGCCCGCCGTGTGAAGCTCGCCAAGCAGCCGGTGGCGGTGAGCGAGGCCCTCGAGCGCGCCCTCAAGCTGATCGCCGATCCGGCCCGGTCCAAGGGGCTGACCGTCAGCGTCGAGATGAGCGCCGACACCCTGGTGATGGCCGACGAGCGCGCCCTGCACCAGATCCTGGTCAACCTGCTGCAGAACGCCGTGAAGTTCACTCCCGAGGCCGGGCGGGTCGCGGTGCGCACCCGGCGCGCCCTCGATTCGGTGCACATCTTCGTCGAGGATAGCGGCATCGGCATCCCGAAGGCGGCCCTGCCGAAGCTCGGCTACCCGTTCGAGCAGGTCGAGACCAACTTCGCCCGCAGCTACAAGGGCTCCGGGCTCGGGCTGGCGATCGCCCGCTCGCTCGCCGAACTCCACGGCGGGGGGCTGCGCATCCGCTCCGAGGAGGGCACCGGCACGATCGTGCTCGTGCGCCTGCCGCGGCCCGGCCTCCACGACGCCGCCGAGGCGCAGGACGCGGCGCAAGACGCGGCGGCTGAGATCGGGGCGTGACCGGCGCCTGAGCCGGCAGGCATCACGACGCGCGGTCGGACACCCGCTCGACCAGCGTCAGCAGGCATCCCGGCCGCGCCGTGTGGATGTTGACGAAGGCCGTCCGCGGATCGTCGAGCGCCCGCGCTAGCGGCGCATCCACCTCCGCACCGGCGCAGACTTGGCCGAGATCGTAGAGGCATTGGTGCGCGCCGTCATAGGCGCGCACGGAGACGAGCGGGTTCGCTCGCACGATCGGCGCGACCTCGTCCACGATCTCGGCACGGGGGCAGTCGGCCGCGTGCAGGAAGATCGGGCTCGGCGTCCAGTAGATCCCTGCCGGCTTCGGCAGGTCGTAGGAGCCGAGCAGCACCGTCTCCCCCGGCGCGGCGAGGCGCAGGCAGTGCCGGCAGGGATACGCGCCGCCCGGCGTCGCGACGATCCGCCGGAGGGGGTTGCCGCGGTCGTCGGTGCCGGTGGCGCGGAAACGGGCGGCGGTCTCGGTCGGAACCGGGATGCAGCGGAAAGCGGTCATGCGATGTCCTCCTCCGATCGACCTTAAGCGGCCGGGAGGCGGCGCTTCATCCCGCTTCTTGCGCCCGAATCGCGAGCCCCGGGCGCCCGCCGCGCGGGCCCCCCGGGGCTGCATCGACGACCTCGACGGTTCAGGCCGCCCGCACCGTGGCGAGGAAGCGCGCGACCTCGGCGCCGAGATGTTCGGACTGGCGCGACAGCTCGGTGGCCGAGGCGAGCACCTGGGTCGCCGCCGCCCCCGTCTCCTCCGCCGCGCCCGCCACCCCGGCGATGTTGCCGGTGACCTCGCCGGTGCCGGTCGCGGCCTGGGAGACGTTGCGGACGATCTCCTGCGTCGCGACGCCCTGCTCCTCGACCGCGGCGGCGATCGCCACCGTGACGGTGTCGATCTCGCGGATCCGCTCGGTGATGGCGGTGATCGCCGCCACCGTCTCGCCGGTGGCGCTCTGCACCGCGGCGATCTGCTGGCCGATCTCCTCCGTCGCCCGCGCGGTCTGGCTCGCCAGCTCCTTCACCTCGGCGGCGACCACCGCGAAGCCGCGGCCGGCGGCGCCGGCCCGGGCCGCCTCGATCGTGGCGTTCAGCGCCAGCAGGTTGGTCTGCGCGGCGATCGACGAGATCAGGCCGGCGACGTCGCCGATCCGGCCGACGGTCTGGCTCAGCTCGCGCACCCGGGCGCCGGTCCGGTCGGCCTCCGTCACGGCGGCCCGCGCGAGGCCGGCCGAGCCGTCGACCTGGCGGCCGATCTCGGCCACCGAGGCGCCGAGTTCCTCGGCCGCCGCCGCGACGGTGCCGACGTTGGAGGCGGCCTCCTCGGCCGCAGCCGCGACCGCGGCGGACTGGCTCGCCGTCTCGGTCGCCGTGCCGGTCATCTGCCCGGCTGTCGCCTGCAGCTCGGTGGCCGACGAGGAGACCAGCCCGACGATGCCGCCCACCGCCTGCTCGAACCCGTCCGCGAGCATCATCATGGTGCGCCGGCGCTCCGCGGCCGCCGCGGCGTCGGCGATCCGCTTGACCTCGGCCTGCTCGGCCGCCTTCTGCGCCACCATCGCCTTGATGCCCTCGACCGCGCGGCCGATGGCGCCGATCTCGTCGCCCCGGCGCGCCTCGGCGATCTCGGCCTCGATCTCGCCGTGGGCCATGCGCTCGAGGACGCGCACGAGGCGGCCGATCGGCCGGGTGACGCCGAGCACCGCCACCAGGGCGACCACCGCGAGGCCGAGCACGAGGCCGAGGCCGCTGACGATCATCAGCCGGGTGCGGGTGGCGTTGGTCTGGTCGGTCAGGTCGTCCGAGTTCGCCGAGACGTAAGTCTGGATGTCGAGGGCGAGCTTCCGCGTTTCCTGGATCTGGCCGCCGAGGACGGGATCGACGCTGCGCCGGAACAGGTCGAGCGCCTCGGCGTTGCGCTGCGCCACGGCGAGGTCGCGGACCTTCGCCAGACGGCCGGCCAGGTCCTCGAGGTCGCGGGCGATCGTGTCGATGCGGCCCGCGAAAGTCGGCGCCCGCTCGCGCAGGGCCGCGACCCCCGGCTTGACCCCCGCGAGCGCCTCGTCGAACTCGGCGCTGGCGCGGCGCATCTGCGCCTCGTCGGTCTCGGCGATGATGCGGAAGGTCGCGTAGCTCAGGGTGTAGAGAGTGCGGTTGAGGAGGCTGGCGCTGGCCGGCGCCCGCCCCTCGCGGACCAGGAACACGCTGTAGGCGTCGTCGATCGCCGCCATGCGGCCTTGAGCGTACCAGACGCAGCCGCCGACCATGACGGCGATCAGCAGAACGGCAGCGGTGAGCTTGTGAAGAATCTTGAGCTTGGCGAGCACGGGGCCGGTCCCTGCGGAGGCTAGTGATGAGCAAGATAAGACAACGAGCGCCTTAATCCTGCGTAAATCCGCAAGTTTTTGTCCCGCAATCAGCCTATTCGCAGCAGGTCGCAGCCATATCCGCCAGCGCACGGGTGCTCAAGCCCACGATGAGCTGATCTCCACAACCGATACCCTATGTCAGTATCGATGCCGACTGGACGCTCGACGCGCATGGGTACGGGCCTGCGGCGGACAGGCAAGACCGCCGCGCCGGCTCCGGAACACGGCGAAAACGCTCGGCTGCGCGTACCGTTCCGCTTGTCGGAGCCCGATCTCGTTCGAAAATACGCGGCGCTCGCCCGCTTCCCGCATGCAGCTTAGCCGGCGCAGGCCCCGCCTCGACGGAGGCCCGCACCGCGTGGTCGGCCGCGCCGAGCGGGAGCGGCCTACCCCAGCAGCGCCTCGAACGCCTCCCGCACGCCCGCGCGGGTCTCGGCGAGCTGCGCCGTCAGCGCCGTCTCGTCGGGCTGGCCGAGGGCCGCGACGAGGCGGGCCCGAGCCGCCGGCGGGGCCGTCCGGGAGAACTCGCCCTCGACCATCAGGCGCTGCCAGTGATGCACGTCGTCGAGAAGCCGGTAGGCGGTGACGAGGCGGACAGCGAGCCCGCGGTCGACGAGGCCGTGGGCGCCGGCGCGCTCCAGCACCTCCGGCGCGTCGAGGCCGACGAGATCGGGATGCGCGCTCGCGTGCGACAGGACCAGGGCCTGCGCGAGGAAGTCGAGGTCGAGGAGCCCGCCCGGGGCGAGCTTGAGGTCGAGGGGGCCGTGATCGCCCTTCTCGCGCGCGACGAGCGCGCGCATCGCCCGCACCTCGCCGGCGACGAAGCCCGCGTCGCGCGGCTGGCGCAGGACCGAGGCGGCGGCGGCGTCGGCCTCCGCCATCAGGCCGGCATCGCCCGCGATGGCCCGGGCCCGGGTCAGCGCCATGTGCTCCCACAGGGCCGCCTCGTCGCGCCAATAGGCCGAGAAGCGCTGCCACTGGTTGGCGATCGGCCCCTGGCCGCCGCTCGGCCGCAGGCGCAGGTCCACCTCGTAGAGCCGGCCGCGCCGGGTCGGCACCGTGAGCGCCGCGACGAGGCGCTGGGTCAGGCGGTTGTAGTAGACCGCCGCGTCGAGGCGGCGGTGTCCGTCGCTCTCGCGCGAATCCTGGTCGAAATCATACAGGACCACGAGGTCGAGGTCGGAATCGGCGGTGAGCTGGCGCGAGCCGAGGCGCCCGAGGCCGAGCACCGCGAAGCGCCCGCCCGGCACGCTCCCGTGCTCCTCGGCGAAGGCGGCCTGGACCGCCCCGAGCGCCGTCGCGACGGTGACCTCGGCGATGCCCGCATAGGCCCGGCCGGCGCCAGACGGCGGCAGGATGCCGGAGAGGAGCCGGGCGCCGGTGACGAAGCGCAGCTGGCGGGCGGCGTCGCGGCTGCGGTCGAGGAAGTCCTCGTAGTCGCGGGGCCGGCCGAGGCCGGCACGGAACTGCTCGGCCAGCACCTCCGTCCCGGTCACCGGCGCCACGAAGGCCGGGTCGATCACCGCGTCGAGGACGTGCGGGCTGAACGCCACCGTGTCGGCGAGCCGCGGCACGGTGCCGAGGAGGTCGGCGAAGAGCAGCCGCAGGCGCTCGTGCGAGCGCAGGATGGTGAGAAGCTCGACCGCGGCCGGCATCCGCCCGAAGGCGCGGTCGAGGGCGGCGAGCGCGCCGTCGGGATCGGCGGTGCCGGCGAGCGCCTGGATCAGGGCCGGCACCAGCTCGGTCAGCACCTCGCGGGCGCGCGGGCTCGTCACCGCCGGGCGGCGGCCGAAATGCCAGCCCCGCACCGTCTCGGTCGCCCGCTCCGGCGCCCGGAAACCGAGGCGGCGCAAGGTCGCGAGCGTCTCGGGATCGTCCTCGACGCCGGTGAAGACGAGGTCGCCGACCTCCGCCGCGAGGTCCGGCTCGGCCTCGAACAGCAGCGCGTAATGCCCCTGGACCCGGCGCGCCTCGGCGGTCAGCGCTTCGCCGAAGGCGGCCTCGTCGGCATAGCCGAGGAAGCGGGCGAAGCGCCCGAGCTTCGAGGACTCCTCCGGCAGGCGCTGGGTCTGCTCGTCGGCCACCATCTGCAGCCGGTGCTCGACGGTGCGCAGGAAGCGGTAGGCCTCCGAGAGCTCGTCGCGCGCCTCCGCGGTGATCCAGCCCTCGTCGTGGAGGGCCGCCAGCATCTCCAGGGTGCGCCGGCCGCGCAAGGAGGGGCGGCGACCGCCGAAGACCAGCTGCTGGGTCTGGACGAAGAACTCGACCTCGCGGATGCCGCCGCGCCCGAGCTTGATGTCGTGGCCCGCCACCGCGATGGCGCCATGGCCGCGCACGGCGTGGATCTGCCGCTTCATCGCGTGCACGTCGGCGATCGAGGCGAAATCGAAGTATTTTCGCCAGACGAACGGCCGCAGCTCGGCGAGGAAGGCGTCGGCGAGCGTGGTGTCGCCGGCGACCGGCCTCGCCTTGATGAAGGCGGCGCGCTCCCAGTTCTGCCCCACCGTCTCGTAATAGGTGTAGGCGGAGGGCAGCGACAGGGCGGTCGGGGTCGAGCCGGGATCGGGCCGCAACCGGTAATCGACCCGGTGGACGTAGCCGTCGGCGGTGCGCTCCTGCAGCAGCTTCGCCATGCTCTGCGCGATCCGGCTGAAGAACGGCGTCGCCTCGACGCCCTCGCGCAGGGGCGCGGCGTCGGGATCGAACAGCACGATCAGGTCGACGTCGCTCGAATAGTTCAGCTCGCCGGCCCCGAGCTTGCCCATGCCGAGCACGATCAGGCCCGATCCGGCTTGCGGGTTCGTCGGGTCGGGGGGCAGGAAGCGGCCGGTGCCGGCGGCCTGGACGAGGGCCGCGTCGACGGCGGCACTCACCGAGGCGTCGGCGAAATCGGAGAGCGCCGCCGTGACCTGCTCCAGGGACCAGACCCCGCCGATGTCAGTGAGCGCCACCAGCAGCGCGTGGGCGGCGCGGTTGCGGCGAAGGCGTTTGGCGACGTCGCCGCCGGCCAAGCCCGCTCCGCGCTGGTCGGCCAGGATCGCGGCGTTGGATTCCTCCGGCGACCGCTCCAGCAGGTCGGCGAGCCGGGCGGGGTCGCGGGCGGCCAGGCCCCACAGGAACGGCGAATGGTCGGCGAGGCCGAGGAGGAGGTCCCGGGCCGGGCCGCCGTCGCCCAGGAGGGGCGCGAGGTCGGGCGCCTCGGCCAGGAGGTCGGCGAGGCGGTCTCGCGCCCGCTCCGGCTCGGCGAGGCGGGGCGCCCGGGTCAGGCGGGCGGAAAGGCCGGTCACGCGGCGACCTCCCGGGCGGCCGGCTCGCGCGGCGGGGCCGGCAGGCGTAAGGTCGCGCGCAGGCCCGGCGCGTTGTCGTCGAGCGTGAACGTGCCCTGGTGCAGGCGGGCGACGGCGTTGACGAGGCTCAGGCCCAACCCGAAGCCGGGACGGGTGCGGGCGGTCTCGAGCCGCACGAAGCGCTCCAGCACCCGGCCGCGCTCGGCCTCCGGGATGCCCTCGCCCTGGTCGGCGACGGTGAGCACCACGCTGCCCTCCTCCCGCCGCGCCGCGACGCGGACCACCGGCCCGGAGGCCGGATCCGCGGTTTTCTGCCCGTATTTCAGGGCGTTGTCGATCAGGTTCGCCATCGCCTGTCCGATCAGCTCGCGGCTGCCGTGCAGCACCAGGCCGTCCTCGACCTCGGCCTGCACCGCGATGCCGCGCTCCTCCGCCACCGCTTCGTACAGCTCCGCGACCTCGAGGGCGACCGCCCCGGCGTCGAATTCGGCCAATCCCTCGCGGGCATTGCCGGCCTCGAGCCGGGCGATCATTAGGAGCGCGTTGAACACCCGGATCAGGTTGTCGCTCTCCTCGATGTTGGCCTCGAGTGCCGCCCGCAAGGAATCCGGGTCGTTGCCTTCGCGGAGCGCCGCGTCGGCCTTGTTGCGCAGGCGGGTGAGCGGGGTCTTGAGGTCGTGGGCGATGTTGTCCGAGACCTCGCGCATGCCGCGCATCAACTCGCCGATGCGGTCGAGCATGGCGTTGAGGTTGCTCGCCAGCCGGTCGAGCTCGTCGCCGGTGCCGGCGAGCGTCAGCCTCCCGTCGAGGTCGCCCGCCATGATGCCGCGGGTGATCTCGGTCATGTGGTCGACGCGCTTGAGGACGCGCTGGGCGATGAACCAGCTGCCGAGGAAGCCGAGGCCCACGACCAGCATCAGCGACCAGGCGAAGGCGCGCCCGATCACGGCGCGGAGGCGGTCGCGCTCCTCGACGTCGCGGCCGACGAGCAGGCGGAAGCCCCCCGGCAGGGTGAAGATGCGCACGATCGCCCGGTGATCGAGGCGGTCGCCGTCGGTGCTGCGGCCATAGGCCGTCTCGGTCTGGCCCGGCTCGTTGAGCACGCCGGGCGGCAGCGCCTCGACGTTGCCGGCGACGTGCTCGCCCGCCGGCGTGGTGACGAGGTAGAGCGAGGCGCCGGGCTCGCGCGAGCGACGCTCGACCACGCTCACGAGCCGGCGGATGCCGCCCGACGCGTACTGGTCCGACAGGCCGTTGATCTCGGCCTCGATGGTCGAGACGATCTGGTCGTCGAGGACCCGCCGGGCGTTCCAGGCGACGTAGCCGAGGGCGAAGAACGCGAAGGCGGCGAAGACCAGGAGATAGGCGAGCGAGAGCTTGAACGCCGTGGTGCGGAACAGCGCGCCGAGGCGGGCCAGCACGCCGTCCGGCGCCCCCGATCCGAAGGTGCCTTGCCCATGGGGGCCGGTGTTCCGGGCGCTCACGCCTCGCCGCCGGCGCGGACCATGTAGCCGGCTCCCCGGACGGTGTGGATCATCGGGCGCTCGAAGCCCTTGTCGACCTTGGCGCGCAGGCGCGAGACGTGGACGTCGATGACGTTGGTCTGCGGGTCGAAATGGTAGTCCCAGACGTGTTCCAGCAGCATCGTGCGGGTGACGACCTGGCCGGCATGGCGCATCAGGTATTCGAGCAGGCGGAATTCCCGCGGCTGGAGCGGGATCTCCTGGCCGGCCCGGGTGACCCGGTGCGACAGCCGGTCGAGCTCGAGGTCGCCGACGCGGTAGGTCGTCGCCTCCGCGGCCGCGCCGCCGCCGCGCCGGCGCGCCAGCACCTCGATCCGCGCCATCAGCTCGGAGAAGGCGTAGGGCTTCGGCAGGTAGTCGTCGCCGCCGGCTTTGAGGCCCTTCACCCGGTCGTCGACCTGGCCGAGCGCGGACAGGATCAGCACCGGCGTCTCGACGCCCTGCTCGCGCAGCGAGCGGATCAGCGACAGGCCGTCGAGCTTCGGCAGCATGCGGTCGACCACCAGCACGTCGTAGGCGCCCTCGCGCGCCAGCGCGTAGCCGTCGAGCCCGTCATCGGCGGTGTCGGCGACGTGGCCGGCCTCGCGAAAGGCCTTGGAGAGGTAGCTGGACGCCTCGCGGTCGTCCTCGATGATGAGCAGGCGCATGTCGGGCATTCTAGGGCAGATCCCCGGCGCGCGGGAGTTTCCGATCCGGGATCCTGGCGCCCTTCGAACCCGGGGCGGGCCCCGCCCGGCATGCCGCGCTGATTGGGGGGAGGAAACGCGGCATGCCGGGCCTCGCCGCCGGGGGGTCGGCAGGCCGAGCGGGGGGCTCGGCCTGCCGTGGCACGCTGCACCGGGTCGTCTGGGGGGCGACGATGATGACCCGGCGCCTCGGCCCTCGGGGCCTTGAAGCGCGGCGGCGCCCGGGGGGATGGGGCGACGCCGCGTTCCGGCGACCCTGCCGTTATGGGCGCCGCCGGCTTACGCCGGTGTCTCCGGTCCATGAACTGTGCGTAATCTTTGCCGGAGCGGGGCTCCCGCTCCGGCTCTCATCACACCACCGGCGGGGCCGTCGCGGCGGCGTCCGGCGCCGGCGACTTGGTGCCGGAGACGAGCGGCCCGTCGCCGTGGAC
Organism: Methylobacterium sp. 174MFSha1.1; assembly: GCF_900116815.1. Taxonomy (NCBI): domain Bacteria; kingdom Pseudomonadati; phylum Pseudomonadota; class Alphaproteobacteria; order Hyphomicrobiales; family Methylobacteriaceae; genus Methylobacterium; species Methylobacterium sp. 174MFSha1.1. Next base: position 131,134 of record NZ_FPCB01000010.1, on the reverse strand, counting down.
GAGGGTCATCACCAGGGCGATCACCGCCAGGACCGCCGCGACGACCGCCGGGACCAGGAAGGCGCGCTCGCCGAAGAAGCCGTGCAGGACGCCGCCGGTGATCGCCCCGAGGGTCAGGGCGGCCCAGAGCGGCGCCTGGATCCAGAAGGACGGCGAGGGATGGCCGAGCAGCAGGTTGGCGAGCCCGGTGCCGAAGCGCACCACCGCGCCGGTGACGTAGGTGAGCGCGAGGCTGCGCCCCTCCTCGTCCTGGAGGACGGCGTTCTGCATGCCGAGCGCCAGCACGATGGGGTAGGCGTGGATCGGGAACTCCTCTGGCCCGCGCGGCATGGCGAGGCCGACGCAGAGCAGGGCCGCCTGGAGGCCGAGCAGCACCGCGAGCCGCCAGTAGCCGACGGCGGCGGCGAGCAGCGTGCCGAGGAAGGCGCCGAAGCAGAACAGCGCGATGGTGCTGCCGACCCGGGTGACGTTGCCCCAGTCGCCCAGGCTGACCGCGGCGCCGAGGCGGGTGGTGTTGCCGCTCATGAACGACATGAACAGCTGCGAGAATTCGAGGAAGCCGATCGCGTCGGCGCAGCCGGCCAGCGCCGACAGGGCCAGCGCGAACGGAACCCTGGTCTTCGCCGCGGCCGGAAAGGCCTTCGTTTCCTTCTCTGCTGCCATTCAGCCTCTCTCCTGTGCTGCCGTCGGGGCAGACGACGCTCCGATGCAGAACAGGGTCGCAGCGTGACGGTTCCGCTGCGGTGCGTCAGAACACCTGCGTCAGAACATTTGCGTCAGGTGCGTCGCAGGGCGGGCAGCACGCCGGCGAGCGCGTTGTAGTCGAAGGGCTTCGACCAGGAGGGAATCGCCTCGTAATCGGCCGGGATCGCCGCGGCGTCGTAGCCGGTGGCGAAGACCATCGGCACGCCGCGCCGGCTCAGCTCGGCGACCAGGGGGTAGACGAGTTCACCCCGCAGGTTGATGTCGAGGACCGCGAGGTCGAGGGCTTGCGAATCCAGCAGGGCCCGCGCCTGCTGCACCGTCGGCACCGGGCCGACCACCTCGGCCCCGTGCCGGATCAGGGCGCGCGAAATGTCGTCGGCGATGAAGTACTCGTCCTCGACCACGAGAACCCGAAGGCGATCGGGCTTCTCCTGTCCTGTCATCGGATGATCCTCGCCTCGGGCGGCGCGCCCCGCACGGGCACCGTCCGGTGGTACACTATCACAGCCGGCGGGTTCCGCGGCGACCGCAACTTTCGGGCCGCGGCTCACTGTGGACAACCAGGACGTGAAGAACTCAGTAGAGCCGCGTCCTGTAGGATTCCTCCATCAGCTGCTCGGCCTCGGCGACGCCGATGGCGCCGGTCTGCTCGGCGAGCACGCGGCCGAGGCTCGGGAAGCTCTCGCGCGGAACCTGCGCCGCCGGGTCCCAGAGCCGGGCCCGCATCACCGCCTTGCCGCAATGGAAGAAGGCCTCGCGCACCGTGACCACGAGCCCGGTGGTCGGCACCTTGCCCTGGGCGGCGAGCGGCGCGAGCAGGGCCGGATCCGTGGTGAGGCGGGCGGTGCCGTTGACCCGCAGGGTCTCGGTCAGGCCGGGCACGAGGAAGATCAGGCCGATGCCGGGCGCGGCCAGCAGGTTGCCGAAACTGTCGGCGCGGTTGTTGCCGCGCCGGTCCGGGATCAGCAGGGTGACGTCGTCGACCACCTGGACGAAGCCCGGCGCGTCGCCCCGCGGGCTCGCATCGGCGCGGCCCTCCGCATCCGCGGTGGCGACCACCAGGAACGGCGAGAGCGCGATGAAGGCGCGGGCATGCCGGTCGAGCCGGGCCTGCACCTTGCCCTCGGCCAGGCGGCTGACCGGGCCCATATGGCCGCGCAAGGCGGCCGCGTCACGAATTTCGTCGTCGCTCGTGTGTCCACTCATGTCGCCCGTCTCCCGCTGCGGCGTAAGGTCCGTCGCGGCCGTGACCCGCGCGGCCGCCCTATCTTTCCGGCAAGGGTGCGGGTTCCGGGCGGGCGGTGCAAGGCGGGCCATGCAAGCGATGAGAGTCCTCGGCATCACGCCGGCCCGCCTCGGCCTCGCGGCGCTCCTCGCCCTTCTCGCCCAGCCGGCCGCGGCGGGGCTGACGCCCAAGGATCTCTCGGGCGTCGGGCTGGCGCCGCCGCCCGGGGCGCGGGCGCCCCTCGACGCCGCCTTCACGGACAGTGCCGACGGACGGCGCCTGACGCTTCGCGAGGCGCTCGCCGGGCGCCCCTCCCTGCTGATGCCCCTCGACTATGCCTGCCGCAACGTCTGCGACCCAATGCTCGCCGTCGCCGGCACGGCGCTCGCCGCCACCGGGCTCGCGCCGGGCACCGATTACCGGCTGGTGACGCTCGGCATCAATCCGCGCGCCGACGCCGCCACCGCCCGCGCCATGGTGGCCGAGCAGCTCGGGCCGGGACAGCTCCTTTCCGGCGCCGTCGTGCTCACCGGCTCGCCGGGACCGGTCGGGGCGGTGACGCGGGCGGTCGGCTACGCCTATGCGTACGACCGCGACACCGACTCCTACGCCCATCCGGCCGGCGCCTTGGTGCTGACCGGCGACGGCCGGGTCGCCCGGGCGCTGTCGCCGCTGGCGATGACCGCCCGCGACCTGCGCCTCGCCCTGGTCGAGGCCGGGGACGGCCGGGTCGGCGGCCTCGCCGACCGGCTGGTTCTGCTCTGCTACGGCTACGATCCGCAGACCGGGGTCTACACGCCGCTGATCCGCCGCATCCTCGCGGCCTCCGGAATCGTCACGGTCGCGGGCATCGCCGGCCTGGTGCTGGTGCTGCACCGGCGCTCGCGCCGGATGCCGGACGCCTGACGTAACCCCGGCTTAACGACGACCGCGATCGCCCATGGGCGCCGGCCGGCGGGTGGTGCAGACTGCCCCCTGCGTCGCGGGGGGCGGGCGCATCGTAATTCTGGCGGCCGCCCCACGGAACCGAGAGACAGATGGCCATTCCCCTCGTCATCACCGTGGCGCCGAACGGCGCCCGCCGCACCAAGGCCGACCATCCCGCCCTGCCGATCGACCCGCGCGAGATCGGCCTGGACGCCGCCCGCTGCCGCGAGGCCGGCGCCGCGATGATTCACCTGCACGTGCGGGACGCCGAACAGCGCCACACCCTCGACCTCGACCGCTACCGGGCGGCGCTCGCCGCGGTGCGGCGGGAGGCCGGGCCGGAGATGATCTGCCAGGTCACCACCGAGGCGGTCGGCCTCTACAGCCCGGCCGAGCAGATGGCGGCGATGCGGGCGCTGAAGCCCGAGGCGTTCTCGGTCGCCCTGCGCGAGCTCTTCGCCGAGCCGGAGGACGAGGCTGCCGCGGCCGCCTTCCTCGCCGAGCAGGCCCGGGCCGGGGTGATGGTGCAGCACATCCTGTACGATGCGGGCGACGTCACCCGCTTCCAGGGCCTGGTGGCGCGGGGGCTAATTCCGCTCGACCGGGCGAGCGTCCTGTTCGTGCTCGGCCGCTACGCCGTCGGCCAGCGCTCGGACCCCGCCGACCTGCTGCCGTTCCTGGGCGCCTGGAATTCCGAGCATCACCTCGACCTGCCCTGGGCGCTCTGCGCCTTCGGGCCGCGGGAAGCGGCCTGCCTCGTCGCCGCGGCGACGCTCGGGGGGCATGCCCGGGTCGGGTTCGAGAACAACCTCTGGCGGCCGGACGGCAGCCTGGCGCCGGACAACCCCGCGCAGGTGGCCGGCCTCGCGGCCCTGGCCCGCGCGGTCGGGATCGCCGTCGCGTCGCCCGCGCAGGCGCGGGCCCTGTTCGTCGGGGAAGTGTGAGACCTACTGGCTGACCGCGGCGGCCGGCTCCGGCGCCGCCGCGGCGGTCTGGGGCACCGGGGGCGCGGGTTTGCGCACGACGAAGTGGCGGAACTCGACCGGGCGGCGCGGCGGCAGCGGCATTTTGGGGCCGGCCTCGGGCTCGGCCGGCGCGGCGGCCGGCTCCAGGGCGGCGACGGTGGTCGCCGCGGCCGGTGCGGTGGCCGGCGCGGGAGAGGCGGCGGCGGGCGTCGCCGCGAGGCTGACCGTCTGGCCGGAGGTCGGGAACGCCAGGGTGCTGCCGCTGCCCGCATAGGCGAGGGCCTGGCCGGCGGCGGGGGCCGGGGCGGCGTGGAACGCCAGGGCGGCCGGGCGGACCGGCGGCAGCGGCACGGTGACCGTCGGCTCGGCGGCGGCCTGAGCCGACGGCTCCTGCGCCAACGCCATCTGGACCGGAGCTTGGACCGGAGCTTGGGCCGGCTGGGCCATCACCGGCTGTGGCTGCGCGGTGGGGGTCGGCAGGGCGTATGGCTGCGCGGCGGCCTGCTGGGCGTAGGCGCCCGCCAGGGCGGCGACCGACGGGTCGGCGGAGGCGGTGGCGGTCGTCGCCGTCTGGCGGGCGCCGAAGACGCTGCCGAGGAACTTGTTGAGCGGGTTGGCGGGCTGCTCGCGGACCGGCGGCGCCTCGAGTTCGGCCACGTCGGTGCGGATGCCCGCGCGCTTGGCGGCGTAGTAATAGCCGCGGGCGTAGTAGCTGTAGGCCTGGGCCTCGTTGCCGTGCGCGGTCTTGTAAGCGCCGGCGAGGTAGGCGACGCCGTAGGTCAGGTTGATCCTGGCATCGAGCAGGCCAGCGGGCGAGCCGCTATAGCCCAGCGCCCGGGCGGTGCCGTGCTTGATCTGCATCAGGCCCATCGCCCCGCCGCGGCCGACCGCGCGGGGGTTGTAGCCGCTCTCCCGCTTCACCACCCGGTGGATGAAGCTCGCCGGGACGCCGTTGGCCTTGGCGTGCGCCTCGATCAGCGCGTCGATGTTGTCGCGGACGGGGCTCACCTGCGCCGTGGCGGGGAGCGGCGCCGCGACGGCGACGGCGATGAGGAGGCGCTTGCGCATGCAGGACCTGCTGGAGGGGGCCGGTGCGCGGACCGCACCGACGGGGAGGCCCCATCCTGCTCCGGTTCAAATGCGGCGGGAAAGAGACTTGGCCGTTCCGGGGCCGAACTTGGCCGTTAACTCAACCGGAAAACGGTCGGGTTTCGCACTGCGGTGTGGCGCCAAGACCACAACGGCCAAGCTTCTGCGGCCATCCACAGCGGAGTCGGGAGGTCCGGTGATTCGGGCGATTCGCGTCAGCGCCGCCCGCCGCCACCGAAACCACCCCCGCCGCCGCCGAACCCGCTGGGCCCCTCGCCGCCCGGCCGGCCGAAGCCGCCGGGACCGCCGAAGCCACCTTGGCCGCCGGAGCCACCTGGGCCGCCGGAGCCACCTGGGCCGCCGAAGCCGCCCGGCCCTCCGACCCCGCCCGGGCCGCCGAAGCGCCCGCCCCCCTCCCCGCCCGGCAGGCGCGGGTCGATCTCGCCGCGGCTAGGACCGCCGAACGGCACCTCCCCGCCCGGGCCGAAGGAGCGGTCCGACGGACCCGGCCGTCCGCCCGGGCCGCCGCGCCCTCCGTGACCCGGTCCATGACCGCCAGGTCCGTGACCTCCCGGCCCGTGACCTCCGGGTCCCTGCCCTCCCGGCCCGCCTTGCCCCGGGCCGCCCCGTCCGGCCCCGCCGCCGGGAGCCCCCGGCCCGCTTGCGCCGGTGCGCCCGGTGGGATCGGGCCTGAGCCGCACGCCGTCGAGGTCGAGCCGGCCGCCGCGGCCGGTGCGGCCGTCGAGGATCGCGAGCCCGCCGCCGGCCGGGACGAGCCCCCCCTGCCCGGACACCGCGTAGCCGGCGCCGGTGCGCAAACGTCCGCCCTCGCGGGTCACGTAGGCCTCGATCGACAGGCGCCGCGCCTCGACGCCGAACGGCTCGGCCGCCGCCACCGCCCGCGCCACCGCGAGCCGGCCGCCCTCGAGGCGCCCCTCCGTCACCGCCCGCCCGCCGGCGAGCGCCGGGTCGAGGCCGGCGAGCGGCAGGTTGCCGATCCGCAGGGCGCCGCCCGGCCCCCGCTTCACCGGGCCGGCGACGAGGTCGGGGGCGGAGCCGGCCGGGTCGATCCGGCTCGCCGCGATGCTGCCGTCGGGCCGGCGCAGGCCGCTCACCGCGATCCGCTCGCCCAAGCGCGGCCGCGGCATCTCGGGCGGCAGCCCGGCGGTGGCGACCGTCTGGCCGAGCACCGTCAGCCGGTCGGGCGCGACGCGCTGCACCGGGCCGACCACCTCGTGGATCACCGCGATGCCGGCGGTGGACAGCCCGCCCTCCCCCGGCTGCGCCAGGGCGCGCACCACCTGGCCGACGCGCAGGTCCTCGACCCGGGCCGGGCGGCCGTCGACCGTCACCGGCACGTCGGCCGGGTAGGCGATGCGCAGGTCGTTGACGATGATGCTGCCGAAGCCCCGGATGGTGCCGACGACGCCGGTGCCGCCGATGCCGCGGTCGCCCTCGTCGTCGGGCCCGGGCCGGATGCCGGTGCCGCCGATCCCCTGGTCGAGGATCTTGTCGCCGGCCGCACGGGCGGGCCCGGCGACGGCGAGCCAGCTCGCGCCCGAGAGGAGGCGCACCACCCCCCGCAGGAGGCCGCGCCGGGTGACGGAGGTCGCGCGTCGCACGGGGGCCTCCCTCACGCCTTCGGCTCGGGCCGGGGCGCGACGGTCGGGGGGGCCTGCATGGAGGCCTGCGGCGCATCCTCGGAATAGATGTAGATGCCGAAGTTCCAGCGCGCCTCGCCGCCCGGATCGGTCTCGCAGGCCGCGTGCGCCTCGCGGTTGGCCTGCTGCAGCGCCTCCATGGCGATCTCCCGCGCCCGCCCCTCGAGCCGCCGCGCCAGCTCGGGCGACAGCCCGTCATAATGCACGGCGCGTTCGAAGAAACGCGGCTTCTCCTCCAGGATGTTGGTGACCGCGGCGGCGATGTGGTCGTGGAGGTTGCGGCCGAAATAGTAGAGCTGCTGGCTGCCGCCGCCGCTCGGCACGAAGGCGGCCTCGGCGAGCACGATGCGCTCCTCCGCGTCCAGGGTCACGAGGCCGCGGTCGAGCCACTCGTCGAGCACCGCCCGCGGGCGCAGGTCCCGGGTCACCGAGGCGACGAGGCTCTCGAAGGACGGCCCGCTCTCCGCCACCCGCGGCAGCGCCTTCGGCCGGCCGTCGGCCTCGGTGAAGTCGGGCGCGGCGACCCAGCGGGCGATGATGCGGCTGGTGCGCGAGACCGCGGCCGGCACCGCGCTCACCGGCGCGCCGGCGCCGCGCAGGCGGCGCACCTCCTTGCGGTGGATGCCGGTGAGCAGGCTCACGCGGCTGTCGGTCTGGTCCTTGCCGGGCAGGGCGAAGTCGTACTCGGCGACGTTCACGTAGAGCTCGCGCAGGAGGTCGGTCAGCGCCGGGAAGGTGATCCCGCTGCGCACGAACAGGCGCACCAGCGGGCGCAGCAGCCGGGCGAGCGGGGCCTGCAGCGCGCCCGCGTCCGGCGGCAATCTCGGGTTCGGCTCTGACATCGCGATCGTTGTAGCGGAGGCGACGTGGGACACAATCCCACGAAAGCGCATCGCAGCGCGTTTTCCGATTGACGTGGGAATTTTGCCCACATAAATATCGGGACGTGGTCAGATTTCCCACGCCGTCTTTCGCCTCAGGACCCTCCCCGATGGCCCGCCCGCTCCCCCTCCTCTGCCCCTCCGCCGAGCCGTTGCGGCTCCGGTCCGCTCCGCGCCGCCGGCTACCGACGCGGCTGCCCACGGCGATGCTGGTGCGCAGCCTCGCGGTGATCGCCGGGTTGGGGATGCCGGTGGTGGCGGCGACCCTGGCCGACCTCGTCCACCCCGCCCCGGTCGTCTCTCCTCCGATCGTCTCTTCCCCGGTCGTCTCTTCGGCCCGCTGACCCAGGAGTTCGTCCCATGCTCGAGACCCTGCGCGGCGACCGCCCCCACCCCGCCCCCCTCGGCCGGGCCTTCCCGGCCCCGGAGATCGACGGGGACCGCCCCGCCCTCCGCTCCCGGCGCGAGCCGTCCGACGGCGGCGAGGCCCTGATCGTCACCGCCCTCTGCCTCGTGATCGGCGGCGCGATCCTGCTGGTCGCCCTGCAGGCGATCTGCATCGTCCAGAACCTCTGACCCCGGTTCTGACGCAGCCGGCACGATGCCGGCCCAAAACTGATGGTCCGGACGGCCCGCCGCCCCGGCCCCACCCCGAAGACCCACGTACGGTTTCCCCAATGATCAGATCGACCGAAGCGCTCGGCCTCGCCGGCGCGCTCGCCCTGACGGCTGTCCTCACGGCCGCCTCGCCGGCCTCCGCCGCCGACCTGCCGCGCCGGGTCGCCCCGCCGCCGGCCTTCACCCCCGTCCCGGTCTTCACCTGGACCGGCTTCTACGCCGGCGTGAATGCCGGCGCCGGCTTCGGCGGCGGGGGCGGCACCTTCACGGACGCCACCTACGGCACCGTGACCCCGGCCAGCCGCGACGCCGCCTTCGTCGGCGGCGGCCAGATCGGCTACAATTACCAGCTCACGCCCGGCTCCGGCTTCGTGCTCGGCGTCGAGGCCGACATCCAGGGCACCACCTTCGGGCGGGCCCGCAGCGGCCTCGTCGGGAGCACGACGTTCTACGACGTCGGCCCGAGCCTCGACTGGTTCGGCACGGTGCGCGGCCGGATCGGCTACGCCTTCGACCGCTTCCTGGTCTACGGCACCGGCGGCTTCGCCTATGGCGGCGGCAGCACGCCGGCGAACGCTTCCTACTACACCGGCACCCTGCCCGACACGTTCCGCACCGGCTGGACCGCCGGCGGCGGCGTCGAGTACGCGATCACCGAGCGCCTGAGCGCCCGGATCGAGGCGCTCTACGTCAGCCTGGATCGCAACGGCGGCAGCGGCGGCCTCGTCTACGACACCGCCACCAACGCCTATTACGGCCTGGGCAAGCCCAAGGCGGATTTCGGCGTGGTGCGCGCGGGACTGAACTACCGGTTCTCGACCGACTGAGTTCCCCCCAGCAGCAGGACGGTCGAGAGGACCGGAGGCGGGCGACCGCCTCCGGTCCACCCGTAGGCACGCCACGTCAGATCATCGATCGACGTCGATCCCGCAGGTCGCGGCAAGGAAGGACAGGCGCCGCCGCAACTCGTCGATGGCGGGAGCGCTCTCCGGCATGCGGTCGAGGCGCGACTGCATGTCGGTGAGGGAGAAGAGGCCGGCCCTCAGCCCGGACTGCAACCAATCCCGATCCTTCTCCCGCCAGGCGACCAGCTTGGCGAGCGCCACGTCGTTCTGTTCGGGGACGATCGCCGTGACTCCGGGACATCCCGGTCCCTCGTAGGACGTCGCGCGCAGGCGCCAGTCCCGCGGCATCACGGACGTGCCCGACGATACGCCGTCGGCATAATATCCGTACTGGTCGTGAAACCGTGATCCCTGGCCGATGCTGCCCGCTATCCTGTCCGAGATATCCTCTTGGTCGGGAATATCAGGCACGTACAGGTCGATCTCGGGCGTCAGCAGCATGTCCGCGGGGATGTTCCTGCAGCGCACGAGGACCACCGTGGATCCCACCAGCACGAAGGTCCGGTGGCCGGTGACGCTCGCGGCTGCGCGCAGCAGATGATCGATCTTGCTCCGTCGCATCATGGTGCGGACAGGACACCCGGCATCTCGCCAGCGGTCGGATGGGGGCGATCCGAGCTCCCGCCTGCCCGTTCGCTCGGCGACAGGACGACGAAGACCGGCTGGGTGTCGCGAAGGAGGTCGCCGTCCGGCGAATCCTCCAACAGGCGGCGCGCGATCACCGTCACGTCCTGCCGGAGGAGATCGGTCCACATCGCGTAGTAGCGGGACTGCCTCGGATCGCCGCGCATGTGGCGCTCGAGGTAGGCCTGCCCGTTCCGGATCAGCGTTGGGTTGTCGACCAGACGCGTGGCGACAGCTCGGGTGAAGACGTAGGACCGTCGCTTGCTGCGGTCGTGAAAGTCGGTCTTTGCCGGCAGGGAACCGACGTAGCGCTCTCCCTCCGTCATGGGACCATGGTCCTTCTCAACAGGGCCGCAGGATCATAGGACGACGTCCGGCGAAAAACGAAGCACGGAACTCTCCGTGCTCACATATCGGCGGTGATCGCGCCGGCACCAAGCCCGACCCCTCCGCTTGGGTCGATCGGCGCGAGGGTTCCCGCCCGTCGGCGAGAACTCTCTCCATGCTTCGCACGGACGCGCCGGCGTCACCCCTTCGCGTCGATCAGCTGCGCGACCCGGCGCAGGGCCAGCCCGTAGCCCTGCGTGCCGAGCCCCGCGATCACCCCGTCGGCGCGCAGCGAGACGTAGGAGTGATGGCGAAACGCCTCGCGCTTGTGGACGTTCGAGATGTGCACCTCGATCACCGGCGCCTCGAAGGTATTGAGCGCGTCGAGGATCGCCACCGAGGTGTGGGTGAAGGCCGCCGGGTTGATGACGATGCCGCCGGCGGTCTCGCGGGCCTCGTGGATCCAGTCGATGATCTCGTATTCGCGGTTCGACTGATGGAAGCGGATCTCGAGACCGAGCTCGCCGGCGAGCGTCCGGCACGAGGCCTCGACATCGGCCAGGGTCTCGCTGCCGTAGATGTGCGGCTGGCGCTTGCCGAGCAGGTTCAGGTTCGGGCCGTTCAGCACGTAGACGAGGCGGCTCATGACGGGGCTCCTTGACGCGGCTTCTCGCGTGTCCGGCCACCGTTAGGGCGCTTTTCGCCGGCGGGCGTCAACGGGGTCCGCGCTACCCTTCCGCCTTGTCGCCCTGCCCCTGCTTGGCGCCGCCGGCCGGGTCGGTCGAATCCTCGCCTCCGGGCTCCGGCGCGTCGCGGCCCTGCGGAGTCAGGCGCGGCCGGCTGATCGCGTCCTCGTCGACGCCCGGCGGCTGGGTCTTGGGATCGGTCATAGTATGCTCCCGGGGAGTTTGTCTCAGGAGCAACGCTGGGCTGGTGGGGTGGTTCGCGATCGGATGATGACGATCCGAACGACTGCCTTTCGCGACAGAACTCTCACCCTCCATCGTCATCCCGGGGCCGCGAAAGCGGAACCCGGGATCCATAACCGCCGGCGTGTCCTGAAAAAGCGGATCGCGGTCCGGTTCGTCCTGCATCGTCAGCGGCGATGGATCCCGGGTTCTCGCCTTCGGCGAGCCCGGGATGACATCGAGGGTGGAACGGCCGGCGGTGCCAGCAGACGGACGTACTCCTTACCGCTTACGGTAATACTGGTCGATGCTCACCGCGCCGAGCAGCACCAGTCCCTTGATGACCTGCTGGTAGTCGATGCCGATGCCGAGAATCGACATGCCGTTGTTCATCACGCCCATGATCAGCGCGCCGACCACCGCGCCCGTCACCTTGCCGACGCCGCCGGAGGCCGAGGCGCCGCCGATGAAGCAGGCGGCGATCACGTCGAGCTCGAAGCCCAAACCCGCCTTCGGGGTCGCGGTGTTGAGCCGCGCGGCGAAGATCAGGCCGGCGAGCGCCGCCAGCACCCCCATGTTGACGAAGGTCAGGAAGGTCAGGCGCTCGGTGTTGATGCCCGAGAGCTTGGCCGCCTTCTCGTTGCCGCCGAGCGCGTAGACCCGCCGTCCGATCACCGTGCGGCTCGTGACGAAGCGGTAGAGCAGGATCAGGGCGAACATCACGATCAGCACGTTCGGCAGGCCGCGATAGGTGGCGAGCCACGTGCTGAAGGCGACGATGACGGCCGCGACGAGCGCGTTCTTGAGCGCGAAGGCACCCATCGCCTCGGGCGTGAAGCCCTGGCGCTGCTGGCCGAGGCGCCGGCGCAGGTTCGAGCCGACGAGGATCACCGCGAGCGCGACGCCGACGAGGACCGAGGTGATCCGCAGCGAGCCGCCGGTGACGACGTCCGGGATGAAGCCGGAGCTGAGCTTCTGGAAGTCGGACGGGAACGGCCCGACCGACTGGCCGGCGAGCAGCGCCAGGGTCAGGCCCTTGAACACCAGCATCCCGGCGAGGGTGACGATGAAGGACGGGATGCGCAGGTAAGCGACCCACCACCCTTGGGCCGCGCCGATGACCCCGCCGGCGATAAGGCAGAGGAGTGTGGCCAGCAGCGGGTGCAGGCCCATCTGCACCATCAGCACCGCGGCGAGCGCGCCGATGAAGCCCGCGGTCGAGCCGACCGACAGGTCGATGTGCCCGGCCACGATGACGAGCAGCATGCCGAGCGCCATCACCACGATGTAGCTGTTCTGCAGCACCAGGTTGGTGAGGTTGAGCGGACGCAGCAGCGCCCCGTCGGTGAAGAACTGGAAGAAGAGCACGATGCCGACGAGGCACAGGATCATGCCGTAGTCGCGCAAGGAGCCCGAGAAGGCCTTGGGGTTGAACCCGGCGATGGCCGGCGGGCGCGGGGCCTGGGCGGGGGTGACGGTGTCGCTCATGGCGGTCTCAATGTCCTCCCGAGGTGACGATGGCCCGCATGATCGCCTCCTGCGAGGCCTCGGCGGCGGGAAGTTCTCCGACGATGCGACCCCGGTTCATGACGAGGATGCGGTCGCACATCCCGAGCAGCTCGGGCATCTCCGAGGAGATGATCAGCACGCCCTTCCCCTGGGCGGCGAGGTCGTTGATGATCGCGTAGATCTCGTACTTGGCGCCGACGTCGATGCCGCGGGTCGGCTCGTCGAGGATCAGCACGTCCGGGTCGGCGAAGAGCCACTTGCTCAACACGACCTTCTGCTGGTTGCCGCCCGACAGGTTGACCGTGGCCTGGTCGATGCCCGAGGAGCGGATGCGCAGGCGCTCGCGGTAGCGCTCGGCCACCGCCCGCTCGCGGTCCTCGTCGATCACGCCGCGGCCTGAGACGCCGGGCAAGTTCGCCAGCGAGACGTTGGTGCGGATGTCCTCGTGCAGCACCAGGCCGTAGCCCTTGCGGTCCTCGGTGGCGTAGGCGAGGCCGGCCGCGATCGCCTTCTCGACGCTGCCGAGATTCGCGGGTTCGCCCCGTAGCCGCGCCTCGCCGGCGACGCGGGTGCCGTAGGCGCCGCCGAACAGGCTCATGGCGAACTCGGTCCGCCCGGCGCCGAGGAGTCCCGCCATGCCGACGACTTCGCCGCGGCGCACCGTCAGGCTCACGTCCTCGACCGCCAGCCGGTCGGGATGGAGCGGGTGGCGCACGCTCCACCCCCTCACTTCGAGGAGCGGCTCGCCGATCGCGACGCCCTCCCGCGGGGGATAGCGGTGGGCGAGGTCGCGCCCGACCATGCCCTTGATGATCCGGTCCTCGTTGAGGCGGCCGTCGGGCCCGAGCATCGCCTCCCGCGGCAGCGTCTCGACGCTGGCGCCGTCGCGCAGGATCGTGACGCTGTCGGCGACCCGGGCGACCTCGTTGAGCTTGTGCGAGATCAGGATCGAGGTGATGCCCTGCTCGCGGAACGCCTCCAGGAGGGTCAGCAGCGCGTCGCTGTCGCTCTCGTTGAGCGAGGCGGTCGGCTCGTCGAGGATCAGGAGCCGCACCCTCTTCGAGAGCGCCTTGGCGATCTCGACGAGCTGCTGCTTGCCGACGCCGAGATCGGTCACCAGGGTCTCGGGCGCCTCGTCGAGGCCGACCCGGGCGAGCAGGTCCCGGGTGCGCGCCATCACGTGGGGCCAGTCGATCACGCCGAAGCGCGAGGCGGCCTCGTTGCCCAGAAAAATGTTCTCGGCGATCGACAGGAGCGGCACCAGGGCGAGCTCCTGGTGGATGATGATGATGCCGAGCGCCTCGCTGTCGGGAATGCCGGAGAAGCGCCGCACCTCGCCGTCGAACAGGATGCTGCCGTCGTAGGAGCCGGCGGGGTAGACCCCGCTCAGCACCTTCATCAGGGTCGACTTCCCGGCCCCGTTCTCGCCGCAGACGGCGTGGATCTCGCCGGCGCGGACGGCGAGGGTGACGTCGTCGAGCGCCTTCACGCCCGGGAACGCCTTGGTGATGCCGCGCATCTCCAGGATCGGGGATGTGCTCGGCACCGCGCGGGGGGCCGGGGACGCCGCCATCACTTGACCTGCGAGGCCTTGTAGTAGCCGCTGTCGACCACCGTCTTCTGCCAGTTGTCCTTGTCGACCGCGACGGGTTTGAGCAGGTAGGACGGCACCACCTTGACGCCGTTGTTGTAGGTCTTGGTGTCGTTGACCTGGACCTGGCCGCCGGACGAGATCGCGTCGACCATGTCGCTCGTGACCTTGGCGAGCTCGCGGGTGTCCTTGAACACCGTCATGCTCTGCTCACCCCGCACGATCGACTTGATCGAGGGCAGTTCGGCGTCCTGGCCGGTGATGACCGGGAGCGGCTGGTCGGACGAGCCGTAGCCGACGCCCTTCAGCGACGAGATGATGCCGATCGAGATGCCGTCATAGGGCGAGAGCACCGCGTCGACGCGCTTGTTGCCGTAGAAGGCGGAGAGCAGGTTGTCCATCCGGGCCTGGGCCGCCGCACCGTCCCAGCGCAGGGTCGAGACCTTGTCCATCCCGAGCTGCTTGCTCTGCACCACCAGCTTGCCGGACTCGATGTAGGGCTTCAGCGCCGACATCGCGCCGTCGTAGAAGAAGTAGGCGTTGTTGTCGTCGGGCGAGCCGCCGAACAGCTCGATGTTGAACGGGCCCTTGCCGTCCTTGAGGCCGAGCTTGTCGACGATGTAGCTGCCTTGCAGCACGCCGACCTGGAAATTGTCGAAGGTGGCATAGTAATCGACGTTCTTCGAGCCGCGGATGAGGCGGTCATAGGCGATGACCTTGATGCCGCGGTCGCTCGCCTGCTGCAGCACGTCCGACAGGGTGGTGCCGTCGATCGCCGCGATCACCAGCACCTTGGCACCGGTGGTGATCATGTTCTCGATCTGCGACAGCTGGTTGGGGATCTCGTCCTCGGCGTATTGCAGGTCGGGGGTGTAGCCCTTGGCCTTGAGCGCCTGGACGAGGCCCTGGCCGTCGGCGATCCAGCGCGCCGACGACTTCGTCGGCATCGCGACGCCGACCTTGCCCTTCTGCTGGGCGTGAGCCGGAGAGGCGAGCATCGCGGCGGCCACCAGGGCCCCGCCGATGAGGGCGGTGAACGACTTCATGTTTCCTCCGGGAATTCCCGCGTCTTGGTCGCGCGGGGCTGATCGGGAACCGTGACGCGATGGAGCCGGCCGGCGTCTCCGCCGGCCGCGAGAGGCTACACCCAGCCGCCGTCGACGACGTAATGCTGGTTGGTGCAGGCGCCGGCCTCCTCCGAGGCGAGGAAGACCGCGAAGCGGGCGACGTCCGCCGGCACCAGCTTGCGCTTGAGGCACTGGCGGGCGTTGATCTCGGCCTCGGAGTCCGGCGTCACCCAGAGGGCGAGCTGGCGCTCGGTCATGATCCAGCCCGGCGCCAGCGCGTTGACGCGGATGCCGTACGGCCCGAAATCCCGGGCAAGCGAGCGGGTGAGACCGATCACCCCCGACTTGCAGGCGGTGTAGGCGGCCATGCCGCCCTGGCCGATCATCCACGAGACCGAGCCGAAATTCACGATCGCGCCCGAGCCCTTCGCCTTCATGTCGGGCAGGACGGCCTGCGCTGCGAAGAACTGGTGCTTGAGGTTCACCGCGATGCGGCCGTCCCAATAGGCCTCCGTCACCTCCTCGGTGGGGTGGCGCTCGTCGTGGGCGGCGTTGTTCATCAGCACGTCGACCGGGCCGAAGCGCTCGCGCACCCGACCGATCGCGGCCTTCAGGGCCGGGATGTCGGTGACGTCGGCATGCTCGAAGGCGACCGCGAGGCCCTGCCCCTCGAGCTCGGAGGCGAGCGCCCGCGACGGCTCGTCCGCGATGTCCAGGAAGCCGACCCGCGCCTGCTGCCGCGCGAAGTGCCGGACCAGCTCGGCCCCGATGCCGGAGCCGCCGCCCGTCACCACCACGACCTTGCCCGCAAGGTCCGGATAGATTGCCGCCAACGCTTCCTCCCTCGAAGCCCGTCGGATCGCTCGACGCACTGAAAATCATTTAATATGACTATTCCAGTGGCCCGGCCCTTATCGCGGAATCCTGACCCCCGGGCAAGAGGCGAAAGACCGCGGGAGGATGCAACCTTGGATGAACTCGGCGCCGAAACCGTGCCACGGCACGCCCCGGGCCACGCCCGGGTCGCCCGGGCGCTCGGCACCGGCATCGTTGCCGGGCGCTACCGGCCAGGCGACGTGCTGCCGGGCGAGCCGGTCCTGCTCGCGCGCTTCGGGGTGTCGCGCACGGTCCTGCGCGAGGCGATCAAGACGCTCGCCGGCAAGGGCCTGATCGAGACCCGCACCCGGGTCGGCACGCGGGTGCGCGAGCGGGCGGCCTGGAACCTGTTCGACCGCGACGTGCTCGCCTGGACCATCGAGGCCGGCATCGACGCGCGCTTCCTCGGCGACCTCGCCGAGATCCGCCTCGCCATCGAGCCGGCGGCGGCGGCGCTCGCCGCCGCGCGCCGGACCGCGTCCGACCTCGACACGCTGGATGCCTGCGTCGCGGCGATGCGCGCGGCCCCTGGCCTCGACCCGGCCTTCGCCCGGGCCGACGTCGCCTTCCACCTCGCGCTGGCCGAGGCTTCCGGCAACCTGTTCATGCACTCGGTCGGCGCGGTGACCGAGGCGGCGCTCGACGTGCTGTTCCACCTGAGCCGCCCGACCGATCCGCAGGCGCACGACGTCGCCTGGCGCACCCACGCGGCCATCGCGGCGGCGATCCGGGCCGGCGACGGCGCGGCCGCCGCGGCGGCGACCGAGGCGGCGGTGCGCGACGGCCTGAAGAACAGCGCCGCGGCGGTGGAGAGAGCCCCCCATGCGCCCTATCCTGAGGCGAGCCCGCCCTGCACCCGAAGGAACCCGACATGAGCTTTCCCGTCACCGTCGGCACGATGCCGGACGGCAGCCCGATCCTGGAGGTGCGCCTGGAGGGCGAGGGGCTCGCGGTCGCGGTCCTGAGCCTCGGGGCGGCGCTCCGCCGCCTCGACTTCCACGGGCGCCCGATGGTGCTCGGGCGCGACGACGCCCACGACTACGTGGCGAAGACCCCGCATTTCGGCGCGATCGTCGGGCGCTTCGCCAACCGCATCGCCGGCGGGCGCTTCACCCTCGACGGCGCGGCCTATGAGCTGCCCCGCAACGAGGGGGGCCGCACCCACCTGCACGGCGGGACGCGGGGCTTCTCGCGCCGCAACTGGACCTTCGCGGAGGTCGGTCCGCGCACGGCGACGCTGACCTACCGGGCGGCCGACGGCGAGGAAGGCTATCCGGGAGCGCTCACCGCCGCCTGCACCTACGCCATCACCGGCCCCGGTACCCTGCGCACCACGCTGACCGCGACCACGGACGCCGCCACCCTCGTCAACCTGACGAACCACAGCTACTTCAACCTGCTGCTGCCGCCCGACGGCGGCCCGGCCCCGACGATCGACGACCACGTGATCGAGATTCCGGCGGAGGCGTACCTGCCGGTCGACGAGGCCCAGATCCCGACCGGCGCGGTCGCCCCGGTCGCCGGCACCCGCTTCGACCTGCGCGCGCCTACCCGCATCGGGGCCCAAGCCTTCGACCACGCCTTCGTGCTCGGGCGCGAAACCCTCTCCGAGCCCCGCCCCGTCGCCCGGGTCACGGCGGCGGGCAGCGACGTCGCGCTGACCGTGCTGGCGTCCGCCCCGGCCGTGCAGTTCTACGACGGCACGCAGCTCGCCAAGACCGGCCTCGGCTACGCCCCCCGCACCGCTTTCTGCCTGGAGCCCGAAGCCTATCCCGACGCGCCGAACCATCCGGATTTCCCGAGCGCGGTGCTGCGCCCGGGCGAGACCTACCGCCAGATCATCGCGTACCGCTTCACCAGGGAGACCGCCCGATGAGCGGCTGGGCCGGCCTCTTCTGCGACCGCGCCTGCATCCTCGGCGAGGGACCGGCGGCGCATCCCGGCCTCGGCCGGCTGTACTGGCTCGACATCCTCGGCAAGCATCTCGCCGAGCGGCCGTTTTCGGGCGGCAGCACGGTTCTGCACGACCTGCCGGTGATGGCCTCGATGGTGGCGCGGGTCGACGACCACACCCAGCTTCTCGGCGCCGAGGACGGCCTGTACCTGCGCGACATCGCCACCGGCCGCCTGCGGCTGCTGGCGCCGCTCGAGGCCGACCGGCCCGAGACCCGCTCCAACGACGGCCGGGTCCACCCGAGCGGCGCGCTCTGGCTCGGCACGATGGGCAAGCAAGCCGAGCAGGGGCTCGGCGCGATCTACTGGTTCTTCCGCGGCGAGATCCGGACCCTGTTCACCGGCCTGACCATCCCGAACGCCATCGCGTTCTCGGGCGACGGCACCTCCGCGACCTTCGCCGATTCGGAGGCCGGCACGATCTGGCGCATCGCCACCGATCCGGCGACCGGCCTGCCGGTCGGCGAGCGCCGGGTCTTCGTGCAGGTTCCGGCCTCCGAGGGCGCGCCGGACGGGGCGGTGATCGACGCGGAGGGCCTGCTCTGGAACGCCCGCTGGGGCGGCGCCAGCCTCGACGCCTACGCCCCCGACGGCAGGCGGGTGCGCAGCATCGCGATGCCGGCCCGCCAGGTGACCTGCCCGGCCTTCATCGGCGAGGGCGCCGACACGCTGGTCGTCACCTCGGCGACGGAAGGGCTCGACCCCGACCGCACCGACGACCGCTTCGCCGGCTGCACCTTCTCCGTGCCGGGGACGGTGAAGGGGCGGTTCGAGCCGCCCGTGCGGGTGGAGTAGCGATGCCCCGCCGGATCCTGATCACCGGTGCCAGCATCAGTGGCACGACCGCCGCCTGGTGGCTCGGCCGCGCCGGCTTCGACGTCACGGTTGTGGAGCGCGCACCTGCGTTTCGCGATGGCGGCCAGAACGTCGACGTGCGCGGGATCGGCCGCACGATCCTGCGCGAGATGGGGCTGGAGCGGGCGGCCCTCGACCGCGGCACCGGCGAGGAAGGAACAGCCTGGGTCGACGCCGCCGGCCGGCCCGCGGCGCGTTTCATGGCCGGGGAGACTACGGGCGAGGGCCCGACCGCCGAGATGGAGATCCTGCGCGGCGACCTCGCGCGCCTCCTCCACGAAGCTAGCCGGGATCACGCCGCCTACCGCTTCGGCGATAGCATCGCGCGGGCCGAGGAGGACGGGACCGTCGTCTTCGCGGGCGGCGGCACCGAGCGCTACGACGCCGTGATCGTCGCCGAGGGCGTCGGCTCCGCCACCCGCGAGCGGGTGTTCCAGGGCGAGAACGACCCGCGCTGGATGGACCTGACGATCGCCTACTTCACGGTTCCCCGCACGCCCGCCGACGACCGGCTCTGGCGCTGGTACAACGCGCCCGGCGGCCGCAGCGTCTCGCTGCGGCCCGATCCCTACGGCACCACCCGGGCGATGCTCTCGGTCCACGGCCCCCTGCCCGAGGCGCAGGGCTGGGACATCGCTCGCCAGAAGGCTTTCCTGCGCGAGCGCTTCCGGGACGCCGGCTGGGAGGCGCCGCGGGTGCTGGCAGCCCTCGACGACACTGACGACTTCTACTTCGACGTGCTGCGCCAGGTGCGGATGCCGCGCTGGTCGCGCGGCCGCATCGCGCTCACCGGCGACGCCGCCTGGTGCGCGACCCCGCTCGCCGGCATCGGCGCCACGCTGGCGATCACCGGGGCGCGGGTGCTCGCCGGGGAATTGCTGCACGGCGGCGACGTGCTGGGGGCGCTCGCGGCCTACGAGCGGGCGATGCGCCCGATAGTCGGGCAGGCGCAGGGCGTGCCCAAGATCGCGCCCCGGCTGATGCATCCGCGCACGCGGACCGGCATCCGCGTGCTGCATGCAGTGTTGCGGGCGGCGAGCACGCCGGCGCTTCGCGGCGTGGCGGGGCGACTGTTCGGGGGATCGCGGGAGGAGCCGGACCTGTCGCGCTACGGGGAGGTACGGGCCGACATCGCCACCCAGGGCGGCGTCGTGTAGCCGAGCACGATCGCCTTGCCCGCCGGGAGGTGCGCGAGCCCCGCGGCGGTGAGCGTGGAGAAGGCCACCCTGTGCAGCAGGGACACGCCCAGGATCACCGGAGCGTCGCCCCGCGGCGGGAGGCACAGCCGGCCGGTCGCCCCGAGGATCGCCACGAGGGCGGCGAAGGCGATCCAGCACCGCAGGGCGGTGATCCAGAGCGGCGGAACGGTGGCGACGAGGATCTTGGTGACGGGCCAGTTGCAGCCCCAGGCCAGGACCACGGTGCCAAAGAGGACGAAGGCGGCGCGGCGCGTCAGCATCGGTTTTAACGGTTCAGCGTCGGGGATGGCGAGGCGGAGGAAGGCCGCCCGGGCGTCCCGCCGCGTCGCGTATGGGCCCGGATCCCCGCCAGATACGCGCCGGCCGCGGCGACCTGGACGACGATCGCGACCAGGAAGACCGCCCGGTCGGACCCCGCCTGGCGCAGCAGCCCGAACGCCGCCGGGGCGAAGGCGTAGGCGCCTTGCGAGATCGCCACGATGAGCGCGACGACCCGCGGCGCCTCGGCCGGGGCGAACTCGACCTGGGCAATGAGCGGCGGCAGCGACGTGGCGTTGCCGATGCCGAGGCCGACGAGGATCGCGCCCAGCAGCAGGACGGGCGCCGCCCCATCGGCCAGCATCAGGACCCCGCATTCCACGGCCTGGATCAGGAGGCTCAGCACGGCCACGCGGCGGCGATCCGTGCCGGCCGGCATCGCCCATCCGACCGCGAGGCGTCCGACGATCGCCGCCGCGGTCGCCAGCCCGGCGGCCAGTCCCGCCCCGTCCGGGCCGAGCGTGGGGGCGAGCAGGGAGATCAGCTGCGCGATGAGGCCGATCTGCGCGAACAGCGCCAGGGCCATGCCGGCACTCAGCGTCACGAAGGCCCGATCGCGGGCGAGCGGCGCAGCGGGGAGCGCCACGGCCGCCTTCGGCGCCTGGCCGGTCCCGCCGGAATCCTCTCCGTCCGGTACCTGCCCCATGCTCGCCGGGGTCCAGGGCAGGACGAGCAGCGCTAGCGCGCCGAGCACCGCGATCATGCCGGCCCCGACCACGAGGGCGGCCATGGGGAAACCGATGCGGCCGATCAGGGCCACCCAGAGCGGGGAGAAGACGACCCCGCCGATGCTCGCGCCATTATAGGCCATGCTCAGAGCCGCCGGACGCTTTGCGACGAACCAGGGGGCGACGATTGCGTTGACGGCGGCCGCCCCCATCGTCGGCCAGGCGGCGCCGCTCAAAACGGCGGCGAGGTAGAGCTGCCACGGCGTCCGCGCGAGGGCCCAGCCGAGCACCCCGACCGCCAGCAGGACGGCGCCGGCGAACGTGACGGCGGGCAGGCCGAAGCGACGGTGCAGGAGGGGCAGGCCGGCGATGATGCCGGTGCCCGCGAGGAAATGGACGGTCACGGCGCCGGACACGAGGGCGATCGGCCATCCCCGTTCCTGCCGGACCGCTTCGAGATAGACCGGCGGGCCGTAGAACCCGACGCCCCAGCCGAAGACGGCGACGACGAAGGCCGCCGCGACGATGGACCAGCCATAGAAGCCAGGCCCGCGATGTGGGGAGTTCGGCACGATCGGCGCATTCCCGAGAGTTCATCTGACGCTGCCGTTATGGCAGGTCGAGTCGTCGGGATGCTTCGGTCGCGGCCGAAGTGGGCGGCCGGCGTTTCCCGGGGTGCCGCTGCGCGGCCCGGGGATGGCAAGGTGAGCTTGGATGTACTCGGCCGATGCAACCACTCTCTCGGGGTCTGTTTGGATCGCAAAGATTGCACCGCGAGAAACTGAATTCCTCCCACCCGCAACCTCATCCTGAGGTGCGACCAACGGGAGCCTCGAAGGCGGCCTCCGGAGATCTCGGCGGGATCTGGAGGCCTCCTTCGAGGTCAGTCGATTTTCAATCGACCGACACCTTAGGATGAGGTTGTGGGTGGGATAGATCCTGCCAATCCGTCAAACAGGCTCTCATATATCATCAAAAAATCAGTACAAATCTTTCACGACAAGCCTCAATCATCATGGAAGACCGTATACGCTTCCACCGGCTCCCGCTCCGCCCGCAACGCATTCACCGGCTCCTCCGGGTCGGCGTGCCCAAGGGCCATCCCGCACACCACCATCTCGCTCTCCGGCACCCCGAGCTGCTCCCGCACCACCGCCGGATAGCTCGCGATCGCCGCCTGCGGGCAGGTGTCGAGGCCGCGGCCGCGGGCGGCGAGCATGAGGGTCTGGAGGAACATGCCGTAATCGAGCCAGCTGCCCTGCTCCATGTCGCGGTCGATGGTGAAGACGAGGCCGACGGGCGCGCCGAAGAACGTGAAGTTGCGCCCCATCTGGCGCTTGGCGCCCGCCTTGTCGCCCTTCTCGATGCCGGCGAGCCCGTAGAGCTGCCAGCCGAGCGTCCGGCGCCGACCGAGATAGGGCTCGCGCCAGCTCACCGGATAATACTCGTACTCGCGGGCCTCCGGCGCATCGCTCTCATGCGCCGCCGTGAGGGCGTCGGTGAGGCGCCGCAGGGCCGCGCCCGTCACCACGTGAACCTTCCAGGGCTGGATGTTGCTGCCGCTCGGCGCCCGGCCGGCGAGCGCGATCAGCTCGCGGATCGTCGCCTCCGGCACCGGATCGGGCCGGAAACCCCGCACGCTGCGCCGGCTGACGATCGCCGCGTCGACGGCGTTGCGCTCCGTCATGGTCGCCTCCCCTCATCAGGCCTTGCGCGGCCGTTCCCATGGATTAACCCACACGAGCCGCTGGCCTCTGGCCCGCCACGTGCTAAGCGCGACTGTAAGGACCGCGCGTCGAGAGAAGGAAGTGTCGTGATGCTGTCACGCAGATCGCTGGCAGGCCTGGTTGGGGCCGGCTCCGTGGCGGCGGGGGCGGTCGCCTCCGCGCTCGTTACCCCGGCCCAGGCGCAGGATGCCACCGAGAGCGCCTTCGACCGGATCCGCCGGACGAAGAAGCTGCGCACCGCGGCGGTGGCCGGCGGGGCGCCGTACTACCAGAAGGACATTGCGACGGGTCAGTGGCGCGGCTTCTACGTCGACATGGCGAAGGCGCTGGCCACCGAGCTCGAGGCGGAGCTGGAACTGTCCGAGACCACCTGGGGCAACGCGGTGCTCGACCTCCAGGCCAACAAGATCGACTTCTTCTTCGGCCTCAACCCGACCCCGAAGCGGGCACTGGTGGTCGATTTCTCCGTGCCGGTATTCAGCAACGCCTTCACGGTGATCGCCAAGAAGGGTTTTTCGCCCAAGACCTGGGCCGAGCTGAACAGCCCGGACGTGAAGCTCGCGGTCGATGTCGGCTCCTCGCACGACGCCGTCGTGACCCGGCTCTGCCCGAAGGCGCAGGTGGTGCGCTTCAAGTCAGCCGACGAGGCGACGCTGGCGCTCTCGACCGGCCGGGTCGACGCGCAATGCCTGATCCTGATGCTGGCGATGACCGTGCTGAAGAAGAACCCGGCCCTCGGGCAGCTGGTGGTACCGAACCCGGTTTTCGCCACCACCTCGAATGCCGGCTTCCGGCGCGAGCGCGACAAGACCCTGCGCGACTTCGTCAACACCTGGATCGACTACAACAAGGGCCTCGGCTTCATCCGCCAGACCATCGTGTCGAACATGGAGCTGGTGGGCGTGACCGAGGCCGACATGCCGGCCGGCGTCTCGCTGTGAGCCGCCAGGGGCGCGGGGCGGTCTGATATGTACACCTGGGATTTCAGCTCGCTCTGGACCTATCGCTGGCTGTTCGTCCAGGGGCTCGGCGTCACGGCGGCCTTCACGGTCGCGATCGTGGTGATCGGCCTCCTGGTCGGCCTCGCCGCCGGCCTCGCCAAGCTCTCGCCCATCGCGCCCCTGCGCTGGCTCAGCAACGCCTACATCGAGGTGTTTCGCTGCACCCCGCTCCTGGTGCAGCTGGTGTGGTTCTACTACGCCCTGCCGATCCTCTCGGGGATCGAGATCTCGGCGATCGGCGCCTCGGTGCTGGCTTTGTCGCTCTACGGCGGCTCGTTCTACGCCGAAATCATCCGCGGCGGCATCGTGTCGATCGACCGCGGCCAGGGCGAGGCGGCGGCGGCCCTCGGCATGACCCCAGCGCAGAGCCTGCGCCGGATCGTCCTGCCCCAGGCGCTCAAGCGCATGGTGCCGCCGCTGATGAACCAGTCGATCATCCAGTTCAAGAACACCTCGCTCGTCTCGGTGCTGGCGGTGCCGGACCTGCTCTACCAGGGCCAGGTCGCGGCCCATGACAGCTACCGGCCGCTGGAGATCTACACCCTCGTGGCGGTCCTGTACTTCGCGGCGCTCTATCCCCTCACCTGGATCGTGCGCCGGGGCGAGCGGCGCCTCGCCACCAGCGATTGAGGGCCGACATGGCAGAGACTCCCAAGATCGCGATCACGCATCTCGCCAAGAGCTTCGGCGCCAACAACGTGCTGAAGGACGTGTCGCTCGCCGTGCCGGCGGGCGGGGTCGTGGCGCTGATCGGGCCGTCGGGCTCCGGCAAGTCCACCCTGCTCCGCTGCATCAACCTCCTGGTGGTGCCGGATGCGGGCGAGGTCCGGGTCGGGGCCGATGCGTTCCGGTTCGGTCCCGGCACCAAGCTGCCGGGGACGAAGGCGCTGGCGCGGTTCCGCGCCGGGACCGGCATGGTGTTCCAGCACTTCAACCTGTTCCCGCACCTCACGGCGGTGCAAAACGTCATGGAGGGGCCGCGCACCGTGCAGCGCCTGCCCAAGGCGCAGGCCGAGGCGCGGGCGCGGGCGCTGCTCGCCAAGGTCGGCCTCGCCGACAAGGCCGAGCAGTATCCGAGCCGGCTCTCGGGCGGGCAGAAGCAGCGCGTCGCCATCGCGCGGGCGCTCGCCATGGAGCCCGAGGTGATGCTGTTCGACGAGGCGACCTCGGCCCTCGACCCCGAGCTCGTCGGCGAGGTGCTCGGCGTGATGCGGGCGCTCGCCGCCGACGGGATGACGATGGTGATCGTCACCCACGAGATCGCCTTCGCCCGCGAGGTCGCCGACCGGGTGGTCTTCCTGCGCGACGGCGTCGTGGTCGAGGAGGGACCGGCCCGGACCCTGATCGACGCGCCGCAGCACCCCGACACCCGGGCCTTCCTCGCCCATTTCCATCGCCGCGGCGAGGCGGTGCCCTCGTGAGGGTCACCCTGGTCACGGGTGCCGGCAGCGGCATCGGCCGCGCCACGGCCCTGGCGCTGGCCGCCTCCGGCGACGGCCTGGTGCTGCATAGCGGCCGCAACGCGGCGGGCCTCGACGCGGTGGCCGAAGCGGTTCGGGCCCGGGGCGCCGCGGCCGCGACCTGGCTCGGCGACCTCGCCGACCCGGAGACCGGGCCGCGCGGCGTGGCGCTCGCGGCCGAGACCTTCGGGCGCCTCGACGCCGTGGTGGCCGCCGCCGGCAAGGCGCAGCGCGGCGGCGCACTCGCCCTCGATCCCGGCAGCCTCGCCGGCGCCCTCGCCCTCTCGGCGGAGTCGTTCCTGCGGCTCGCGCAGGCCGCCGCGCCGCTGCTGCGGGGTGCCCCGGCCCCGCGAATCGTCGCGGTGTCGTCCTACGTCGCCCATCTCTACCGGACCGATCTCGGCCTGTTCTCCGCCTCCTCCGCCGGACGCGCCGCCCTGGAGGCGCTGGTGCGGAGCCTCGCCCGCGAGCTGGCGCCCGACGGCATCACCGTGAACGCCGTGGCGCCGGGCCTGACCCGCAAGGATCCGGGCCGCGCCGGGGCCTTGTCGGCGGAGGCGATCGCGACCCTCGAATCGGCCATCCCCCTGGGACGGCGGGCGGATCCGGCGGAGATCGCGGCATTCGTCGCGTTCCTCGCCTCCCCGGCCGCATCCTATGTCACCGGCCAGGTCATCCACGTCGACGGAGGGCTCACGTGAGCCGCATGCCCCTCACCGATCCGCTCGTCGTCGAGCACCTGCGCGTCGTCCTGATCGAGAGTCCGATCAGGATGGCCCGCCGCCAGGGCGTCGGCGACGTCAAGGGCACCGTCAAGCGGGTGCTGCTGCGGCTCACCACGCGCGAGGGGATCGTCGGCTGGGGCGAGGCCGCCCCCTGGGAGGTGTTCACCGGCACCGCCGAGGGCGCCTTCTCGGCGCTCGACACCTACCTGCGCCCGCTGATCCTCGGCCGCTCGGCGCGTCACGTCCGGGCGCTGTCCGCCGACCTCGACCGGGCGCTCACCGGCCATACCGACGCCAAGGCGGCGGTGGAGATGGCCCTGTTCGACATCCTCGGCCACGCCGCCGGGCTCTCCGTCGCCGAACTGCTCGGCGGCCGGGTGCGGGACCGGATCCCGCTCTCGTTCTCGATCGCCGATCCCGACTTCGAGGCCGACCTCGCCCGCATGCACGCCATGACGGCGGGGGGCCACCGCCTGTTCAAGGTGAAGACCGGGGTGAAGTCCCACGCCGAGGACTTGGCCCACCTCGAAGCGATGCGGGCGGCCTTCGGCGAGGGCATCGACCTGCGGGTCGACTACAACCAGGCGCTGGCGCCGTTCGGGGCCCTGCGCACCCTGCGCGACATCGAGGCCTTCCGGCCGACCTTCATCGAGCAACCGGTGGCGCGCCGCCACCTCGACGCGATGGCGGAGCTGACGGCCGCCCTCGATACCCCGATCCTCGCCGACGAGAGCTGCTTCGATGCCGCCGACGCCCTCGAGGTCGTGCGGCGCCGGGCGGCGGACGCGGTCTCGGTGAAGCTGATGAAGTGCGGCGGGATGCTGAAGGCGCAAAGCCTGATGGCGATCGCCGAGACCGCCGGCCTGCCGGGCTATGGCGGCACCCTGTGGGAGGGCGGCATCGCGCTCGCCGCCGGCACCCAGCTCATCGCGGCGACGCCCGGCATCTCGCTCGGCTGCGAGTTCTACATGCCCCACCACGTCCTGACCGAGGACGTGCTGGAGGCGCGGGTGCCGGTCGAGGCCGGCGCGGTGGTGGTGCCGCAGGGTCCGGGGCTCGGGATCGCGGTGAGCGAGGCGGCGATCCGGGAGAATGCGCGGGTGCTGGCCGAGGCGTGAGGCTCCCTCGCGCGGAGAGGCGCGGATCTCGCGCCGAGGCCTCGATCTCACAACATCCCGGGGCCGCGCCAGCGGAGCCCGGGATCCGGAACCACCAACGTTCCAAGAAGAAGCGGAAGACCGGTCGCCCTGTTCGGCACTGTCGGCGGTTATGGATCCCGGGTTCCGCTCTCGCGGCCCCGGGATGACGTGGAGGGTATCAAGTCGGTCCGCTCACGCCGCTTGGCGCGCCTCCTCCACCAGCTCGTCGGCCGGCCCGAAGAACTCGTAGCGGATGCGCTCGGCCTGCACGCCCAGGCGCGCGAGGCCGTGGACGAGGCTCGCGAGGAAGGGCTTGGGGCCGCACAGGTAGTAGGTCGCCTCCGCCGCCGGGGTGTGGGCGGCCAGCCACTCTGGCGTGATGCGGCCGACGCTGTCGTAATCCGTCCCGAGCCGGTCGGCGGCCTCCGGCGCCTCGTAGAGCGTGTGCAGGCGGATCGCCGGGCATTCGGCGGCCAGCCGCCGGGCGTGCCCGGCCATGGCGTGGACCCGGCCGTTCAGCGCCCCGTGGACGTACCAGGTCGGCCGCGCGGGCGTCTCGGCGTGGATCGTCTCCAGCATGCTCATCATCGGGGTGAGGCCGACACCGCCGCTCACCAGCACCACGGGCGCGGTCGAGGCGCGGTCGAGCGCGAAGTCGCCGGCGGGCGCGGCGGCCTTCAGCACCGTGCCGGGACGGGCCGTGTCGTGCAGCCAGGACGAGACCAGGCCGGCGGGCCGGCCGGGGGCCGCCTCGCGCTTGACGGTGATGCGGTAGGCGCGGTCGTTCGGCGCGCAGGAGATCGAGTAGTTGCGCGTGAGCACGCCCTCGCCCGGCAGGTCGAGGCGGAGGCCCAGAGACTGGCCGGGCTCGTGGCGCAGCACGGGTCCGCCATCCACCGGCACCAGCACGAAGGAGCGGATCGTCTCGCTCTCGGCCGTCACGCTCTCGATGCGGAGGTCGCGCCAGCCGGTCCAGCCGCCGGGCCGCACGGCGTGATCGTGGTAGATCGCCGCCTCGCGATCGATCAGGATGCCGGCCAGGAACCAGTAGGCCTCGCCCCAGGCGGCGCAGATCTCCGGCGTCGCGGCGGCGCCGAGCACGTCCCGGATCGCCCCGAGCAACGCCTCCGCGACGGACGTGTAATGGGCCGGCAGGATCGCCAGGGTGACGTGCTTCTGGGCGATGCGCTCGACCGCGCCGGCGAGCGCCCCGAGATCGTCGATGTGGCGCGCATAGGCCAGCACGGCATTCGCCAGGGCCTTCGGCTGCGAGCCGGTCTCGCCGTGATGCGACTGGTTGAACAGGTCGCGCATCGCCGGATCCTGAAAAAGGCGCTCGTACATCCGGCGGGTGATGGCGAGGCCGTGCACCTCCAGGGCGGGCACGGTGGCCTTGACGAGGGCGATGGTGGCGGGGCTCAGCGGAGACGGCATGGCGCGCTCAAAGGTGCATTCAATATGCATCTTATACGGCACGCCCTGGAAGGTGTATAGGATTTACATGTTATGAGACGGGCGAGGCTCCCATGCGCCTGACGCGCTACACCGACTACGCCCTGCGCACGCTGCTCTATCTCGGGGCGAACGAGCCGCGGCAGAGCTCCATCGCCGAGATCGCCCGGGCCTACGGCATCTCCGAGAATCACCTGACCAAGGTGGTGCACCAGCTCGGGCGGCTCGGCCTGGTGCGCACCATCCGCGGCCGCGGCGGCGGCCTGCGCCTGGCGCTGAGCCCCGGCGAGATCGTGGTCGGCGCGGTGGTGCGGCAGACCGAGGAGGACCTGGTCCTGGTCGAGTGCTTCGGCGCGGGCGCCTGCGCCATCACCCCGGCCTGTCGCCTGCGCCGCGCGCTCGGCGAGGCGCTCGCCGCCTTCCTGGCGGTGCTCGACGGCTACACCCTGGCGGACCTGCTGGCGGGAGGCGCGGCGCCGGACCTGGCGCGGCTGCTGGGCCTGCCGGATCCGGGAGGCGAGCGGGTGGGGGTGTAGATATTCGGGCCGCACGCCGCGCTCGATCCCTCCCCCCTCTGCGGGGGAGGGTGCCCGGCGGAGCCGGGCGGGAGAGGGGAACCACGTTTCCGGATAGAACTGAACCGTCCTTGCGCGGCGCCAGCGGGATCAGCGTCGCGCTGCCCCTCTCCCGGCCTACTCCGTAGGCCACCCTCCCCCGCAGAGAGGGGAGGGTTCGGGCGGTAGCGTCAGCGCCTCACCTGTCCCGCCCCGGCCGCTCGGCCAGCGGCGTGTAGTCGATCGTCGTGAAGCTGCCACCCTGGAGGGTGCGGGCGACCGGGTCGAGGGGGTTCTCCTGCCGAAGGATTTCCTCGGCCCAATCCTCCGCCGACTGGGTCGGCCGGTAGCCGATCACGGCGGCCGCCGCGCTGTTGTCCCAGTAGCTGCGCGGGTTGTTCGAGGCGCCCCAGACCGCGACGTAGCCCGGGACCGGCGCCGCGATGCTGCGCAGCACGAGCTGGGCGAGGTCGTCGTGGCCGAGCCAGGTCGAGAGATGGCGGAACTCGGTCGGCCGCGGCAGGGCGCTGCCGATGCGCAAAGCCACCCCCTCGATGCCGTGCCGGTCCCAGTACATCTGCCCCATCAGCTCGCCCCAGGCCTTGCTCAGGCCGTAGGCGCCGTCGGGCCGGAACGGCGCGTCGATGGCGAGCCGGTCGTTCACCGAATGCATGCCGAAGGCGTGGTTGGAACTGGCGAAGATCACCCGCCGCAGGCGATGGCGGCGGGCGCCCTCGTAGACCGCCTGGAGGGCACGTAAGTTGTTGTCGATCACCTCCGGCATCGGCTTCTCGACGCTGGTGCCGGCCATGTGCACCAGAACCTCCGTGCCCTCGAGCAGCCGGTCGACCGCCGCGGGATCGCGCAGGTCGCCCGTCGTCACCGTCTCGGAATCCGAGAGCGGTGCGAGCGCCGTCGGCCCCCCGCCGGAGCGCAGGACGATTCCGGCATCGAGGAGCCGCGGCCGCAGCACCGCCCCGATCTGGCCCCCCGCCCCCGACAGGGCGACCCGGATTCCCGCTGCCTCGCTCATTCATCCTCCTGAACCATCGTTGGTGCGCGCCCGTCCGGCGCGAGGTCACGGGCCCCATCATCGGGGAACGGCGGTGTCCCGTCGAGGCGCGCCGTGCCTCTCGGCGCTTGCATCGCGGCGCGCGTCCCGCGAAGGTCCGCCGCGCCGAGAAAAGCAGCAGGAGGACGCCACCGTGTGGACGCCGACGACCCGGTATCCCGACCCCGCCATCGAGGTCATCGACCCCTCCTTCGCCCGCTACCGGGTGTTCAGCGCCGGGATCGAGCGCCTCGCCACCGGCTGCCGCTGGAGCGAGGGGCCGGTCTGGTTCGGCGACGGGCGCTACCTCCTGTGGAGCGACATCCCGAACAACCGCATCCTGCGCTACGACGAGGAGAGCGGCGCGGTCTCGGTGTTCCGCAAGCCGTCGAACTTCGCCAACGGCAACACCCGCGACCGCCAGGGCCGCCTCGTCACCTGCGAGCACGGCGGACGGCGGGTGACGCGGACCGAGTATGACGGCGCCGTCACGGTGCTGGCCGACTCTTACGAGGGCAAGCGCCTCAACTCGCCCAACGACGTGGTGGTGGCCTCCGACGGCGCGGTCTGGTTCACCGATCCGCCCTTCGGCATCCTCGGCAACTACGAGGGCGAGCGGGCCGAGCCGGAATCGCCCCAGAACGTCTACCGCCTCGACCCGGCGACCGGGGTGCTGGCGGCCGTCGCCACCGACCTCGCCGGGCCGAACGGCCTGTGCTTCTCCCCCGACGAATCGATCCTCTACCTCGTCGAGTCGCGGGCGCAGCCGAACCGCCGCATCCTCGCCTACGACGTCGGCCCGGGCGGGCGCCTGACCAACCGGCGCGTCCACATCGATGCCGGCCCCGGCACGCCGGACGGCTTCCGCTGCGACACCGACGGCAACCTGTGGTGCGGCTGGGGCATGGGCTCGGACGCCCTCGACGGGGTGATGGTCTTCAACCCGGAGGGCACCCTGATCGGCCGGATCCGCCTGCCCGAGCGCTGCGCCAACCTCTGCTTCGGCGGCCGCCACCGCAACCGGCTGTTCATGGCGGCGAGCCAGTCGCTCTACGCGGTCTACGTGGACGCGCAGGGCGTGGCTGGGGGGTGAGCCCGGCCCGCGGGGTGCTCAGGGACGACGCCCCGCCGCCACCAGGCACAGGAGCTCGAACAGCACCTGCGCGGCGCATTGCGCCGTGTTGCTGGTGGGGTCGTATTGCGGCGCCACCTCGACCACGTCGCCGCCGACGATGTCGATCCCCGCGAGCCCGCGCAGCAGTTCCAGGACCTCGCGCGGGGTGAGGCCGCCCATCTCGGGCGTGCCGGTGCCCGGCGCGAAGCCGGGATCGAGGCTGTCGACGTCGAAGGAGACGTAGGTGGGGCCGTCGCCCGCGACCTCGCGGGCCCGGGCGATTACCGCCGGCAATCCGAGCCGCGGCACCTCCTCGGCATGGATCACCGTCATGCCGGAGACGTAAGAGAACTCCCAGAGGTACTCGGCGCCGCCCCGGATGCCGATCTGGATCGTGCGCTCCGGATCGAGCACGCCGTCGAGCACCGCCTGACGGAACGGCCCGCCGTGGTGGAACTTCGAGCCCTCGTAGACGCCGCCGGTGTCGCAATGGGCGTCGATGTGGATCATGCCGACCGGGCGCGACGCACCCACCGCCCGCAGGGTCGCGCGGCTGATCGAGTGGTCGCCGCCGATTGCCAGCGGCACCACGCCCGCCTTGACCACGGTGGAAAAGAAGGCCTCGATGTCCTCGTGGCAGCTCTCGAGGGAGAAGCGGCTGCGGAACGGCACGTCGCCGATATCGGCCGCCTTGAGCTCGGCGGCCGGGGTGATGCGCAGCACGTGCTCGTAGGGGCCGATGCGCTCCACCGCCCGCACCGCCCGCGGCCCGTGGCGGGCGCCGGCCCGGTTGGTGACGCCGAGATCCATCGGCACGCCGATCAGCGCGACGTCGAGGCCGCCGAAATCGGGCAGCGTCGCGGCCTCGGGGCGGAACGGCAGGTCGAGGAAGGTCGCCGGGTCCGCGAAAGGCCACTTGCGCCGGTCGCTCTCGCTGAATTGCTGCGCGGCGGCCTTGGCGAAATCCGGGTCGTCGATGTCGCCGCCGGTCGCGTCGAGGTAGCGGGCGCGAAGAGCTGCCAGCTTGGCCGCGCGCTTGGCCTGATCCATGGGGGACTCCGGAGACGAGGGCCCGCAGGTCGTGCTCCTGCGGGCGCGGCACTCGGGGGGTCGGCCGCGCGACGGCCCCGGCGCGCCCGGCGTGCCCTCGGCCCGCGCCACCCGGCCGCGAGAGAAGCGCAGGCCGGCCAGGCTGGCAAGCCCGTCGTCCGGTCCGGCCGCTCGGGAGCGAGAGTGTCGGGGCTGGACTCTTGGGGCTGGATTCTTGGGTCCGCGCTCCGGCGAGGCGGGGCTCGGCCGCGCCCTGCCGGCGACCTCGGCGCCGGCCTACGCGACGGGAATCGTTGTCCTTCTTCCAGGTGCGCCCTACCTTACGGAACCCGAGACGGGGTGAGCCGGGATCGGAACGGAGACGGACGCCCGCCGAGCGGGCAGGCGAGCGCGATGGACACGATCACCCTTCGGCCGGACGGCGTCGCGCCGGGCAGGTCCGGCCGGACTCCGGCCGACGACGACGCCTTCGAGGCCTATCGCGCGCTCTACAGCGGCGGCAGCGACGTCGACCGGTTGATGAGCGGATCCTCCGCCGTCCCGCTGCGGACCGAGGTCGTCGCCCACCGGCTGCCGCGGATGCTGCTGTTCGACCGCCGGCTGGCCGGCGTGTCGCATGCCCGCGCGCCCCGCCGGGTCGCCCGCGACGGCTTCGATCACGTCACCCTGCACCTCGTCCTCGCCGGCAGCATGATGCTGGAGGTGCCCGGCGCGGTCCGCCGGGTCGGGGCCGGGAGCGTGGCGTTGTTCGATCTCACCCGGCCGCAGCGCACCTGGACCGAGGGCGCACGCATCGTCACCGCCTCGATCGCCCGCGACCGGCTCGACGCCGCGACGCTGGACGGCCTCGACCTGCACGGCCTGGTCCTGGGGCCACGCGAGGCGGGATTGGTGATCGACTTCGCCCGCTCGCTGGCGGCGCACGCGGCGGCCCTGACGCCGGAACTCGCCGGCGCGGCGACCGAGTCGCTGTGCCTGATGCTCGGCGCGACCCTCGCGTCCTTGCGCGACGCGGGCGCCCCGCTGCCGTCTCCGGTCGCGGGGGGCCGCGCACGGGCCCGGGCGGTCGCCTACATCGCGCAGCATCTCGGGGATCGCGGCCTGACCAGCGCGGCGATCGCCGCCGGGGCCGGCCTGTCGCGCAGCGCGCTCTACCGGCTGTTCGAGCCGGCGGGCGGCGTCGCCCGGTTCGTGCAGCAGCAGCGCGTGGCACATCTGCGCCGCACCCTGTCCCGGGCCGACGAGCACCGCACGATCGACGAGCTGGCGGGCGCGGCCGGTTTCACCTCGCCGAGCCTTGCCGGCCGGGTGTTTCGCGAGGCATTCGGAATGCCGCCCGGGGAATACCGGCGGGGCGTGCGGGCCGCGTCCGGAACCGTCCTGATCGGAGCCCCGCATGGTGCGAGTCCGCCGGCCGGCCTCGCGGCCTGGCACGGCGAGCTCCTGTGAGCGGCACGGCCGGCCCCCGCCGGTCGCGCCGCGATGCGAGCAGGAACGGTGGCCCGGGCGGGGATCACCCGCGCGACCGCTCCGGATCGTCTCACGCGCTGCGCGCGCGCCCGCGCTTGGCCGTCTTGGTCTCGGCCGGGGTGGCCTCCGTCGTCTTGGCCTCGGCGACCGGCGCCTTCACGACGGCGTCGGAGGCGGCCCGCTTGGCGGCCGCCGCGACGTTGCGGCCCCGGCCCAGGCCGATGCTCTTCGCCAGCTCGGAGCGCTGGGCGGCGTAGTTGGCCGCGACCATCGGGTAGTCGTGCGGCAGGCCCCACTTGCGGCGGTACTCCTCAGGGGTGAGCCCGCGGGTCGACAGGTGGCGCTTGAGCGACTTGTACTGGCGGCCGTCCTCGAGGCTGATCAGGTAGTCCGGCGTCACCGTCTTCTTGATCGGCATCAGCGGCACCGGCTTCTCCGCCTCCTTGGCGGCCGGCTGGCCGAGGGTGGCGAAGGCGGTGTGCACGGTGCCGATCAGGCCGGCCAGTTCGGCGGCCGGGACGGAGTTGTTGGCGACGTAGGCCGATACGACGTCGGCGGTGAGGGCGACGAAATCGACCTCCTGGACCAGATCTTCTTGTGACACGGAGAATCATCCTAACTTACGCACCCGCAACGCGGGCATAGCCGCGATATCGGGCAGCGCGGCGTGTTTTCAACCCATCGTCGCGCGTTCACCCCCCGATTTCCCACAGATACTTTTGATAATCGGGCAGGCTTGCCATCGCGCAACGGTGTCGGGGCGGATCGGGAGATTCATCCAAGCCTTGCGCAGCCGGCGGGCTACTCGGACGCCTACTCTGACGGGCAGGGTGCAGGGCGGCATCGAATGCGACACGATGAGCAAAAATGGCTCAAGCACCGGCCTGATACCGACGCGAAACTTGGGGCTGCCCTTTCCCCGGCGCCGATTTTGCACTAACGCCGAGGTACGACCGGCGAGCGCCGCATGCCCTTCAACTCCCTGCCGTTCCTGCTGCTGTTCCTGCCGGTGGCGCTCGGGCTGCACGCGCTCTGCGTCGCCCGCCGGCCGGGCTGGCGCGTCGCCTGGCTCGCCGGCCTGTCCTTCGCCTTCTACGGCTGGTGGGACCTGCGCTTCGTGCCGCTGCTCGCGGCCTCCGTCGTCCTCAACTGGCTCGCCGGCGAGGCGTGGCGCCGCTCCGGGCGCGGCGACGTCCTGACCGCCGCGATCGTCCTCGATCTCGGGCTGCTCGGCCTCTACAAGTATCTCGGCTTCTTCGCCGGGCTGGCGGACGCCGTCACGGGCGCGAGCCTGCCGCTCGTCTCGCTGGCGCTCCCGCTCGGCATCTCGTTCTTCACCTTCCAGCACATCGCCTACCTGGTCGACCTGCGGCGCGGCACGGCGGAGCCGATGACGCTCGCGGAATACGCCGTCTACGTCGCGTTCTTCCCGCGGGTGATCGCCGGCCCCCTGGTGCGGCCGTCCGAGCTCGTGGGCCAGCTGCGCGCGCCGGAGCCGTCCTCGGCGGACCGCGCCGCACGCGGCCTGATGCTGCTGACCGCGGGCCTCGCCAAGAAGGTCTTTCTCGGCGACGGGCTCGGGAATTTCGTCGATCCGCTCTGGGCCGCCGCCGCGGCCGGCGGCCGGCCGGACTTCGCCACGGCGGCGCAGGCGACGCTCGGCTACGCCCTGCAGCTCTACTTCGACTTCTCGGGCTACACCGACATGGCGCTGGGTCTCGCGCTCCTGTTCGGCATCGTGCTGCCCGAGAACTTTTCGGCGCCCTACCGGGCGACCTCGATCCAGGATTTCTGGCGGCGCTGGCACATCACCCTGTCGCTCTTCCTGCGCGACTACCTCTACATCCCGTTCGGCGGCAGCCGGCACGGGGTGCCGCGCCAGCTCCTGGCGCTGTTCCTCACCATGGCGCTCGGCGGGCTGTGGCACGGGGCGGGGCTCACCTTCGTCGCCTGGGGGGCGGCGCACGGGATCGCGCTCGGCCTGCACGTGCTGTGGCGCCGCGCCGGCCTGAAGCTCCCGGCAGCCGCGGGGTTCCTCGCCACCTTCGCCTTCGTCTGCCTCGCCTGGGTGCCGTTTCGCGCGCCCGACTTCGCGACCGCGCTCAGCGTCTATCGCGGTCTCCTCGGCCTCGGCACGGAGGCGGGCGGCGCACCCGAGTTCTGGCCGCTCGCCGCCGGCGCCGCCGCCCTGGCGATCCTCGGGCCCACCGCCCGCGAGGCGGTGGAGCGCCTGATCCCGCGAGGATGGGCCGCCGCCGCGACCGCCCTGCTCCTGGCCGCGATCCTGCTCCAGGTCGGCAACGACGCCAACCAGGCCTTCATCTATGCCCGCTTCTGAGGCACCGGACCGCGAAAAAACCTTTGCCCGCGAGTTCCTGGCCCGCCGCTACCTGGTGCTGACGGCCCTGATCCTCGCCGTGCTCGTGGCCCTGGTGGCCGGGCGGGTGATCTGGTTCGACGCCTACTGGGTCTTCCGCCAGGACCCGCCCTGGCGGGCCGTGACCGACGGCAACAGCCGCCTCCTC
The DNA here is from genome assembly GCF_900116815.1 of Methylobacterium sp. 174MFSha1.1. Classification (NCBI taxonomy): domain Bacteria; kingdom Pseudomonadati; phylum Pseudomonadota; class Alphaproteobacteria; order Hyphomicrobiales; family Methylobacteriaceae; genus Methylobacterium; species Methylobacterium sp. 174MFSha1.1. Next base: position 94,995 of record NZ_FPCB01000010.1, on the reverse strand, counting down.
GACCGGCAGACCCGCAGGGCCAAGGTGCTGCAGGCGCTGACGCGTCCCTACGACCTCGCGCTGATCGGCTCCTCGACGGTCTATCACGGCCTCGACCCCGCCGACGTCACGAGCGTGGCGCCGGGACGGGTGTTCAATGCCGGCATCTCGGCGATCATCGCCACGGAACTGCCGGTGATCGCCGCGGTGGTGGCCTCCCGGGCACCGGCCCGGGCGACGCTCGGCCTCGACTACTACATGTTCTCGCGCCCGAGCGTGCCGGTGCATATCGACGAAGCTCTGGCCGGCCCAAGCGGCCGGCTCGCCGCCCTGATGGGCAGCGTGCTCGGCCGCTACGCGCTCGCCGACAGCCGGCTCGACGCGGTGGCGGGCGGCGACGATCCGGGCGCCTGGACTCGGGGCGGCTACCGCATCACCCCGCCCCTGCCGGCGGCGCTGACGCTTGAGAACGACGCCACCCGCCGGCGCACCACCGCGCCGTTCCGGCCCGAGACGCTGGCGGGCCTCGACCTCGCGCTGGAGCGGCTCTCAGCCACTGACCTGACGGTCTACCTCTCGCCGGTGAGCGACGCGCAACGCCGGGTGCTGGCCGATCTCGGACTCTCCGACGATTTTTCGCGGTGGCGCGAGGCGGTGATGCGGCTCTGCGCCGCCCGCGGCCGAACGGTCCTCGACCTCACGAGCCTCGGCGACCCCTATCCCTTCGATCCCGCCGCCGGCTCGACCCCCGCCTGGCTCGACAACCTGCACTACACGCCGCTGATCGGCCGGCAGGTGCTGGAGCGGCTGGGATTGCGCCGGGCGGCGGGGCGGTGAGCGCCGCCCGCCCCCCTGCCCCACCCGCAAAACTCTCCGGGCTGCGCCGCCACCGCGCCCTCATGGCCCGCCTCGCCGCCGGCCCGGCGCCGGGCGCGGTGATCCTCGGCGATTCGCTCGCCGCCGGCTGGCCCGAGCCGGACCTTGACGCCGCGACCGGCCGATCCACCCTCAATCTCGGCCTGCCCGGTGACCGGGTGCAGACCACGCGGTGGCGCCTCGCCGCGATGGCCGCCTTCGCGCTCCGCCCCCGCCTCGCGATCCTGATGGTCGGCACCAACAGCTTCGCCGACGGCGACGACCCGGAGACGATCGTCGCCGGCCTCGCCGCGCTGCTCGCATCCTTGCGCGCCGCCTGGGCGCCGGGGTGGATCGTGCTCGCCACGGTGCCGTGGCGCGAGAGCCCGCCCGGGCGGAGCGAGGCCGACCGTCTCGCGCTCAACGCCGCCATCGCGGACCTCGCCCACCGCGAATCTCTGCTCCTCCTCGACGGCGACGCGGCGCTTGGTCCCGATCCGGCCACTGGCCTCGACGCCGACCGGCTCCATCTCAACGCCCGCGGCTATGCCGCGCTCGGCATCGCCCTCGGATCCCTGCTGCGCCAAGGCTGAATCGCTCGGCCCGGCCGCCGCTGTCATCGGATCGTCACGAGAGCGGCCGACACGCAGGCCATTCCGAAAACGACAGGAGCCCCGCCCGATGGACTTCCACCGCCGCTTCACGGTGCTGATGTGCACGCCGGCCTTCGACCCGGACGACCTCGAGGGCGTGCGCGTCAACCAGATCGTCGCGGCGGTCGAGCACCGCGGCTTCGAGGTGGTGCGGGCGCGGCGGGTCGAGGACGCGGCGATCGCGGTGCAGACCGATGCGGCGGTCGGCTGCCTGGTGGTGGATTGGGGCAAGCGCGGCCTCGACGGCAAGGCGGCGGCGCTCATCGACATGATGCGCAAGCGCGGCCTCGAGATGCCGATCGTCATCATGGTCCGGCGCAAGCGCCTGGAGGACATCCCGGTCGAGCTGCTCGACTTCATCGACGGCTACATCTTCCTCGCCGAGGAAACCCCCGAATTCATCGCCCGCGGTCTCGTCAGCCGGGTGACGCAATACGCCGAGACCCTGAAGACCCCGTTCTTCGGCGCGCTCGTCGACTACGCCGAGAAGGGCAACCAGCTCTGGACCTGCCCCGGCCATAACGGCGGCATCTTCTACAACCGCTCGCCGATCGGCCGCATCTTCGTCGAGCACCTCGGCGAGGCGATCTTTCGCGACGACCTCGACAACTCGGTCCTCGACCTCGGCGACCTCCTGACCCACGAGGGCCCAGCGCTCAAGGCGCAGAAGGAAGCCGCCCAGATCTTCGGGGCGGAGAAGACCTACTTCGTGCTCAACGGCACCTCGGCCTCGAACAAGATCGTGCTGTCCTCGCTGGTGGCCGAGGACGACCTGGTGCTGTTCGACCGCAACAACCACAAGGCGGCGCATCACGGCGCGCTCTTTCTCGGCGGCGGCATCCCCATCTTCCTGGAGACCGACCGCAACGCCTACGGGCTGATCGGCCCGATCTTCCACGAGGCGCTCGACGAGGACAAGATCCGCCAGAAGATCCGCACCAATCCGCTGGTGAAGGACAAGGAGGCGTGGCGCCGCGAGCGCCCGTTCCGCGTCGCGGTGATCGAGCAATGCACCTATGACGGCACGATCTACGACGCCCGGGAGATCGTCGCGAAGATCGGCCACCTCTGCGACTACATCCTGTTCGACGAGGCCTGGGCCGGCTTCATGAAGTTCCATCCGCTGTTCCAGGGCCGCTACGCCATGGGGCTAACGGGGCTGGACGAGACCTCGCCCGGCATCATCGCCACGCAATCGACCCACAAGCAGCTCGCGAGCTTCTCCCAGGCCTCGCAGATCCACACCAAGGACGGCCATATCCGCGGCCAGACCCGGCGGGTGGAGCACCGGCGCCTCAACGAGAGCTTCCTCGTCCACGCCTCGACCTCGCCGTTCTATCCGCTCTTCGCCTCCCTCGACGTCGGCGCCCAGATGATGAAGGGGCGCTCGGGCATGATCCTGTGGGACGACACGATCCGCCTCGGCATCGAGTGGCGCAAGAAGGTGCGGGCGATCCGCAAGGAGTTCGAGGAGAACGAGCGCGACCCGAAAAGACGCTGGTTCTTCGATCCCTTCGTGCCCGACCTGGCGACGGGGGCGGGCGGCGCCGAGGTGCCGTGGGAGAGCCTGCCGACCGACGAACTCGCCTCCGACCCGCGCCACTGGGAGCTGAAGCCCGGGGCCGGCTGGCACGGCTTCACCCATGTGGCGCCGGGCTATGCCATCACCGACCCGAACAAGCTCACGGTGCTCACCCCCGGCTTCGACCGCAAGACCGGCGAATACGCCGAGCACGGCGTGCCGGCCCCGATCGTCGCCCAGTACCTGCGCGAGAACCGCATCGTCGCGGAGAAGAACGACCTCAACTCGCTGCTCTTCCTGCTGACGCCCGGCGTCGAATCGTCGAAGGCCGGCACGCTGATCTCCGGCCTCGTCGCCTTCAAGCGCCTGCATGACGACAACGTGCTGCTCGAAGAGGCGATGCCCGAATTCGTCCGGCGCCGGCCGCAGCGCTACGGAGGCGTGCGCCTGCGCGACCTCTGCGCCGACTACCACGCCTTCCACCGGCAGGCCGGCACCTCGGGCCTCCAGCGCAAGCAGTTCATGCCCGAGCACCTGCCCGAGATGGTGATGCCGCCGAAGGCCGCGGCGCAGATGCTGACCCGCAACAACGTCGACTTCGTGCCGATCGCGGAGGCCGAAGGGCGGATCGCCACCACCCTGATGCTGGTCTATCCGCCCGGCATCGGCACGGTGCTGCCGGGCGAGCGGCTCGACGAGCGGGCCAAGCCCATGCTCGACTACTTCAAGATGTTCGAGGCGGCCGCCAACCTGTTCCCGGGCTTCGAGGCCGAGATCCAGGGCGTCTACCGCCAGGTCGAGCCGGACGGGCGCATCCGCTTCTACACCTACGTGCTGCGGGAGGGGCGCTGATGGACTCGGCGCCTTCGCAGCCCGGGATCGTGATCCGTCCGTCCACGGACGCGGACGTGGCGGCGATGATCGAGATCTACGAGCACCACATCCGCCACGGCGTCGGCGATACCGGCGACTTCGAGGAGGACAGGCTGGTGCCGGACGACCTCAAGCGCCGGCGCAAGAACATGCGCTCGAAACGCCTGCCCCATCTCGTGGCCGAGCGCCACGGGGTGGTGGCGGGCTACGCCTACGCGGTGCCGTTCCGCAAGCGGCCGGCCTACCGCTACACGCTCAAGCACTCGATCTACGTCCATGCCGGCCACCTCCATGCCGGCATCGGCCGGCGCCTGCTGCCGGCGCTGATCGAGGCCTGCGCGGCGGGGGGCTACCGCCAGATGATCGGCTACATCGACGCCGAGAACGAGGCCAGTTTACGCCTGCACGAGGCCTGCGGCTTCGTGCGTGTCGGCCACCTGCCGGCGGTGGCCTACCGCCACGGGCGCTGGGCCGACAGCGTGATGGTGCAGTGTCCGCTGGGGACGGGGTCGTCGGACCAGCCCTCGACCTGGCGGCAGGAGGCGGTGGCGCAAGGTGAGCGGGCGCCGTTGCCGCTGGCGTGAGGGGGACAATCGGCTCGCGCGGCGGCCCCCCCACCCTCCGTGTGTCATCCCGGGGCTCGCCGCAGGCGAGAACCCGGGATGACACGGAGGGTGGAAAAACCAACCGGAGATAAGCCGGCGCGGGACTGTCCTACCCCGGCACCACCGGCGTCTTCCCCGCCGGCAGCCCGGCCAGCACCGACTCGTCGATGTTCAGATGCGCCCGCACCAGCGCGTGCGGGGTGAGCGTCATCCACTGGTTCAGCGACACGTCGGCGTAGACCGGGCTGCGGAACAGTTCGAGGAATCGCAACGGCGTCGATCCGGTATTCTCGATGTAATGCCCCATGGCGAAGGGCACGTAGCCCACGTCGCCGGCCTGGTAATCGAAGGTGCGGGCCTTCGATTCCGAACCGAACACCGTCATCCGGCCCTGTCCCGAGAGGTAGTATTGCCACTCGTCGCCGTTCGGGTGCCAGTGCAGCTCGCGCAGTCCCCCGGGCTCCAGCTCGACCAGGGCCGCCGCGATGGTCTTCGACACCGGGAAGACCTTCGAATCGGTGATGCGGACGCTGCCGCTCTTCGTCCTGATCGGCTCCTGCGCCAGCATCCGGTAGCTGAAGCCCTCCGGCACCGGACCGGCACCGCCGGTGCGGTCTCCCGCGAGCGGGCCCGGCATCGGCGCCGGGAAGATGTACTTCTCCTTGTCCGGCAACCCGGCCAGCGCCGATTCCGGCACCCCGAAATTCTTCGCCAGGATGTCGCGCGGGGTGTGGGCGAGCCAGTCGGTGATCAGGAAGGTCGAGTCCTCCGAGAAGTGCCCGTCATCGAAGACGAGCAGGAACTCGCAGCCGTCGATCTCGCTCTCGAGCCCCTGGATCGAGTGCGGGATGCCGGACGGGAAGTACCAGAGGTCGCCCTCGCCCACGTCGTCCACGAAGGTGCGGCCCAGTTGGTCGACGGCGGTGATTCGGGCGCGGCCCTTGAGCATGTAGGACCACTCCGCCTCCTTGTGCCAATGCATCTCCCGGGCGACGCCGGCCTTCAGCCGCATGTTGACGCCGGCCATCGCGGTCGAGATCGGCAATTCGCGGGTCGTGGTCTGGCGCGCCCAGCCGCCTTCCTCCAGGCGCATGTGGCTGTCGGTGAACGACCATTTGAGGTTCGGCATCGTGCCGTGGTCGGTCTTCGGCGGACGCGTGGTGAACGGCTCCGCCGCCTGCCGGGCCGGGTTCACCGGGCCGACGATGTTCGCCCCGTCCTTGCCGCGGATCGGGGTCGGTCCGGACGGCGTCTGCGCGCTGGCGGCGGTGCCGACGAGGCCGGCCGCCGCGGCGGCCAGGGTGTCGCGACGGGAGATGAGGGGCATGGGCGGTCTCCACCTCTGGGCGGGGACAAGCTCTCACGGCCCCGCGTGGCGCCCGACAATGCTCCGCCCGCCGGCGGGTTCCGCTCGGTCAGCGCGGCCCAGATCTGCGCCTGCGACTGGACCGGCGCCCCCTCACTCCGCCGGCTGGTGCCGGCCCGCCTCCCCCTCCGGCCGGCTCGCCGGCAACCGGCCGCGGCGCAGCGACAGGACGAGCCGCGTCGCCCCGGTCCCGAGCCGGTCCATGTAGAGGTAGAGCACCGGCGTGATGAACAGGGTGAGGAGCTGCGACACCAGCAGCCCGCCTACCACCGCGACGCCGAGGGGCTGGCGCAATTCGGCGCTCGCCCCGTGGCCGATGGCGATCGGCAGGGTGCCCATCACGGCCGCTGCCGTCGTCATCATGATCGGGCGGAAGCGCAAGGCGCAGGCCTCGCGGATCGCCGCCGCGGGGGCCCAGTTCTGCTCGCGCTGGAGCACCAGGGCGACGTCGATCATCATGATGGCGTTCTTCTTCACGATGCCGATCAGCATCAGCACGCCGATGATCGCGATCACCGAGAGGTCCATCCCGTAGAGCTGGAGCGCGCCCAGCGCCCCGATCGCCGCCGCCGGCAGGCCGGTGAGGATGGTGAGCGGGTGGATGAAGCTCTCGTAGAGGATGCCGAGCACGAGGTAGATGGTGATGACGGCAGCGGCCAGCAGCAGCCCCTGGTTGGCCAGCGCGTCCTGGAACACCTGGGCAGTGCCGGCAAACGTCGTCGTGATGGTGCCCGGCACCCCGAGCGACTCCTTGATCTGGGCGATGCGGTCGACCGCCTGGCCCAGCGCGACGCCGGGGGCGAGGTCGAACGAGATTGTCACCGCCGGCAGCAGGCCGAGCTGGTTGATCGAGAGCGGGCCCGGCACCCGGGTGACGCTCGCCACCGCCGAGAGCGGCACCAGCTTGCCACTGGATGAGCGCAGGCGGATGTCGTCGAGCCGGTCGGCGGTCCAGTTCAGGCGCGGGTCGAACTCGGTGATGACCTGATAGCTGTCGGCGGTGCCGTAGATGGTCGAGACCTGCCGGGTGCCGAAGCCGGTATAGAGCGTCTGGCGGATCTGGTCGGAGGTGATGCCGAGCGCCTGCGCCTTGTCGGTATCGACCGTGACCTTGGCCTGGAGCGCGGCGTTCTGGAGGTCGCTGGTGACGCCCGTGAAGGTCGCGCGGTCACGGGCCAAAGCCTCGGTCAGCCGCTCGGACCAGCGCTCGAGATCGGGGCGGTTCAGGCCCTGCACCACGTACTGGTACTGGCTCTTCGACTGGCGCCCGCCGAGGCGCAGGTTCTGCACCGGAGTGATGAACGAGGTCAGGCCCGGCACCGTGGCGAGATCCCGGCGCAGTTCCGTGAGGGTGCGGGAGAGCGGCGGACGCTGGTCGCGGTCCTTCAATTCGACGAAGAACGAGCCCTGGTTGAGGGTGCCGGAGAAGCCGTTCGAGCCCGCGCGGCTCACCACGTGGGCCACCGCGGGGTGGCGGGCGAGGATCACCTCGGCCTGGTGCTGGAGCGCGCTCATCGCGTCGAAGGACACGTCCTGCCCGGCCTCCGTGGCGATCTGGAGCTGGCCGATATCCTCGGAGGGGAAGAACCCCTTCGGGATCACCACGAACATCCAGGCGGTGAGCGCGACGGAGGCGAAGAACACCATCAGCACCGTGAAGGGCCAGCGCAGGCAGAGATCGACCCCGCGCTCGTAAGCGCCCTGCATCCGGGCGAAGCCGCGCTCGAACAGGTTCTTCTTCTGGCCGTGCCCGGCGGCGTCGGCCGGCAGGCGGGCGGCGAGCATCGGGGTCAGCGTGATGGAGATCACCGCCGAGGCGACGATGGCGATCGTCACCACGATGGCGAACTCGTTGAAGATGCGCCCCACCACCCCACCCATCAGCAGGACGGGGATGAATACCGCGATCAGCGAGATGGTGATCGACAGGATGGTGAAGCCGATCTCGCCGGCACCCTTCAGCGCCGCCTCGAACGGCTTCATCCCGTCCTCGACGTGCCGCACGATGTTTTCGAGCATCACGATCGCGTCGTCGACGACGAGGCCAACCGCGAGCGTGAGGCCGAGGAGCGAGATGTTGTCGATCGAGTAGCCGAGCAGGTACATCGCCCCGAAGGTGGCGATGATCGAGATCGGCACCGCCACCGACGGGATCAGCGTCGCGGCGAGCCGCCCGAGGAAGAGGTAGATCACCGCGACGACGAGGACGATGGTGAGCACGAGCGTGAACTGCACGTCGTGCACCGCCTCGCGGATCGAGGCCGAGCGGTCGTTGACGACGTCGATGGTGCCGCTGCCGCCCAATTGCTCCTGGAACTTCGGCAGCATCGCGCGGACCCGGTCGACCACGTCGACGGTGTTGGCGTCTGGCTGGCGCTGGACGGCGAGCACCAGGCCGCGGGTGCCGTCCTTCCACGAGGCGATGCGGTTGTTCTCGACCGAGTCGATGACCCGGGCGACCTCGCCGAGGCGCACCGGCCGGCCGTTGCGGACCGCCACGATCACGTCGCGGAACGCGTCGGCGTTCATCAGCTGGGTGTTGGTCTGGATGGTGAGGTTCTGGCCGCGGCCCTCGACCACGCCGACCGGCGTCGAGGTGTTGGCGTTCTGGATCGCGGCCTGGACCTCGTCGACGCCGATGCCGCGGGCGGCCAGCACGTTGGGATCGAGCTGGACCCGGACGGCGAATTTCTGGCTGCCGAAGACCAGGACTTGGCCCACGCCCGTGATGGTGGAGAGCGAGGGCGAGATCACCGTCTGGGCGAAGGCGTCGAGCGTCGGCAGCGGCGTCGTCTCGCTCGACAGGGCGAGCAGGATCACCGGCGCGTCGGCGGGGTTGAGCTTGCGGAAGCTCGGCGGGATGGTCAGCTCGATCGGCAGCCGGCGCAGGGTCCGGGTGATCGCCGCCTGCACGTCGGCGGCGGCCTGGTCGATGTTGCGGGACAGCTCGAACTCGACGGTGATCGAGGTGAAGCCCTGGTAGTTCGTCGCCGAGATCGTGGCGATCGACGGGATCGTCGAGAACTCCTTGATCAGGGGCGTCGCCACGGAGGCCGCCATCGATTCCGGCGAGGCGCCGGGGAGCTGCGCGGTGACCGAGATGGTCGGGAAATCCACGGTCGGCAGAGCCGCCACCGGCAGGAAGCGGTAGGCGAACAGCCCCGACAGCGTCAGCGCGATCGAGAGCAGGATCGTGGCGACGGGCCGGCGGATGAACGGGGCCGAGAGATTCATGGGGTCACTCGATCCGGGTGGCGGCGCCGGGCTTGGCCGCCTGCGCCTCGGTCGCGTCCTGCGGGCGCTCGCTGACGGTCAGGCCCGGCCGGACCCGGAACTGGCCCTCGACCACCACCCGCTCGCCGGTCGTCAGGCCCTGGCCCAGGGCGGTGCGGCCGTCGCGGGAGGCCAGCACCTCGATCGTGCGGCGCTCCACCGTGCGGTCGGGCTTCACGACCCAGACGAAGCTGCCCTCCTGCCCCGGCTGCACCGCGGCCTGCGGCACCGTCACGGTCCCGGGGCGCGAGCCGAGATCGACCTCGATCCGGACGTACTGGCCGGGCCACAGCCGGTCGTCCTCGTTCGGGAACAACGCCCAGGCGGTGACGGTGCCGGACGCCTGGTCGACGCTCGAATCGACGAAGGAGAGCCGGCCGGTCGCCAGCACCGCCTCGCCGCCGCTGGGATAGACGCGAACCGGCGCGGTGCCGGGGCGGGCGAGCGCGGCGCGCAAGCCGTCGAGGTCGCGCTCGGGGAGAGAGAAGGTGGCGCGCAGGGGCCGCATCTGCGTGATGGTGACGAGGCCGGTGCCGGCCGATTCGTTGCCCTTCACGAGGTTGCCGGTGGTGACCAGCACCTTGCCGAGGCGGCCCGAGATCGGTGCCCGCACGGTGGTGTAGTCGAGCCGGACCTTGTCGGCCTCGATCGCGGCCTGCGAGGCCGCGACGTTCGCCGACGCGACCTTGGCCTCGGCGGTGGCGACGTCGAACTGGGCCTGCGAGGCGGAGGAGCGCGACAGGAGCTCGCCGACGCGGCGGACGTCGTTCTGGGTGCGGACCTGGGTCGCCTGGTCGCGGGCGAGCGCCGCCTCGTTCCGGGCGAGCTGGGCCCGGATCTCGCGGTCGTCGAGGCGGTAGAGCACGTCGCCGGCCTTCACCACCTGTCCGTCGCGGGCGAGCTGCTCGGTGATGACCCCGTCGATGCGCGGCCGCAGGACCACGCTCGCCATCGGCTCGACCCAGCCCACCGCCGAGCGGGTGAGCGCGAGGTCGGCGACGCCGGCCGCCACCGTGGTCACGACCGGGCGCGCGGCGGCGGGATTGACCGGGGCTGCGGGCGCGGGCGGCGCGTAGGCGAGCGGCAGGTGCTCCGGCAGGTGCCGGGCGAGGTCGGCCGGCAGCGCCCCCCGGGCCGTGCTCCAGGCCGCGCGTGTGTCGCCGCCGTGGCGCTGCACGAGCCATCCCGCCCCGGCCGCGAGGGCGACCAGGAGGACGAGGAGGAGGCGGATCATCGTGGGGCTCCCATGCGCGGCGCGGACGTGTGAGGCGAGGAAGGCGGTGCAGGCCTGGCGCCGAGTCCGTCGAGGAAGAAAGCGGCCACCGCGATCGAGGCCGGCGGACGCCGGCCGGTGCCGTGCACCGCCATGCGGATGCCGCCGAGGATCATCATGACGGCGAGGTCGATGTCGGGCACGTGCAGCTCGCCCGCCGCGACGCCGGCGCGCAGGAGGTCGGCCAGCGCCCCCCGCAACCCGTCGAAGCCCTCGCGCAGCACCCGCCGGCTGCGCTCACCGAACTCGGCGCCGCTGCCTTCGATCGCGGTCAGCGCCGGCGACAGGGCACCGATCCGCTCCAGCACCAGCGCGACCGCATCGCGCAGGCGCGCCGGCGCGTCGACGGCCCGGATCGACCCGATCGCGTCGCGCAACTCGGCGAGCGTCCAGGCGAGGCCGGCGATGAACAGGGCTTCCTTGGTGGGGAAGTAGCGATAGAGCGTCGGCTTGGCGACGCCGGCCGCGGCGGCGACCGCATCCATGTGCACGGCCGCGTAGGGCAGGCCGGAGAACAGGCCCATCCCGGCCTCGAGGATGCGGCGTCGGCGCTCGGGGTCGAGAGACTTGTGATCGAGCGGGCGCTCGGCGGGCGGACGTGCGAGATGGGGGCGATCGGCGTGGCGGGCGGCGTCGCTCATGAAGGCCTAACTGAACTGACGAGTTCAGTTAGCGGCCGAGAGTGTCCGGCTGGCAAGCGTTGGTTTCTGCGACATAGAAGCGCAACACGACCGAGGCGGGAAGATCGATCGCGCAACAACCGTAAGACGGTGCAACACGCGGATGTCGGGGCGTTGAACGACCGCGACGGATCGGGATGGATGGGGCTCAGGTTCGCCCTTCCCGTTCGGGTATGGAACTAGCCGGACTGCACTTTCGATCGTTCACGCTTGGCATCGACTTCGCGCGTGGCGCAGCGATCCAGTCGAAATCTCCGAGCATCGTCCATTTTTATTCGAGCAGGACCCGCCGGTTCATCCCTCCCCCCTCTGCGGGGGAGGGTGCCCCACGGAGTGGGGCGGGAGAGGGGCAGCGCGACGCTGTTCCAGGGAGCGCCCTTCACGACGCCTCCGCCCTATCCGGAAGCGGCGTCCCCTCTCCCGGCTCGCTTACGCTCGCCACCCTCCCCCGCAGAGGGGGGAGGGTTCTGCCGCTGCGGCCGTCGCTTCGGCACCGTGAAGCTTGCGGTGTCGTATGCCGCGACACTGCAATAGGCAGTGCTCTAGACTAGGTGGAACGCGTGCGGCGCGAACAGTCCGACCGCCAGCATGGCGATCCCGGCGATCCCCAGCGCTCCGCCCGCGAAGGCCAGCGCGGCGATGCCGGTGATGACCTGGGCCGAGGCGAGCACGATGCCGATCTGGAAGGCGGCCGATCCCAGCTCGTAATGGTGGTAGCGGGCGAGCGACAGGTCGCGCTTGGCCTCGGCCGCCTTGGCCTTGGCGGCGAGCTCCTTGCGGCCGTCGCCGGAGGCCGGGTCGGATTCCCAGCGCGCCATGGTCTTCGCCCATTCCTCGGTCTGCTTCTTCACCGCGTCGGGCGACGCGCCGGGATCGAGGGCGGCCTGCTCGCCCGCGGTCTTCAGCACCGTGGCGCGGATCGTGCGCGCCTGGAAATAGGCCCACTGGTTGGCGGATTCGACGTTGGCGCCGAGCGCGTCGGTCTGGGCGCTCTTCGCCAGGGTCTCGCCGAGGGCGAGGAAGAGCGCCAGCACCGAGATCAGCAGCGCGACCTTCTTGTTGGAGGCGTCGACCGCCCCGTGACCACCCGACATCGTCGTCTCCCCTCAACCGGCCATGACGGGCGCTCCACGCACCCGGTCTGGCGTAACCCTGCGACAGGACGAAGACCAGCCGCGCCGCGTACGAAGCGGCGAATCGGCGGCATCCGCGCCTTCATAGCCGGGCCGCGGGACCGCGCCAGCCCCCGCTTGCGGCGCGCGGCCGGACCGGGCAGGCCTCTCGCGACGGCCCCGCGCGCGGGCCGGCCCGGAGAGACGCCCCTCATGTCGCCTGCCCGCCTCCTCCTCCCGCTGCTCGCCGGCCTCGCGGCCGCCCTCCCCGCCCGGGCCGCGGGGCCGGACTGGCCCGACACCTACCTCTCCCGCGTCGAGGCGACGGCGGTGATGCAGAGCCTCAACGCCGCCCTGCTCGCGAGCCGCAGCGCCACCGCGACGCTGGAGGGCTGGTGCGCCGCCCACCGCATGGCCGAGGCGCCGCGCCTCGTCGCCTGGCTGGAGCGGGGCGTCGACAAGCCGGCCTCGCCGGAGACCCGCAAGCGCCTCGCCGTCGGGCCCGAGGAGCCCCTGCGCTACCGCCGGGTGCGGCTCGCCTGCGGCGACCACGTCCTGTCCGAGGCCGACAACTGGTACGTGCCGGCCCGCCTGACCCCGGAGATGAACCGGGTGCTGGAGACCACCGACACGCCGTTCGGCCGGGCGGTGTCGTCGCTGGGCACCACCCGCCAGACCGTCGGCGCCGAGCCGCACTGGCAGCCCCTGCCGGAGGGCTGGGACCAGGCGGCGCCCCCGGCCCCGGCCTGCGGCACGCTCGGCGTGCCGGAGCACCTGTTCAGCCACCGCGCAGTGCTGTTCACGGGCGAGCGGCAGCCGTTCTCGGAGGTGGTCGAGACCTATACGCGCGAGGTCCTGGACTTCCGGCGCGCCCCCCGCCCGGCCGATCCCGCCTGCCCCAAGCCCTGACTCCTAAGCCCTGACCGTTACGGGGTGGGCAGCAGACTTGCATGGCGGGCAGGAACCCGGATGCTCCGGATCTGTATCCTCACCCCGGACCGGACGGAGGCCGCCCCAGGCGAATGGACACCACCCTCACCCTGCTCGACCTCTGCGGCGCGGTCGCGCTGCTGCTCTGGGGCATCCACATGGTGCAGACCGGGGTGCAGCGCGCCCTCGGACCGCACCTGCGCCGCCTGCTCGGGGTGGCGCTCGGCAACAGGGTGAAGGCGCTGGCGGCGGGCCTCGGCGTCACGGCGCTCCTCCAGAGCAGCACCGCCACCGGCCTGATGGTTGCCTCCTTCGCCGGGGCCGGGCTGGTGGCGGTGGTGCCGGCGCTCGCCGTGATGCTCGGCGCCAATATCGGCACCACGCTCATCGTGCAGGTCCTGTCCTTCGACGTCGCCCGGGTGGCGCCGGTCCTGGTGCTGGTCGGCGTGATCCTGTTTCGCCGCGGCGCCGACCCGCGCACCCGCGACATCGGCCGGGCGGCGATCGGCCTCGGGCTGATGCTGATGGCGCTCGCGCGCCTCGTCGAGGTCATCACCCCCTACGAGGACGTGCCGGCCCTGCGGGTGCTGCTCGGCGCCGTCGCGACCGACCGGCTGATCGCCCTGATGCTCGGCGCGGTGCTGACCTGGGCGGCGCATTCGAGCGTCGCCATCGTGCTCCTGGTGATGTCGTTCACGCAGGCCGGGGTGCTGCCGCTGGAGGCCGGGATGGCGCTCGTGCTCGGGGCCAATCTCGGCTCGGCCCTCAACCCGGTGCTGGAAGGGTCTCGCGATGGCGAGGCCGCCGGACGCCGGGTGGCGCTCGGCAACCTCGTCACCCGGGCGCTGGGCTGCGCGGTCGCCCTGCCCTGCCTCGGTCTGATCGGCCCGCTCCTCGTGACCTGGCAGCCCGACCTGTCGCGGGCGGTGGCGGATTTCCACACCGCCTTCAACCTCGCCCTCGCGCTCGTTGTCCTGCCGCTCCTCGACCCCTTCGCGGCCCTGCTGCGCCGGATGGTGCCGGAGCGGATCGACGCCCACGATCCCGGCCGGCCGATCCACCTCGACGAGGCCGCCCTGGAGACGCCCCCGGTGGCGCTCGGGGCCGCCGGCCGCGAGGCCCTGCGGATGGCCGACGTGCTGGCCGAGATGATGAGCGGCGCCGGCGAGGCGCTGACCGGCGGCGACCGCACGCGGGTGGCGCAGATCCGCCGGATGGACGACACCCTCGACCGGCTCAACGCCGCCATCAAGGCCTACCTCGTCCGCCTCGATCCCGAATCCTTGAGCGAGGACGACGAGCGCCGGATCGCGGGGCTGCTGGCCTTCACCACCCACCTGGAGCATGCCGGCGACATCCTCTCGCGCAACGTGATGACCCATGCGGCCAAGCGCCTGAAGCGGGGGCTCGCCTTCTCGGCGGAGGGCAAGGCGGAGGTGGGGGCGCTGCTGGCGCGGCTGTCAGCGAATCTCAGCGCGGCGGGCGCCGCCTTCCTGACCGAGGATCCCCGCGCCGCCCGGCGGCTGGCCGACGAGAAGGCGGTGTTTCGCGATCTCGAGGCGCGGGCGACCGAGGCGCATTTCCGCCGCCTGCGCGAGGCCGGCCCCGGCTTGGGGCCTGCCGAGGCCACGGCGCTCTATCCCGACCTCGTGCGCGACCTGAAGCGGGTCAACGATCATCTGGTGGCGGGAGCGGCCTACCCGATCCTGGAGACGCGGGGCGCCCTGCGGGCGAGCCGGCTCGAAGAGCCGTGAGCGCGAGCAATCGATCACGGCTCGGCGGGCATCCGCCGTCCTTCCTCAGCGTCCGCTCGCGCCGCCCGGCAATCGTGTCCGCCGCTACACCCGCCGCCCCTCTTCCGAGAACAGCGCCCCCCGCCCCGGATCGAAGGTCAGCGCGATGGTCTCCCCCAGCACCGGCGCCGCATCCCCCGGCAGCCGGGCCAGCACCCGCTCCTCGCCGGTCACCACCGTCACCAGGGTATCCGCCCCGAGGGGCTCGACGAGGGAGATGACGCCCCGGATTGCCGGGCCCTCCCCGCCGAGGCTCAGGTGCTCCGGCCGGATGCCGAAGGAGGCGCGGCCCGCATGCGCGCTGCGGGTCGGGATGCGCTCGCCGCCCGGCAGGGTGACGGCGCCCCCGGACACGTCGACCCGGACGAAGTTCATCGCCGGCGAACCGATGAAGCTCGCGACGAAGCGCGAGGCCGGCGCCCGGTAGAGCTCGGTCGGGGTGCCGATCTGCTCGATGCGGCCCTCCTTCAGCACCACGATGCGGTCGGCGAGCGTCATCGCCTCGACCTGGTCGTGGGTGACGTAGATCATCGTGGCGCCGAGGCGCTGGTGGAGCTGCTTGATCTCGGCCCGCATGTCGACGCGGAGCTTGGCGTCGAGGTTGGAGAGCGGCTCGTCGAACAGGAAGATCTTGGGATCGCGCACCATCGCCCGGCCCATCGCGACGCGCTGGCGCTGGCCGCCGGAGAGCGCCTTCGGCTTGCGGTCGAGGAGGTGGCCGATCTGCAGGACTTCCGCCACGCGGTCGACCTTGGCGGCGACGGTCTTCTTGTCGACGCCCGCCATCTTCAGGCTGAAACCGATATTGGCCGCGACGGACATGTGGGGATAGAGCGCGTAATCCTGAAACACCATCGCGATGTCGCGCTGCCAGGGGGCGAGCCCGTTCACCACGCGTCCGTCGATGGCGATCTCGCCGTCCTGGAAGTCCTCGAGCCCGGCGATCATGCGCAGAAGCGTGGACTTGCCGCAGCCGGAGGGCCCGACGAAGACGACGAACTCGCCGGGCGAGACGTCGAAGCTGAGCGAGCGGATGACCTCGGCGGTGCCGTAGCGCTTGACGACGTTGCGGATCGAGAGAGCCGACATCGGGTCTATCCCTTCACCGCCCCGGACGACAGGCCCGAGACGAGTTGGCGTTGGACGAGGAGGGCGAGGACGAGGGGCGGCAGCGCGATCATGGTGGCGGCGGCCATCAGGGCGCCCCAGTTGGTCACCCCCTCGCCGATGAAGTTGAACGACGCGACGATCGCCGTCTTGGTGTCGAAGCCCGACAGGGCGAGCGCGAACAGGAAGTAGTTCCAGGTGAAGACGAAGCAGAGGATCGCCGCCACCACCAGTCCCGGCGCGACAAGGGGGAGCGCGATGCGCCACAGGATCGCGTGCGGCCGGCAGCCATCCATCTGCGCCGATTCGATCAGCGCCCGCGGCAGGGCGTCGAAATAGGGTAGCAGCGTCCAGAGCGCGACCGGCACGGTGATTGCCCCGTGGGTCAGGATCAGCACCGTGTAGGTGCCGACGAGGTCGACCTGCGAGAACAGGATGAACCAGGGCAGCAGGAACAGCGTGCCCGGCGCCATGCGGGCGAACAGCGTCAGCGTCGCCGGCCAGGTGGTGCGGTGCCAGGAGATCGCGAAGGCGGCGGGCGCGCCGAGCGCCAGCCCGAGCAGGGTCGCGCCCGCCGCCACCACCAGGCTGTTCCAGGTGTTGTGCAGGAAGTCGGTGCGCAGAAAAAGTTCGCGGTAATTGTCGAGGGTCGGCGTGAAGATCAGCTGCGGCGGCAGCGCCATCACGTCGCGGCTGACCTTGAACGAGGACAGGACCATCCAGGCGAGCGGCGCCAGGACCGCGACCAGCATCGCGACGACTTGCAGGCGGCCGAGGATCCGGCGGGGTGCAGTGGGGGCCATCGGCGGATCCTCAGTAGCTGAGCGCGCGCCGCAGGCGGGCGAAGACCATGACGGTGCACAGGACGACGAGGGAGAGCGTCAGCATCGCCGCCGAGGCGTGGCCGAAGCGCGAGAACTCGAAGCCCTGCTGGTAGGCGTACATGTTCATGGTGGTCGAGGCGTTGCCCGGCCCGCCGCGGGTGGCGATGAAGACGAGGTCGAAGAAGCGCAGGAGATCGACCGAGCGCAGGACCGCCGCGGTGAGCAGCGTCGGCCCGAGGAGCGGCAGGGTGACGTAGACGAAGCGGCGCCAGCCGATCACCCCGTCGACCTCGGCCGCCTCGAACACGCTCGCCGGCAGGGATTGCAGGCCGCCGAGCACGATCAGCCCGACGAACGGCGCCCATTGCCAGGTATCGACCAGCGCGACGCTGAGGAGCACCCAGCGCGGGCTCGCGAGCCACAGGAGCGGACCCACCCCGACCGTGCCGAGCAGCCAGTTCACGATGCCGACGGAAGGGTCGAGGATCACGATCGCCAGCATGCCGACCACCACCGGCGGCATCATGAACGGCGTGATGGCGATGGTGCGCACGAGGTGGCGGGCGGTCCTGACGCCGTTGAGCACGATGCCGAGCCAGGTGCCGAGCACGAGCTGCATCGAAAGCGCCACCGCGTAGAGCAGCCAGGTCACCTGGAAGGCGTTGAGGAATTCCGGGTCGCTCGCGAGGTTCAGGTAGTTGTCGAGGCCGACGAAGCGCGGCTCTGTCCCGAGCGAGGCGTCCTGGAGCGAGATCCAGGCGGCGTAGACGAGCGGGAAGACCATCATCAGGACGACGAAGGCCACCGCCGGCCAGACCATCCAGGAGAACGAGATCTTGCGCTGGCCGCGATGCGCCCGCTCGGGGGCGATCGTGACGGCTGGGCTGGCGATGGTGCTCACGCGTGTCCCCCGTGGCGGGATGTCGGTCGGTGTCGGACGACGATCCGACCCTGAACCTCGTCCTGAACGTCCGTTCGAATCTGTCGACTGACTTCAAACCCTCCTCGTCATCCCAGGGCCGCGCAGCGGAACCCGGGATCCATAACCGCCGAGGTTTCAGGATGAGGCGGAACGCTGACAGACCCTTCCTCCAGCCTCAGCGGTTATGGATCCCGGGTTCTCACCTTCGGCGAGCCCCGGGATGACGCGGAGAGTTGGAAACGTGCGAGCTACTGCAGCTTGAGCAGCGCCGCGTCCGCGTCGCAGGCGGCCTGCTGCGGGGTCTTCTGGCCGAGGACCACCTCCTGCGCCGCCCGGCCGATGATCTCGCGGGTCTCCGGTACCCGGTCGGTCGGCGAGGCGTAGTCGCCGGTGCCGCGCCGGCTGATCTCGCTCACCGCCGCGACCCATTGCTGGCGCACCGGCTTCTGGCTCGCCCAGGCCCGCATCCCCTCGCCCTCGAAGACCGAGGTGCGGGACGGCGCGACTCCGCGATCGACCAGGGTGGCCTGCATCTCGGGCGAGGTCGCCCATTGCAGGAAGTACCAGGACGGGCCCTTGCGGCGGGAATACTCGGAGATCGACAGGCCCCAGCCGAAGCCGATCGGCTGCGACACGCCGCTCGCACGCCCCTTCGGCAGCAGCTTGATGCCGAGATCGTCCTCACGGCCCGGATACTTCATGATATTGGAGAACTCGTTCGAGGATTCGTGGGTCATGGCGACCTTGCCCTGGCCCAGAAGCTCGACGACCTGCGGGAAGCTGTGGTTGGTCGCACCCACCGGTCCGTAATCCTTGAGGAGATCGGTGTAGAGCGTCAGCCCCGCGACCGATTCCGGCCGGCACAGGCCGGGCTTCGTCCCGTCCACCGACTTGAAGCCGCCGCCCATGTTGAACACGAAGGCGGCCATCGGGTACGGCACGGCGTTGCGCACGCCGCGGGCGGCCCAGGCGTTGATCGACGGATCGCAGGCCTTGATCTTGCGCGCCGCGTCGAGGATGTCCTCGAGATATTCCGGCACCGTGACGTTGCACTTGGCGAAGATATCCTTGCGCCAGTAGAACAGCGGACCCTCGACGTTGATCGGCAGGCCGGTGAGCCTGCCCCCGAAGGTCTCGTTGCGGATCAGGCCGGCGCCGAAATCGTCGATCTTGAAGTCCGGTGCGGTCTGGCTCGGATCGTTCAGCATCGGCGCGACGTCGGCGTACCAGCCGGCCTTGTTGTAGACGGCGCCCTCGCGGATCTTGAGCGAGATGTAGACGTCGACGTCGGAGGATTTGGCCTGGAGCAGCGTGTTCAGCCGCGCCCGCTGCGGGTCCTCGTTGAGGATCTCGATGCGCAGCTTGATCCCGGTCTTGTCGGTGAATTGCTGCGCCATCTCCCGGACGGCGTTGCCCCAGGGATGGTTGGTGAGGACGAGGTTGATGGTCTGGCCGTCGTACCGCTTCCAGTCGAAGCCCTCGGCGGCGGCCGGGGCCGCGCCGGCGAGGCAGGCGATGAGGCCGGCGAGGGCGACGGCCGGCCCGCGTCTCCCCACGGTCCGGGAGCGGGAACGGGTCGAGGCTCTCGCGTGCGGCGTCGTCGTCATGGTTCCTCCTCGGACCGGATCCCCGGTTCTCGTTCGCGCGGCCGGCCTGCGATCAGGCTCTCGGCCTCCGCTGTTAGGCAACCCTTTAGCGATTGACAGACTGACATGTCAATGAGAGAAGAGTGACATGAAACAGCGCGACCAAGCCTACGACGCCTTCGTCCAGCAATTGCTGGACGGGCGCCTGGCGCCGGGCTCCTTCGTGACGCAGCGTGAGCTGGTGGCGCTCACCGGCCTGCCCCTCGGCGCGGTGCGCGAGATGATCCCGCGGCTGGAGGCCGACGGGTTGATCTCGACCCTGCCGCAGCGCGGGCTCCAGGTCGCGGCGGTCGACCTGCGGCTGGTGCACGAGGCGTTCGGGCTGCGCGAGATCATCGAGACCGCGGCGGTGGCGCATTTCGCCCGCACCGCGCCGGCCTCCCTGGTGGCGTCCTTGCGGGCCGCCCATGCGCGGATCAGCGCGCAGGCGCGAGAGGGCGTCACCGAGGCGCTGATCGCCGAGGCGCAGGCGACCGACTGGGGGTTTCACGATGCGGTCGTCGCCCATCTCGGCAACGGTCTCGTCTCGGAGATCCACCGGGTGAACCTCATCCGCATCCGGGTCATCATGCAGAGCCGCGTCGCGCTCTCCCCCGAGGTGCTGCCCCCCGCCTTCGCCGAGCATGCCGCCATCCTGGCGGCTGTGGAGGAGCGCGACGCCGACGGGGCGGCGGCGGCCCTGCGCCGGCACCTCGACACCTCGCGCCGCCGGGCGCTCGGCCTCGACACCGGCCGGGAGGCCGACCGGCACGAGGCGACCTCGTCGCTCCCTGCCGGCGGGCACGAAGCGCCCTCACCCCTCGTCTCCAACGGGCGTGAAACGCCCGCATCCCGTGATTCTAACGGGCGCGAATCGCCCTCTCGGAGGACCGCATGACCAACGCCATCACCGGCCTGTGGGTCGCCCTCGCCACGCCGCTCGACGCGACCGGCGCGGTCGATCACGGCGCCCTCGTGCGCCACGTCCGGTTCCTGATGGACCGGGGCTGCGACGGCGTGGTGCCGTTCGGCACCACCGGCGAGGGCACCTCGTTCTCGGGCGCCGAGCGCCTCGCCGCGGTCGAGGCCCTGCTCGCCGCCGGCATCCCGGCTTCGCAGATCGGCCTCGGCACCGGCTACCCGGCGATTCCGGACAGCATCGCGCTGACCAAGGCGGCGCTCGGCCTCGGCCTCGTCCACGCCCTGGTGCTGCCGCCCTATTTCTACCGCGACGTGACCGAGGCGGGCATCGTCGACGCCTTCGCGGCGATCCTCGACGGCGTCGGCGACGACCGCCTGCGGGCGACGCTCTACCACATCCCGCAGACCTCCGGCGTCGGCCTGCCGCCGGCGGCGGTCGCGACCCTGCGCGCCCGCTACGGCCGGCTCGTCGCCGGCGTGAAGGACAGCTCGGGCGACTTCGCCCAGTTCCAGGCCTTCCGGGCGGCGGCCCCCGAGGTCGCGGTCTGCGTCGGCAACGAGGCGGATATCGGCCGGGCCCTCGCCGAGGGCGGGGTCGGGACGATCTGCGGCATGGCCAACATCGTCCCCGACCTGGTGCGAGCGATGTTCACCGATCCCGCCGCCGCCGAGCCGATGCGGGCGGCGATCGGCCTGATCCGCGGGCCGTTCGTGCCGGTGCTGAAATCCGCCATGGCGGCGATGATCGGCGAGCCCGCCTTCGGCCGGGTGCGCGCGCCGCTCGTCGCAGCGGAGGCAGGGGCGGGGCAGCGCATCGCCGCCGAGCTCGCCGGCCTGTCGCGCGCGGCGGCGGCTTAAGGGCTGTCCGGCGGTTTCCGTATGGTTTGTCCGAATAAAGATAGGGCGCGCCTCCCCTCTCCCGTGTGGGAGAGGGGCCGGGGGGTGAGGGTGACACGCTTCCGTGCAAAGCTGAGAGCATCGTGCCAGCAGCGTGACGGTTCAGATTTACTCGGAAACGCGCCACCCTCACCCCTACCCCTCTCCCACACGGGAGAGGGGATCCCGCGCTCGACTGATTTTTGGACAGGTTAGACAAAACCCGTATAGGACCATCCACACGAGCGGCGATCCACGCCGCCTCTGGGAGGAGAGACCTGCATGACGGCGATGCCGGACGCGTCCCGCAGCGAGGCGGTGGTGGCCGCCCTCGTGGCGGAGCTGGGCGACAGGACGGTGCTCACCGGCGCCGGGCTGCCGGAGCGCAACGACTCCGACTGGAGCACGCTAGGGCCGCAAAGCCCCCTCGCGGTGGTCCGGCCCACGACCACCGAGGCCGTCGCCGCCGCGATGCGGATCTGCGCCCGGCACGGCGTGCCGGTGGTGCCGCAGGGCGGCCTCACCGGCCTGTGCGGGGGCGCCCGCCCCCTCCCCGGCTCGGTCGCCCTGTCGCTGGAGCGGATGACCGGAATCGAGGCGATTGACGAGGCCTCCGCCACCATGACGGTCAAGGCCGGCACGCCGCTCCAGGTGGTGCAGGAGGCCGCCGACGCGGCCGGTTTCCTGATCCCGCTCGATCTCGGGGCGCGTGGCTCCTGCGCCATCGGCGGCAACGCCTCCACCAATGCCGGCGGCAACCGGGTCATCCGCTACGGCATGACCCGCGAAATGATCCTCGGCCTGGAGGTGGTGCTGCCCGACGGCAGCATCGTCACCAACCTCAACCGGATGATCAAGAACAACGCCGGCTATGACCTCAAGCACCTGTTCATCGGCTCGGAGGGCACGCTCGGCATCATCACCCGGCTGGTCCTGCGGCTGTTCCCGAAGCCCGCCTGCACCTTCGCGGCGCTCTGCGCCCTGCCGGATTACGATTCCGTGGTCGGGCTCCTCACGGCGGCCCGCCGGGGCCTCGGGCCGATGCTCTCGGCCTTCGAGGTAATGTGGCCGGATTACTGGGAGACGATCGGCGCCATGCCGGGCGTGCGGGTGCCGCTGCCTCAAGGACACGCCGCCTATTGCCTGATCGAAGCGCAGGGCACCGACGAGACCTTCGACGGGCCCCGCTTCGAGGCCTGGCTCGAAGCGCAGGCCGAGGCGGGACTGCTCGCCGACGCGGTTCTGTCCCGCTCGGTCGCCGACGTGAAGGCGTTCTGGGGCGTGCGCGACGCCTGCTCGGAATTCCCGCAGGTGCTGGGGCCGCACGAGCCGTTCGACATCGGCCTGCCGGTCGCCGCGATGGACGCGTACGTCCGGGCCTGCAAGGCGGCGTTGACCGAGCGCCTGCCCGGCATCACGGCGTTGTTCTACGGCCATATCGGCGACGGCAACCTGCACATCGTCGCCGGCGTGAAGGGCGCGAGCCCGCAGCCGAAGGACGTGATCCAGGAGGTGGTCTATGGCCTGGTGCGGGATTTCGGCGGCACGGTCTCGGCCGAGCACGGGATCGGCTTGACGAAGAAACCCTGGCTCGGCCACGTCCGCTCGGAGCCCGAGATCGCCCTGATGCGGCGCCTCAAGGCGGCCCTCGATCCGGACGGGGTGCTGAATCCCGGCAAGGTCGTGTGACAAAGGTCCTGTGAGCGGAGAAACCCCGTGATCGTGTGCTTCGGCTCCCTCAACGCCGACCTGATCTTCCGCCTGCCCGAGGTGCCGCGCTCGGGCCAGACGCTGCTCGCCGACGACCTCGCGGTGCAGGCGGGCGGCAAGGGGGCGAACCAGGCGGTGGCCGCGTCCCGGGACGGGGCCGAGGTCGCGATGGTCGGCGCGGTCGGGGACGATGCCCTGGCCGAGGTGGCGCTCTCGGGCCTGCGCGAGGCCGGGGCCGACACCGCCCGGGTCCGCCGGGTGGCGGCCGCGACGGGCTGCGCCTCGATCTGGATCGACGCGGCCGGCCGCAACCGCATCGTGGTGGCGCTCGGCGCCAACGGGCACACGCGGGCCGACCAGATCGCGGATGCCGACCTCGCCCGGGCGACCTCGTTGCTCCTGCAGATGGAGGTCGATCCCGCCGAGACCACCGCCCTGCTGCGCCGGGCCCGGATTCTGGGCGTCCGCAGCATCCTCAACCTCGCCCCGGCCCTGCCGCTCGACATCGACGCCTTGCGCCTCGCCGGCCTCCTCGTCGTCAACGAGGACGAGGCGGAGGCGACCGCCGCGCGGCTCGGCTGCGCGCCGGAGGCCGCCTCCCTGCGGGCGGCGCTCGGCATCGACGTGGTGCGCACCCTCGGCGAGGCCGGCTCCGAGGCAGCGACGGCGGACGGCGCCTGGCATGTCCCGGCCCGGGCGGTCGACCCGGTCGACACCACGGCGGCGGGCGACTGCTTCGTCGGCGTGCTCGCCGCCGCGCTCGACCGCGGCGCGCCCTTGCGCGCGGCGATGGAGCGGGCGAGCGTGGCGGCCGCCCTCGCCTGCGGGCGGCGCGGCAGCCAGGCGAGCCTGCCGTGGCGGGCGGAGACCGACGGGGCCCTCAGCGCCTGATCAGGCGGGGCAGGTCGCCGGGTCCGCCGGCGACGGGAAGGCGGCCTCGCGCGCCTTGATGAGGGCGACCACCGTGTCGTTGACCGGGGTCGGCACGCCGCAACGCCGCCCCAGGCGCGGGATCGAACCGTTGATCGCCTCGACCTCGCCGCGGCGCCCGGCGCGGTGGTCGAGCAGCATCGAGGGCCGCGCTTCCGGGATCTTGCCGCCGAGCCGGCGAATGTGCTCGACCGGATCGCCGACCTGGAGCGTCACCCCCATCGCCGCCGCCACGGCGATCGCCTCCTCGGCGCAACCCCGCGCCACGCTCCACGCCTCCGGATCCGCCATCACCCCGCCGATGGTGAGGCCCGTGAGCGTCGTGGTGCCCGAGAAGGTGACGTTCATGATCAGCTTCTCCCACACCATCCGGCCGAGATCGTCGAACAGGCTGACCTTGAACCCGGCCGATTCCCAGATCGCCGCCGAGGCCTCCAGGCGCTCCCGCTCCAGGCCCGCGAAGGCGCCGAAGCGGATCATCTCGAGCCCGTTATGGTGCGCATGGCCGGGCCCGCGCATCGAGGCGCCGAAGCCGCCCACCACCCCGACGGCGATCCGGTCCGGATCGATCACGGCGGCCGCCACCTCCGGCGAGCCGAGCCCGTTCTGGATCGTCTGCACCACGGTGTCCGGCCCGATCAGGGGCGCGCAGCTCTCGGCCGCCGCCGCGACGTCGAAGGCCTTGGTGGCGATGATGACGAGGTCGCACGGACCGATCCCCTCGGGCGTCGTGCCGGCGCTCGCCAGCCGCACGGTCCGGTCGCCGCTCGCGCCCTCGACGCGCAGGCCGCGCTCGCGCATCGCCGCCGCATGGTCGGCCCAGAGCGTGACGGCGTGCACCGCGTGACCCGCCGACGCCATCAGCGCCGCGTAGACCGAGCCCATTGCCCCGCAGCCGACGATCCCGACCTTCGCCATCCTGCCCCTCCCGTGGTGCGGGCGCCTTGCGCGAGGGGCCCGGCTCGTCTTCGGGCGATCGTATCGTGGCGGGAAAGCACGCGTCCAGGCGGGCACCGTAGCAACGCGGGTGCATCGAAGGCGTGCCGGCCGATTACGGCTCTACCCGGAAGGCGAAAACTGGCCGATGCCGTAGGGCACAATCGTGCCCAACCCAGTGGACTCGCACATTCGGACCAGCCTGCTTACCTAGGCCGAACAGATGCACAATACGAATGATCCAGGGAAAATTTAAGATCCATGGATATTTTAGGTCGATATTGCCTAGTATACCCCGCAACGGCCAATTTTATTAAATTTATTTAACCAAATCTTAATCATTGTAGTGAAATTTTGCATTCTTATTTTTCCTTGCCTCAGCAGCGCTGTATAATACATAATCTAAATATGCGTACGAAACTGTAGGTTCGATTTTTGATATAGCATTCCTCGTTATATTTGCACACTCGCTTGGAAGCGGGAGCTTGATAATAAGATGTCTAGGGTATCTCAACTCATCCCCGCAGGTCATATCGTGGAATCTTTCCACTAATTGCTGCAGCCTGTCTATATGGCCAATATTATTTTCTGCGCATTTTTTATATATATTCTCAATGTTGTGTCCTAATTTTTTCTCCCTTAATTCTTTTTTTGTTACCCCACACGCGACAAGATATGATTTAAGTATGAGCTCTAAAGCATGTGCAAAGAGAAAATAGCTGGCGTACGGCTCTGCTAATTTGTCTCCAGCGGTCAACTTCTCGAACGCCGATAAATACTCCTTGCCCCTCAGGAGAAGATTATGGGAAAATCTGCCGAGGGGTTCATTTTTCTCAATTAATTTGTATTTGAAAAAATAACGTACATTCATTGATCTATCGCGGGATAGATTACGGTGCATCTTTGTAATCGCCCTAGGCATTGCTTTCCGCCACCCCAGACGTGTTACTTCCGCATTGCGTGGAGCAGCCTACGCCACGCTGGAACCCATTGTAAAACAAGGATCCGTGTTGCTAGCTGCTGCAACACACCCGCCGTCGACGCTGGGCATGCCAAAATCCCGCCAAGTCATTGACCGAGCGGGCATTTCAGTGGCGACCCCGGTAGGGCTCGAACCTACGACCTGCCGCTTAGAAGGCGGTCTAGGCGATAGGTTATGCTATTGTGTTGAAAGGGATTTCTGAATCGTTGTCGTTGCCGTGTTGCGTCCGTGTTGCAGGTTCGATCTCGCCGAGAACCGACAGTTCGCCAGCGCTGATCGCCCGCCGGTCCGCGCGGCCAGCGCTGAACAGGTGGCCGTAGACGCGCTGCGTGAAGTCCGGCGCCTCGTGCCCGGCCCACTCCGATACCTGCTTGATCGCCGCGCCCTCATCGATCCAGAGCGAGACGGCGAAGTGTCGGAAGTCGTGAGCCGTCCAGCGCGGCGACCCATCGGCCGCGGTGATTCCGAGCGCGATCTGAAGCGGCTTGAGCTGGCGGTTGGCGATGTTGGCGTAGCCGAGTGGCGTCTTCTCCTCTGAGGGGAATGTCAGGCCATCCTTGCCCTTGCTGGCAGCCTTCCAGTTGGCGAGGATCGCAGCGAGCTGCGGACCGATCGGGACTGTCCGGAGTGCTGCCACTGTCTTGACCGTGCCGAGTTCGTTGAAGGCGTCCACCGCCTCTCGGACTTCCAAATGCTCGGCATGGATACGATGCCACGAGAGACCCCTCGCTTCTCCTATCCTGAGACCAGCCAGGGCCATCGCGGCGAGCATCGGCCGGAGCCAAGGCGTCGGGCGGTAGGCCTGCACTTCTGCGCCAGGATGCTCCTTCCGGAAGGTGCGCAGCACGTTGATGGGGTGCTTCGCTGGCACCCGGCGCACCTCGACAGTCTGAAGACCTTTATCAGTCCGCTGACGCGCGATCAGGAACAGGCCATCCACGTCTGCGGCACCAGCTAAGAGCGCCCTCACGGTCTCCCGCTCTGGGATCTCTAGCGTGTCCTGCGCCTCGTGGATCTCCGCCCGCCGGGTCTTGCGGCGACTACGGAGCGCCCGGACCGGGTTGGTGTAGGCCAGCCGGCGCCGAATCGCTTCGTCATAGATGACGCCGAGGACGACCCGGGCGCGGCGGCGCGTGTCGTCCGTCCTGCCATCCTCCTTCAGCTTGTCGAGCCATTCCCCCACATCGGCCGGGTGCAGCTTCGGCAGGAGCCGGGCGGCAAGGTACGGCTTGACGTGGCCGTTGTAGTAGACTTGGTAATTGCGGCGGGTCGCCCGAGCCGCGCCCTCATCCTCCAGCGTCTTCATGAGCATCTCGAAGGCCTTTCCCACGGTGCTCGCAGCGCGGTCCGGGATGTGGCTTCCCGCTGCCACTTGGCTTCTGGCTTGAAGCAGGAATGACTCTGCCTCACGTTTCGTCGTGAACTGCTTGAAACGCCTCTCTCCGCCTCCATCAACGTAGCGGGCAAGCCATACTTGCTTGCCGGATGGGAGCATCCGCTTGCTCACCGATGCCATGGAACACCTCCGTCGGCGCTTCCGAACCGCCCACGGCCATGCTACCACGAGTCTTTCAGAATTATCCAGATAGGCACTTGACCTTCTTTCTGGATCATTCTAATTGACAGGGCATACGATGGCGCTCTTCCGGGACCTCGTTAGTACGATCGCAGAGGCCGAGGGCCTGAGCGAGATGACCGTCACGGGCGTCGGGCAGTATTTGCGCGACGCTGGCAAAATATCGAAATTTGGCCGCGGGAAATCTGGCGCTAAAATGACCACGACTGATGCTGCTACGCTTTTGATAGGCGTCAATGCGTCAGAATTAGCAAAAGACGCAGTTCAGACCGTGGAGACGTATGCATCGCTGCCACTCAGCGATGCACCCCATCCCTATGACCTCAACGATAACATGGGAGGCGGCGAAGCACTGAAACAGGTTTTGCACAACCCTGCCAATGCGGTTGAGTGCATTGCTGGCTTGGTACGATTATGCATTCCGGATCGGAGGGAAAGTCCAGTTCTCTTTTTGCTGAATAACGACATCGAAGTCGTGTTTCATCGCCCTACACCAAGGATCGACGTCAGCGTTTTCCAAAAATCCCCATCGCGGGATCGCGCCTTCATAGGCGCGCTCATCTTCTCGTCCGCTAATCATGTAGCCGCAGGTGATAGGCGAGTCGAGATCAAGATTTCAACCGCGACCTTACGCGCCGTTGGATCACTTCTAGTAACCTAACTGGAGAAGTCAGATGCCTGAAACTCAGACGCGCCCTCGCGGCGCGAACGGGAGCGGCTTGCCGCTTTCCGAGGATCTTATGACCGGAGCTGAAGCCATCGCCGAATTTATGTTCGGCGCCGCGTCTGAGGCAAACCGGCGACGGGTCTATCACGCCGCTGACAGGCTTGGACTGCCGAGCTTCAAGATGGGCGGCACGATCTGCGCACGCCGCTCCACCATCCTTGCATGGATTTCGGAGCAGGAGAGCCGGTGATGAAAAATAACATGTCCACCCTGCCCCTTTTTCAGCGGTTGAGCGCCCAGCCCGGCGCCACCGTCACCTTTGATTACACGCAACTTCCTGAGGACGTTGCATCTGAAGCACGTCAGATTGCTAGTCGCGTGCGCTATCGGATACGCACCAACATCATGGATACAGGCCGCGACCTCCTGGAAATGAAGCAGAAGCTTGGTCATGGCGCCTTTGGCCCGTGGATCGCAGCAGAGTTCAGAATGACCGACCGGACGGCGCAGAACTTTATGCGGGCGGCTGAGGTATTTTCCTCAAAACCCGAAATCGTTTCGGTTCTGCCGCCAACCACCATCTATGCGCTTGCAGCGAAGTCCACCCCCGACGACATCCGCGCCGATGTGATTGCTCGCTTTGACGAGGGCCAGCCGCTTGACGCTCGCGTGATTGGCATGCGGATCAACGAGGCCCGTCGCGCAAAGAGGGAGGAAATTGATAGCGCTGCCCGCACGCGGGAACGGGCGAAGCTGTCTCCGGAGAAGCAAGCGAAGCTCAACAAGGCAGAGGCAAAGAAACAGGAGGCGCAGGACGCTGAGAGGCGCCGTCTCTGTGAGGAGCACGAGCGTACGGCTAAAGATGCTGCGATGCTTCTGACCGAGCGCTTGGGTGATGACTTGCCCCGGATCATGGAGTTGATCGAGTCAGTAGGCGTCTATCGCGTCAGAGAGGCACTGAGGGCTCTCAACACGCCAGATGACGGCGTTGCTGGCGTGGCTAATGCGCCTGGTGCGTACGTGCCGAAGCAGCAAGCTCATTGATGCTGCAATGCGACCAGCGCACCAGCCATGCGGCACGGCCTTGATTGCGATCGTGGGTGCTTGGTGCTTGAGCCCCTAGCTCGCTTCCCCGCTTCCCCGCATTAGCAGGTCATTCCGTACATGTTTACGCCATGACGTACCTTCGCAAGTATGTCACGGCGTGGATGTCCGAGAAGGTGGGCCGTCGGACGCACGAGGTCGAGCACCACTGGGGGTAGTTTAACCATATTGATGTGCCATCATCGATACACAAAAACTATCAATGAGTCTTCATCACGCGGTGCCCGGTTAAAATTCTGTTGTGCCGAAGTCGAGTCTGAGCCTCGATTTGGGCTTCTAGCCACTTTTTGGTAGACCAGAAATGAGAAAGCCCGCGACGCCAACCGCGGGCTTCTCGAACACTCCAACCGCCGGCCTTCCGGGGCCACCAATCAATCACCATCAGAACGTTACATCAGTGTTTAACGCAAAAAAGTTCGTCCTGCAAGCGGAAACTGTGGTCCCTATCGACTTGAACCTCAGTATATTCAAATATCCGCCAAAGCGCACGCGGTCCAACCGGGTGCGAGTTTCTCAGCATGGTCATACTGCGTATGACGATGATGACAAGACACATTTGCGCTTTCGCACGCGGATCATGAAGATCATCAACGAAAGCGAGCGCGTCATTGCTCGTACGCGATACATTGGGCAGGCCTTTGACGCTCAGATGGTCTTGCGAAGCGTCAAGCCGCTGCTCACTCTGAAGTGGACGACCCTTGGCCGGGACCCGGCTCCCCGCATCATAGCGTGGGCGCAGGAGCACCTGCCTGAGGCTGACCCTTTTGACGATCCCGACTCGATCGTGATGTACTTCAACCGCGATGACCTCGCCGAGGCGCTTCAGATCTCGCAGGATACGAAGCTGGCCTGCTCGTGTCGGTACCTCGTATCCGTCGATGACACGATGGAGGCGCGCAAGGCTCGGAAGCGTCCGAAGGATCGTATCGGCGCCCAACAACGTCGCTCGCGGAACGGTGGGAAGCGCCGGGAGGACTGCACGACACGCGACGACGAGAGAACGCTTGCCGTCGTTCTCGGCCTGGGGTGCGGTGGGGACCGGACTATCCGCAACTGGAAAAAGAAGGGGGTACCTGTCTCGGCCCTTCGTCGGTGGCACTCCGATGGTACGTACGAGGCCAACGTCGACATGGTCCGCCAGATCGGGTTGGTCGTTCCAGAATTTTCCCAAAAGCGTCGCTCGCGTCCCATTATAAAGGGATTGGTGGCGACGAGTTTGGGAAAAAAACTGACATCGGTGGATTGCACCGCGGGGGTTGCCGGCCAGGATGGAAGCAGGGCCGGGATTGTGGATGCGGACACCTCGACCGTGCAGACGCGCACGCGGGAGTCCGGTCGCGACCTGGAAGCTGTCGCACACCTGGCTGATCCTTTCGCAGCGCCTCAGACCTGGCCGATGTGGGTGCGGATGGAAGCGCTCGCCTTGGCCGCCTAGCGTGATGGCAACGGTACGGTCGAGCAGTCCGGCCAGGACGTGAACGGGGGCGCGATCCTGGACACCTACTTCTCGATGGTGCCGGCACTCACGCCGCCGATCGGCCACGACTTCAAGGCCGCCCTCCACTTGGTTGGCCTGGGATCGGACGCCCAAGACGCGATTTGGGTCCGGCTACGCAAGAACGCGGCGGAGGCGGCGGCCGAGTTTGCCGACCTCGACGAGGCCTTCCCCGCCATCCGGACGGCCGAGGAGGTTGAATACCTGATGGCGGCTTGATCCTGCATCCGGCGGTGTGGCGGGACCGTCGAGACCTTGGGCGCGATCGAGGACGACAACCCCGATCGCGTCGACCCCTCGATGATATCGACTACGACACCGGCCGCATCACCTCCTGGCGGGCTTCCTCGACGACGCCCAGAACTTCAACATCGTGGAGCCGATCCCCTGGTACACCGGCTCGGAGGATTCTCGGATGGCTTGGAGGGGCCGCCGGACTGCGGGACAAGCTTTCGCATATCGACCTCAGACGATCCCCACGCAGGTGGGGGAGCCATCCCGCTCGGCATCGAGAAGATCGAGTTCGAGGGTCGATCCCCGCAGGCGCGGGGGAGCCTTAGCCCAGAAGGCAGTGTGAACTGGAGCGTCGGGTCGATCCCCACAGGCGCGGGGGAGCCGCACCCAGCGATGCCTTGCCATTCGGATCGAAGGGTCGATCCCCGCATGCGCGAGGGAGCCCCCCGGTAGTCGGCGTCGATCACGCCCGGCCCGGGTCGATCCCCGCAGGAGCGGGGGAGCCGGGTCGGGCTTCAGCTTGGTGCCCAGCGTCTTGGGTCGATCCCCGCAGGCGCGGGGGAGCCATCGCTGGGCTCGCGATGCCGGGCTCGCTGCCGGGTCGATCCCCGCAGACGCGGGGGAGCCCCGGACGCCTGCACAATACCAGCGAAATCCTTGGGTCGATCCCCGCAGGTGCGGGGGAGCCTCGATGTAGCCGGCATTGAACACGTACTCGTGGGGTCGATCCCCGCAGGCGCGGGGGAGCCAAGCCCCAAAGGGCCTCGCTGATCCGGCCGATGGGTCAATCCCGCATATACGGGGGATCTAAGGTGCAGTTGATGACGTACTCTTGCGCCATGGGCCCATCCCCGCGCATGCGGGGGAAGTCTCTGAGTTCGCGAACGCCCGCGGGCTCTATAAGGGTCAATCCCCGCAGTGCGGGGAGCCTACACGACATAATCGATGGACTGCTGCTCGATGGGTTGATCCCCACAGGCGCGGGAAAGCCTACTCCTTGTAGAGGTTGGTCACCGGATCCTTGGGTCAATCCCTGCAGCGCGGGGAAGCCTTCTTCTACCACCGGGGCTGGGGCCGCAAGGAGAGTCGATCCCCGCAGGCGCGGGGGAGCCAGGATCGAAATCGGCGGCTCGCGCTATTTCGAGGGTCGATCCCCGCAGGCGCGGGGGAGCCTTGAACTCGGCCCGGACGACGACCCAGGTGCAAGGTCGATCCCCGCAGGCGCGGGGGAGCCCGCTACCAGTTCGCCGGGTTGGCGTACTCGGCGGGTCGATCCCCACAGGCGCGGGGGAGCCGACGTGGCGTCCCAATACGCCTTGACGATGCCGGGTCGATCCCCGCGGGCGCGGGGGAGCCTCGTCATGGGGTCTTTCTCCTGGGGTGAAGGGGGGGCGATCCCCGCAGTCGCGGAGGAGCCGTCAACGTCGCTACCATCGTGCTCCGCCAGTGGGGTCGATCCCCGCGGGCGCGGGGGAGCCGTGCCGTAGCTCGATGCCGCGTTGCCGAGGTTGGGTCGATCCCCGCAGGCGCGGGGGAGCCTTGGCCGCGATGGCACCGCCGTTGATCTGGGTGGGTCGATCCCCGCGGGCGCGGGGGAGCCCGCTCCTGCTGGCGCCAATGCTCCTCGTGCTCGGGTCGATCCCCGCGCGCGCAGGGGAACTGGCATCACCACCCAGCGGCCGGTCTCCGGGATGGGTCGATCCCCGCGCATGCGGGGGAGCCCGCGACGCAAGATAGCCAAGTGGCTGGAGAGTGGGTCGATCCCCGCACAGGCGGGGGAGCCCTGTCGCGCTCCGTGATCAGCCAGGCCAACCTGGGCCGATCCCCGCAGGCGCGGGGGAGCCTTAGCCCAGAAGGCAGCATGGATTGGAGCGTCGGGTCGATCCCCACAGGCGCGGGGGAGCCGCACCCAGCGATGTCTTGCCATTCGGATCGAAGGGTCGATCCCCGGAGGCGCGGGGGAGCCCAGAGCGATGTGGCCCTGATGCAGACTAACCAGGGTCGATCCCCGCGGGCGCGGGGGAGCCGGCGGCAGGACGATCAGGCAGGGTTCCGCGCCAGGTCGATCCCCGCAGGCACGGGGGAGCCTTCACCGTCTTGCCGGCCCGCGCGTCGACGTGGGGTCGATCCCCGCGGGCGCGGGGGAGCCCGGCCATGGCAGGACGGACAGAGGGCGCGGCCGGGTCGATCCCCGCACGCGCGGGGGAGCCCTCTCCTCCGCTTCGTCGCGCTCGTTCCGCTTGGGTCGATCCCCGCAGGAGCGGGGGAGCCGTGACAATCGACACAGGCGACATCAAGCGCCGGGGTCGATCCCCGCAGGCGCGGGGGAGCTATCGAGCCTTCTCGCACTCGAAGCTCGCCCGGGGTCGATCCCCGAGGGTGCGGGGGAGCCTGCAACGTGACGTCGATCAGGGTGTAGGGGCGGGACGATCCTCACGCGTATGGGGAACCGGGTGGATCACTAGCAAACAGGACCCCGTGCAAGGTCAATCCCCGCACATGCAGGGGATCTAGGGTGTAGTTGATGACGTAATCTTGCGCCATGGGTCCATCCCCGCGCATGCGGGGGAAGTCTCAGAGTTCGCGAATGCCCGCGGGCTCTACAAGGGTCAATCCCCGCAGTACGGGGAGCCTACACAACGTAATCAATGGACTGCTGTTCGATGGGTTGATCCCCAGAGGCGCGGGGGAGCCCAGGTCGAGAGCTTGACCGAGATGGTCGTGCCGGGTCGATCCCCGCAGGCGCGGGGAGCCGGCGCCATCGTGTGGGAGCGTGTCCAGGTCTGGGGACGAGGGGGCGATCCCCACGCGTGTAGGGGAGCCTCTTCCCACAGCATCGCGGCCATCAGCGGCGAGGGACAGTCCCCACGCGTGTGGGGGAGCCGCGATCTTTGCGAGGCGCCGGACCTGATTGTAGGGACAATCCCCACGCGTGTGGGGGAGCCATTACCTCCTTCAGGCGGTCGCGGGCCGAGCCGGGACAATCCCCACGCGTGTGGGGGAGCCGACTCGCCCGAGACCCTGTACGAGGCATCGCCGGGACAATCCCCACGCGTGTGGGGGAGCCGCCATCTCGGAGAGGACCAGGGCGTCCGCTTGGGGACAATCCCCACGCGTGTGGGGGAGCCGACTCGCCCGAGACCCTGTACGAGGCATCGCCGGGACAATCCCCACGCGTGTGGGGGAGCCGCCATCTCGGAGAGGACCAGGGCGTCCGCTTGGGGACAATCCCCACGCGTGTGGGGGAGCCGACGTTCTGCTGTCCGTCAACCCGCTGCACGAGGGACAATCCCCACACGTGTGGGGTAGCCCGGCACATGGACCTGCTGGTCCAGGTCTCCCAGGGACAATCCCCACGCGTGTGGGGGAGCCTTGGTGGTCCACTTCAGGAATTCCCGCATCCAGGGACAATCCCCACGCGTGTGGGGGAGCCTCTTCCAGGCAAGTTGTTGATTTTTTTAACAATTTCAAATAGCGAGAGAGTAGGCGTACGGTCGCTTCGTGGATCACGATAGCGTACAGACCGACCTAGAACCTACTTCCTTTAGATCACCGCCCCGGAGGCTTGAGAAGGAGCATACCGAAGCCGAAGGCGCGATGGCGACCAACGCCCCGAGTCAGGAGTTCCGCAAAACCCTCCGGATCCTGCACCGAGAAGCGCCCCATCACGGTCACATCCGGACCGTCGATGCGCTTGCGCGGCGCACCGCCGTCGTGACGGCTACGCGCGACCTCGGTGCGGGTTGAGGCTGCAAGGGACAGGCGCGACAAGGCTATGGCGCCGCTCGCCTCGAGCTTCTCTCTCGCGAAGCCGAGATACACCTCATCACGACTTGGCCACTCTTCTCGCGGCAGACCCCGCACGGCGACGCCGAACGCATCGTGCTCACCCGGACGCTCTTTCGAGCGATTGGCCAGGCCGGTGCGGCGGACGGGACGCAAGCGCACCTCGAAGTCGAGGATGAGACCAGAACGCCATGTCGTGGGCATGGTACGCGTTTCTACACCGTCGAGCGCCAGAGCAGCCCGGGCGCTCTCCGTGCGCTCGTCCAGAGGAGGCAGCGCAACAGCCGCCTCGAAGCCCCCAAGGTCACGACAGTACCCAAGCAGCCGTCTCTGCTGCTCGAAGAACCGCCACGGCTGTGGCGCTGTCGCACCTAAGGCTTGGCGTAACGCCAGATGCACAGCGTAGCCGAGGTCGCCGCCCGCCGGCAGCGCGCCGGTCTTCGCCGCGAAGGCGGTCAGGCGCGGCAGATCGGGACGCAGGGAGACGAGGTGCAGGCTCACGACGCGTGCTCCCGCTCCCCGCCGATCGTGCCAACCCGCCGACGGCGCAGGCCGACATGAACGCCATTCCGAAAGTCGCGATCGTCGCAAACCTCCACGAGGCGACTCGGCGCATCCCCTTCTCGGTCCGGCCAGCGGGCACGCCACGGCCCCGCGTCGAGCTCAAGCCGAAGTTTCGGGCTCACGTTCTCCGCCTCGACCAGCTTTACAGCGCCAAGGTTGAGCGCATCGAGGAGGGTCTCAGCCGAAATCCGTTCCTGCCAAGCGATCGGCCTCGAGGGCAGGCAGGGCTTGCGGCCGAGAAAGAGCGGGCGCTCGGGCCACTCCAAGGCGTGGGCGATGGCGTCGAGGTCAGGCGCTTCATTCGGTGGGTCGAGGCGGAGTGCGACGAGTGCGAGCGCGTCGGCGTGGTAGTCGCGAAAGCGGCGATGAGGGCTATTGTAGGAGTCCGCTCCACCGCTTCTCCCCTCGGGACGCCCTCGCGTCGTCCAGCCGACATCCCCCTTAGCGAGCTTGGCGTTCTGGGCGTCGGTGATCGTGGAACCACGACGCAACACGGCCGCGCCGACCACGAGACGCTCCTGGAGAGTTTCGAGAAGCTGCCAATCCGCGCGGTCGTAGCCCAACGCATTGGCGACCAGGCCACCGACCAGGGTCGCAGCCGGAAACTCATCCACCGGACCGTACGCATCGACTAGAACGCTGCCCCAGGCCTGGAGCGGGGCTTCGAGCAGGAGGAGAAGGTGCTCGCGCATCACACCTGCCCAGCAGCAATAGCGGCGTTCACCCGGGACGCGATCTCGGGCAAGGCGATAGTCTCCACCCCTTCGAGGCGGCCTTCTCGCCGGGCGGCGAGAAGCCGGGTTTCGTGGGGGCCGTACATCTCGTCCATGTCATCCAGGAACGCCGCCATAGACTGGCTCGCCGAGGAGAGGAGCGAGTTCACGCCTCTCAGCGGCACCGCCGTGCGGAAGGCGTTGGCGAGCGTCCGCGGCTGACGCCGCCCCATCTCGACCAACACAAACTCAGCGTGAGCGTACGGCGCGGTCGACCCGCGTTTGGCGCCTGGCGAGACCTTGGCGATCAGGTGGATCAGGTTCTCCACCACGCGCCCGGCAAGGCCGCGATCGGTGCCCTCGGCTAGCCACGCCTTCCGGTCGACACCCGCCAGGTTCATGACGAGTTGCGGCACGTCCACGACCACGTAGCCGTAATAGAGGCCCGAGGTGAGTTCGGTGTCGAAAACACCGGCGGCCCCCGCGTCCTCGTCCTCGTCGAGCTGCTTGAGGTCGTCGACGACGGTGAAATAGTCCTGCTCTGGCTCTTCGTCGTGCACGGTGAAGGCGTGTGCCACGTGGATGGCCGCATCCTTGTTCGCAGCGGGGTCGGACGTAACCATGCGGCCGAAGAGGGCCACCTCCAGGCCGAATGGCACCTGGCCTTGGTCGCGAAGCGCCGTCAGATTGGCCTTGCCATCGCCCTTGGCAAAGAAGTCCTTGGCGGCCGCCTCCGCCGCCTTGGCGTTCGCGGCAGACCCAGCCACCTGCTCGGCGGCATCCGCCAGGTAGCGCACCTCCGGCCAGCCGAGGATCAGGGCCTGCCGCTTCTTCGGGTCGACCGCGTTCTTGCCATAGAGCGCCTTGGCGAACTCGTCGGCAACGGCCTTGACGATCTCGGGCGCGATCCCCTTCGCCGTGAGCCGCTCGCCGATCTCGCGATCGACGATCTCCTTCGAGCGCACAGCGTTGGGGACACCGAGACTGGAGAGGGCGTGCTCGTCCTCCGCGATGCGCCAGTGGCGCTTGAGGCACTGCGACGACACGCGGGTGCGCACGTTGCCGCCGAGCGGCAGGCGTTTGGCGAGCCCTGCGTCGTCCCGGTTGAGGAGGGTGCCGGGATAGCTCGCGAGCCAGTGGATCTGGATGAAGCGCGGTTCGGTCATGGAGGCCTTCTCGGTTTGCGCGCAGGTCGCCGTCAGGCGGCTTGGGGATCCCGCTCCTTGCCGAGCGCGAAGTAGTAATCGCGAGCCAGGATGAGTCGGATGTCCTCCGCCCGGCTGCCGTCCTCGCCGCCGAGCAAGATCAGTTCGACGAGAGGTCGGGCATCGAGGCGCTGTCCCCGACCGGCCAGAAAGCGCGCGAGCCGGGGGATCTGATCGTCGAAGGCCGGACCGCGAGCGGTGAGAAAGCGCCGGAAGCGCCCCTCGCTCAGGCCAGCCTGGACCAGACCGGCACCCGCGCGGACCGGCGCCTGGGGATCGGCGCCGCTGCCGCTCAGCAGGGCCTGGAAGTGAACGGCCAGCGCCACACGGCGCAGGGCGGGAGCGTCGAGCCGCTCGATCTCGACGCCGCACGCCAACAGCAGGCGGCAGACCGCGCCGATGCCGTTCTCGGGATTGGCCGGATCGAGGCGCCGCAGCGTCGCGCGCTCGCCAGGAGACATGCGCCGCCCCGGCTCTGACGCCCCGAGCCGGCCAGCGATGGCCGGCACGGCCTTCACGATGCGGACGATATCAGCGGGGTGCATCGGGCTGCTCCTCCGAAGCGGCAGGGCGAGGTGGGCCGGACAGTGGAAGCTCGTGCCGGATCTTGGCGGCGAGGTAGGAGCGCGCAGCGGCGCGGGCGCGGTACACCGCGACCGCCTTGCGCGGCGCGGCAGCCTCCGCAGCCCTGAGCACGGCGAGCGCCGCGCCGCGCAGGGTCTTCTGCCAGTCGGCCTCGGCCTCATCCCGCCGGGCTTCGTCGTCCTCGGCGGCCATGAACTGGAAGAGCTGGTCGAAGAAGATCGCGTCGACTCTGGCGTCGTAGCGCCTCATCCAGGGCTCCACCTGCGGGCCCGTCGTGGGTTTCTGGAAGTCGATCTTCTCCCCGCCCTGGAACAGCAGGAACAGGGCGGGCCGCAGCGCCTTGCGTCCGAACTCACCAGCCTTGTCGGCGCGCCGTCGCGCTTCGGTACCGAAGCGGTCGAAAGATGCCGCACCGCGAGCAAAGATCGGGCGAACGCGCTCCTCGATGGGGATGGCGCGGCGGTGAAACCCCTCGGTCTTACCCTGCCCACGTGCCAGAGCCACGGCCCGGAGAGAAAGCCCCCGTTTGGCATCCTGGGCGTCAATCCGCGCGAGCGGAGGGCGGTCATAGAGTGCTGGATCGAGAAGTTGCGCCATGCGGCGGTACCCGAAGCCGTCGCGGGTCACCGAGAGGACCTTGCCCTCTTGCCGGTCCACGGGGGCCCACGGATCCCCCGTGCGGCCCTTCAGATCCTTCGGCCACGCGATGCGAGCGGCCTTCGAGCCGACGCCGAACGCGACGAGGCGCTCGCCTCTCTGGACGAAGCGCACCCGTCGGCAGACCTCGATGAAGAAGGGGTC
Organism: Methylobacterium sp. 174MFSha1.1; assembly: GCF_900116815.1. Lineage (NCBI taxonomy): Bacteria > Pseudomonadati > Pseudomonadota > Alphaproteobacteria > Hyphomicrobiales > Methylobacteriaceae > Methylobacterium > Methylobacterium sp. 174MFSha1.1. Next base: position 56,518 of record NZ_FPCB01000010.1, on the reverse strand, counting down.
GAGGTCCTCCGGCGCGAGTGGTGCAGCGCCGTCCCAGGCCTCGAGCCAGGTGAGCCCGACGGCGCGGCGCGTTCCGAGGCCGGCGAAGTCGGCGAGCATACTGTCCCGTGCCGCGAGGAGTCGGACGAGGTCACGCTGCAGAGACACACCCGGGCCGCCTTCCGGCACGACGCCGAGCATGGGACGGCTTCCGTACCCACCGTTCATGCGAGCGATGCCGTACTTCCCCGATCCCATCACGCCTTCGAAGGTCTGCAAGGTGACGAGTGCGTAAGCCCAGTGCTCGGGCTCAGGCGAGCCCATGCGCTCCGCCTTCACGTCGTGGTCCTTGGAGGTGACGAGGAGATCGAGAGCGTCGGGCGTCTCCGCACTGAGCTTGTACTCGGCCGCCGCGGCCTTGCTCGGTGCCGGCGGCTGCATGAAGGCGGGTTTGGTCCAGTCCTCGACCACCAGCGCGAAGGCCGTATCCGCGTCGGCTCCGGCGAGCGCGCGCAGGAGCGCCGCCCAGGTCTCTGCGTCGGCCGGTAGCTCGTCCTGGCCGGCGTGGTGAAGAGCGAGGGCGCCGAGTTGGACCAGGAAGGCGTGCCAGGCGGGTGCCTGATGCGGGCGCAGAGCCGTGAAAGCCTCCACAGCGTCCGCCACCAGCAGAGCATAGGCCTCGGGCAGGGACACCCTCCGTCGCTCACCCGCCGCAAGGCGCACGGAGAAGATGGACGACGTGATCAAATCCATCATTCTTCCCCAGACTATGACAACAGCCTGGATCGGGAATTGAACCCCTGTCAAGGACATGACACGCTGAGGTGCACGGACCCGCGGGTTGCGCTATCCATGAGGTCGGTGCACGTGCACCACCTCGCCCCGCGGGGATCGTCCGAGTCTCGATCGAGAGTTCGATCACTCCCCCGTCCTGGCGGGGATGCAGCTCCTCACCGTTGCAGCATCACAGTGCAGCGGTGAGGCCGATGCGCGTGTAGCGCAAGCCGAGTTCGGGGAAGACGAGGCCCTCGGTGGCGTACTCCACCGCGATCTGCTCGGGCAGGGCACGGTCAAGAAGCTTCGCCCGTCTCGCGATGGCCTGCGGCACGCGGAGTGAGCGGATCATTTGGCCGAAGGGGGTGCGAGCAGGCGTCGCAAGCAGGAAGTTCAGGTCGTCGAGGCCGAGGCGGGTTCGCACCCGGTCATCCACCCCTGGAAAGGTCAGCGCCTCGATCGGCTTCGCCAGCGAGAGCCCGTCCCGGGCCGCGATGTGACGGTGAGCGAAAGCCAGCCCCTCGCGCAAGCTGGCTTCTTTCTCCCACCCAAGCTCCGCGACGATTGTCTCGAGCGCTTCCGGATGGGTCGCTTCTTCGACGAGAACGCGGTTCATACCCGGGATAACGAGTTGGGTCTCTCGTTCGAGGAGGCGCCAGGTGGCCTCGATCACGCGCACATCGCCGTAAACTCCCGCGCCCTCCCGGTTGTGACCGAGGCCATGACGCGGGCCGAAGAGAAAGGGCGCAAGCGAGCGCTCGGGCGGGGTCAGCACGACCACGCGGGCGGCTTCGTACCCTGGTGGCCGGTCAGACCGCGCATGCCGGTGCAGGCGGCCGATGCGCTGCAGGAGCACGTCCATCGGGCAGAGGTCGGTGATGAGAAGGTCTGCGTCGATGTCGAGGCTCTGCTCCAGGGTTTGCGTTCCGATGACAACCTGACCGCGGCTCTTGCGATGCTTGCCGAAGCGTGCCGTCACCTGCGCATCCAGCAGGCGTCGATCTTCCGCGGCGAAGCGGCCGTGATGGAGAGTGACGAGGCCCGCCACCCGGAACAGATGCGCCGATTCAGCCGCGGTCTCGAGGGCCTCCTGCGTGGTGAGGGCGTCCTGGACGGTGTTGCGCACAACGACCACCGTCGCGCCGTCTCGAGCCGCCGCGGCCGCGAGTGCAGCAACGGCGCTTGGGTCGGCGATCAAGGGCTGGCGGTCGACCCTGACCGACTTGACGATTGGGCCCCCATCCGTCCGCGCTGTCGCACCCCCCCTGGTCACCGCCGGATAGGCGATCTCTCGTGCCGCGCTGAGGCACGGCGTCGGGCGCCCGGTGAGGTACGCGCGGGCGTCGGCGCCGAGGGTTGCCGACATCAGGAGAGCCCGTCCGCCCACCGAGAGGTGGTTGTCGAGTACCTGCTTCAACAGCGCGGTCATGTAGGTATCGGAGGCGTGCACCTCGTCCACGACGAGCAGGCTGCGGGAGAGTGCGGCGGCTCGCAGATGAGCATGACCGAGTTGCAGGCCCGCCATGAGAGCTTGGTCGATCGTGCCAACGGCGACCGGCGCACCAAGGAAGCGCTTCGGGCTCTCCGCCGCCCAGCGACCGTCCGAGAACCGGCGATCGGTCGCGTCAGGCCACAGAACCTTGAAACCGGGCAGTCGCTGGCCGTCTACAGAGCCGGCGCGGACGTAGCCGGGGACTGCCAGCACGGGCTTGATCGCGCCCTGCCCGAACAGGGTGTCGGCGGCACGCGTGATCCGGCCATGGATCTCGGTCGCGGCCACCCGGGTCGGCAGGGCGAAGTAGAGACTGTCAACACAACCTTCCTCGAGCAGGCGAGCGAAGTGCCAGAGTGCCGCCTCCGTCTTTCCGGAGCCGGTCTCCCCCTCCAGGATCACCAGGGACTCAGCGTCGATCGTATCGAGGGCTTGCTGGAGAGGACGGGTGGGAAACCCGAACAGGTCATCGAAGCGGGTGACCTCCGGCCGGCGACGCTCCCGCAGGCCGACGAGTCCGAACGCGGTCAGAAGCTCACGCGCTTGAGCCCGAGCGAAGCCGACCCGAGACGCGTCGTCACCGCTCGTGAGCGGGAAATGCTGCTCGTCGGAGCCGATCCAATCGGCAAGGGTCAGTAGGCCAGCATAGAGGTGGATGAAGCGCGGCGCATCAGGCAGGTCCGGTCCGGACAGGCCTGCTTTCGGGAACATGGTGAAAGCGGCGTCGCGCAGTCGAGCGAGCTCGACGAATGGGTCGTAGCGGTTATCCGCTTTCCAGAACTCGTCGCCGTTCGCCTTGCGCAGACGCTCTCCAGTGGGACTGCCGTGATGGGACAGGGTCGCGATCAAGTAAGCTTCAGCGGCTGCTCCCCACTCAGCGAGGCGCCCTAGCCCAAGCGGCTCCCAGGCAGCCTCGCCTACACGCCCATAGAAGATGGTGCCTGTCTCTTCGATGTGGCCCGCTGCATGTTCGCGCCGCGGATCGTCGAGCGGGAATTGGCGAGCCCAAAACCCACGGTTCGCCTTTCCGCAGTCGTGAAGGCAGGCGAAAACCCCGAGGCGAGCGACATCGATTTGCGTCAGTGGTCGTCCTGCCGCCCGCGCCAGTCGAGCGGATACGATGGGCGCCTCGCAGAGCGCCTCGAGAACGGCAGCCACATCGATCCCATGGGCGACGAGCGAGTGCCACCGTCGCATGCCACCCACATCGAAGCGATATTTGGCCCAGGCTCTCTCAGTGGCATCGAGGTTAGTCGTGGACTTTGGCACGTCCTGCAATCCTGTATGAATCTGAGAATCCGCTGGCGTTATCGCGACCCTGCCGCCCGGCAGCCCCTCAACGATGCCGCTAGACTCAACGCTTCATGCACCAACACTGTGGATCAGCGTCTAAAGCGGACCCATTGACCACTCGTGCCTAAGCATCTGAAAACGTTTGTCTCTAGCCTGCAAAAGTGGGTTCCGCTTCGGCGTCGATCGGCGTTCAAAAGGTGCCCAGCTCAGAGATGTAAAAACCTTTTCGGCCAATCCCTTAAGCGGCATGCGAGGCTGGGACTACTTTGGACGCCGATCCACAGCCTGAGGCGGGCGTACCAAGCCCGTGGCGGCTTGAGCAACGGACTGAGAGCTCAGTCCGCATTTGTATACCCTTACGGACATTGTGCAGCGCATAAAAGTTCTATTTAAGCGTCCGCGAGCCCTTAGTTAATATGAACATTGTACTTAGCCGGCACGTGAAGAATTCTCTTTTCGATTGACATTCGAGATACGTCTGGGTTTGGCGGATAAGTTGTCACAACCAACCTTGCCTTAAAGTTGTACAACGCCCATACTTTAACGTATCGATACATCCCTCTCTTACTATCCGTAGGAGCTTGAATTTCAATTGGTACTTTGACACAAACAAGAACAAGCGGGCTATTATAAACAGACTCTAGATCTCGATCAAATGCGAGTCGAAATCTCTCTTCTATGCGTGGCACAATTCGTGCGAAATTATCCCAGGAAACACCCTCTCTACCATATCGTTCTACATAGCGGCGCAAAGCGTGAGTAGACCAATGTTTTAGAACCTGTTCCGCTTCAGCGTTAGAGCAATCCATGCCCATGTATACTCCTGGTGTCGTCACTCTCCTGATAGCTTCCAGTATAGCACACGGACCGCGCTATCACGTGCTTGATCGCTGGCCCCCACGGCATCGTCCTGGAGAACCGTCTCCGGCAGTCCGAGATCGACGACACGGCCCTTGCGCCAGCCTCGCGGCCTTCAACGCACTCGAAGCGGTCGACCGGCGGCTTATTCTGTTGTCGTACGCTGCCATGATTTAACCGAGACAGTCGATATAAGTATAAAGCTTGATATCCCGATTATAATATGGTAGAGGATTGCTACAGTGAAAAACATGCATCTCGAATAGCGGCCCGCCATTCCGGCGTACGGTTGCCATTTGCGTTTCCATGAATATCAACAACGATGACCACCGATAAGCGACCGGCTGACATCCGGCAGCTTCACCTTCGCGTGCTTTCTACCATTCACGCCATCGCTGTAAATGCTGCCGCATCACTCGGAATAACGCTCTCGCGCTACGTCATATTTGCTTTATCCGAGCAACTGCGCAAAGAGCGCAAGCATGCCTGATCAGCTTCTAGCTTGGATATTTACTATAGATCAACGTTTATCGAAGATCATCGTACAGCAGAAGCGCGGACATAGGTACCCACCGAAGCGTATTGAGACCACCGACGACGGTGCGCTGCTCGAGAGCTAGGGTCAAAACCCAACCAGATTGACCTAAGGAGGCTTGCTTTCGGCCTATTCGGACATTCCAGCGGTGCTCGCCTAATCCACGCTGCTGACCCCATGCAGACGTTGATCTCACCCATCTTAAAGGTCCGCTTCGAAGAGTATAGCGGCGGCTGGCCCGCACTCCTTACCAAGACTGCCTGAGCAGATGCTTCTCAAGAATCCCGAGCGCCGCAAAGCTCCCGATGCGGCCGAGGCCGAGACGCAGATGGTCCTGGGAGACCGGCGCCAGCGACGAGCGCCACAGGATCGAGGGCAGGACGAGAAGACCGGCCTCGGATGCGAGCGTCCGCGCGAAGTCGGTCGCCCCCTCGTGCCCGCGAAACCGCGGATACGCGAAAGCGAGATTCCTCGGTTCGTCCGGCTCGAAGACGTCGGAATGGCGATCGAGCAGAGCGCGCAAGCGGCGATGGTTGCGCCGTCCAATCGCGCGGGCGCGATCGGTGATGCGATGCTCGGCCCGCAGCGCGATCTCGCCCAGGATCTCGCTCGGAGCTGCAAGGCAACTCGACAGCAGGTTCTTGGCGGCGACCGTGCGGCCGAGGACGGCGCGGTCGCGGCAGGCGGCCCAGCCGACGCGCAGGCCCGGCAGCCCGAACCCCTTCGACAGCCCGTTGATCGAGATACCGCGCTCGTAGAGGTCCACGACGGGCGGAACGGCCCGGTCCAGAGCGCAGTCGGTCTGGCGGTAGACCTCGTCGTTGACGAGCCAGAGCCCGTGCCGGCGGCAGAGGGCGATCAGGCCGTCCAGGGTCGGCTGATCCAGGGCTGCGCCGGTCGGGCTATTGGGGAAGTTCGTCAGCACCAGCCGTGTGTTCGGGCGCAAGGCCGCGGCGAAGCGGTCGAGGTCGAGGCTCCAAGCCCGGTTCGCGGACAGGGCGACCCCGTCCGTGGCACACAGGCCCGTCACGACGAGTTCCAAGGGCTGGTAGATCGGCACCACCACCACGGCGTGGTCCTCCGGGGCCAGCAGCGCCTGGAGGAGGCAGGTCATCGTCTCCTGCGCGCCCGCACCGACAAGCACCTCGTCGGCCCCGACCATCGCGTAGCGGGCGGCAACCGCCTCGCGCAGGCGGAGGGAGCCGCGCGGATCGGCGTAGCCAAGATCGAGGCTCCGCCAGCGCAGCCGGTCGTCCGAGCTTGCGAGGCGCAGCAACGCGGAGAGCTGGAGCGGCTGCGAATCGGAGGCTGCGAGATCGTGATATGCGCAGGCCGACCAGCTCCTCAGGTAATCCGCCATGGCGAAGGACCGGGAGGGCAGGCTACCGCCTTCTCGCTGGTCGATCCCGGCCTCCTCCCGCACGTCGTCGGTCCAGCGGTCGGTCGAGGCGTCCGCGTCGAGCTCCACGGCGATCCTCACGCGCGCGGCGCCGGACGGGCGGCGATGCGCAGGTAGGTCGCGCCGATGCGCGCCGAGGCCCGCAGCGTCCCGGACACCGAACCGGCGACCTTCGATGCGCCTCCGATCCGTCGCCGGTAGGGCATCGGCACCTCCAGCACGCGCAAACCCGCGCGAGCGGCCTGCAACTGCATCTCGATGTTCCAGCCGTAGGTCATCTCACGCAGGCACAAGGCCCGGAGCGCGGCGCGGTCGATGGCCCGGAAGGCGCACATATCGGTATAGTGCACGCCGTAGCGCAGGCCGATGCCGAGTCCAGCGAGCCGCCCGGCGAGCACCTGGTGCCAGAGCATTGCGCCGGGCTCGCGCTGGCCGAGGGTCCGGGAGGCGAGGACGAGGTCCTGGGCGCCGGCGAGCATCGGGCCGGCAATCGCCTCGATCAGGTCCGCCCGGTCGGCCCCGTCGCCGTCGAGGAAGACGATGACGCGGCTTCCGGGATCGGCCGCCTCCGCTCCCGCCGCGCAGGCCCGGCCGTAGCCGCGGCCGGCCTCGATCACCCGGGCGCCCGCGGCCTGGGCGACCTCCCGGGTGCCGTCCGTCGAGCCGCCATCCGCCACGATCACGTCTCCAGAGTAAGGCAGCGGGATCTCGCGGATCACCGCGCCGATCGCCTCGGCCTCGTTCAGGGTCGGGATGACGATGCTGACCGGGTGCATCGGCTCACAGGCTCCAGCGCAGGCCGCAATTGCGGCACGGGCTCGGCGGCGCATCGGAGAGGAGCGCCGCGCGGAAGTCGCGATAGGCCTCGCCGTTCCAAATCTCCCGCAACGTGGCCTGGGTGGCGTCGCCGAGCGTGTAGTGCGCGTAGCCGCGCACCGAGAACGGCGCGATGCAGCAGGGCAGCGCCCGGCCATGGGCGGTGAAGTACATCAACGACCATGGCCGGCGGCAGGTCGCCCAGGCCCGGTCGTCCTGCTTCCTGAGGCTGATCCCGGGCTCGGTCGCCCCCGAGGCATCGAGCGTCACCCCCAGCGAGCGGCCGAGCGCCTCCGCCTCGGCGATGGAGGCGGCCTCCTCGGCCCGCGCGCTCTCGAACAACGACAGGTCGGCGCGGGCCATGCCGTATCCCGCCTCGTCGAAGACCAGGCGCTGGAGATGCACCTCGGTCACCCCCATCGCGGCGGCCAGGCGCACAAAGGCGGGCAATTGGTCCACGGTCTCCTTAAGCCCAGTGAGCCAGAGCGACACGCGGGGCGTCGCGGCGTCGGTCGCCTTCTGGTAGGCGACGAATTGTCCGACGTCGCGCACGATGCGGTCGAAGAAGTCCTTGCCCCGCACCCTGAGATACGAGACCCGGTCGGCGGCATCGAGGGAGACGCGCAGCTCGTCGAGCCCAGTCTCGATCAGCGTCCCGAACCGCTTCGGCTGCAGCAGGGTGCCGTTGGTGTTGAACAGGACGTAGGTGTCGCGGTCCTTGAGGTAGCGGATCATGCGCGGCAGCGCCGGCACCAGCATCGGCTCGCCGACGCCGTGGAGCACGACCCGGGCGATGTTCGGCACCTGGTCGACGATCCGGGTGAACAGCTCCCAGCTCATGTCGGCCGGGGGTTCCAGGGTCTCGAAGGTGCGCGGGCAGGTCTCGCACAGGAGGTTGCAGCGGTTCGTGACCTCCAGGTAGAGGCAGACCGGCGGCGCGACGGCCTCGGACGTGCGCGCGGCACCGATCTCCTCGAAGTAACGATGCGGATCCTTCAGGGCGGCGGAGGCGGTCATCGGGCGGTTCCTTGGGGAAGGAGGGCGGCCGGGCGCGGCCTGCAGGCCTGCCACACCGTACGGGCGGCCAGGACGAGGCCCGGCACGAAGACCAGCGCGGGCCAGAGGAAGCGGTCGTCGAACGGGTCGATCAGCAGCAGCAGGGGCGCAGCGCCGAGCCAGATCACCGCCGGAAGCGGCGCGACGACCGCGGGCAGCGTCAGCCAGGGGTAGTACCAGGCGTAGTGCGGGCTCGCCGCGCAGGTCGCCAGCGCCGCCAGGATCCCGGCGTCGCGGCACAAGGCGACGGCGTCCGGCGCAACAGGCCTGTTCCGGCCGAAGGCGATCCGGAGCGCGAGGGCGGCGAGCACCAGGCCGGCGGAGAGGAGGTAGGCCCGCACGAAGCCCGGGGGACTGAGGCCGAGATGGCCGAGCCCGGCGAGCAGCCAGTAGCCCGCGCCGGTGTCGTAGCCTTCTTCCGCGCCGTAGGACCCGGCAAAGCCGAGCACGCCCCGGCCGACGCCGAGATAGGGCAGGTAGAGGACGATGATGACCGCGGTCCCGGCGAGCACGGGCCGCCACAACCGGCCGCCGCGCACGAAGGCGGGCGCGACCGCGAGCGGCAGCACCTTCACCAGCGTCGCCGCAGCCAGAAGGGCGCCCGCGAGGCCGTCGCGTCGGCGGGCGCGGGCAAGCAGCGCCAGCCCGAGGAGGCCGACCGCCACGGCATCGACGTGCCCGTCGCAGGCGAAGGACCACAGGGTGAGCGGGTTCCAGGCGTAGATCAGGATGCGCTCCGGCGGCAGGCCGGCTTTGCGCAGCACCGCGAGCATCGCCAGCACGCCCATCGCCTCGAAGCCCAGCATCGCGAGCTTCATCCCGATGACGCTGCCCGAAACCTGCCCGATAGCGGCAAAGACCGCTTGCGCGGCAGGCGGGTAGATCGTGTGGGCGTAATCCTTGCGGTTGATCAGCGGGTAGATCGCCAGATCGCGCAACGGCTCCAGGGCCGGATCGGCCGGGATGTAGCGGTACGGGTTGATCCCGGCCGCCTGGACCTGCCCGTCCCAGACGTAGCGGTAGATGTCGCTCGACAGGAAGGGCGGCGCCGGCACGAGCGCGGCGCGCATCGCCACGGCGAGGCCGAAGATCATCCACACGGCCGCGCGGGGCAACTGCTCGCGCAGCACCAGGCGCACGGCGACGAGATAGACCCCGAGACCGAGCGCGACCACGCCGACGAAGGCGTTGGCGCGGGCCGGCGAGCCGACGGTGTCGGCGCCCGGGACGTGGAGGGCGAGCGCGCCGAGATTGATGCCGGCGAGCAGGAGGCCGAGCGCCGCGAGCCGCCGGCTCGGGCTGGCGAGGAGCCCGGTCATGCCGGCAAGGCCTCGCGGGCGAGGCGCGCCAAGGCGGCTCGGGTCACCGGCGCCGGAGCGCCGGCGGTCTCGGCGGCGAGCCGCGCGAGCGAGGCCGCGTCGTCGACGTCATACCACGGCTCCAGCTCGACGAGGTCGAGGCCGATCTCGCGGGCCCGGGCCCGGGTCGCGTCGGCGACGGTGGCGGTGCTCCAGGCGATGTCGGCGAACAGGTGGGCATGGGCCCACTTGAGGCCGAGGAGGTAGTAGCCGCCGTCGTCGCAGGCGCCGAGCACACCGCGCTCGCCCGGTTCGAGCAGGGTCCGGGCCGCCTCGACCAGGAGCCGCGCCGGCAGGGTCGGCACGTCGGCGCTGAGCACGCAGGCCGCCGGATGGCCGCGATCGAGCATGCCCTGGACGGCTTGCAGCAGGCAGCGGCCGAAGCCCGCGACCGCCGCCGGAGCCGGCGCGGTGCCGTCCGCCAGCATGAGGGCGGTCCCGGGCGCGAGGTGGGGGGCGACTAGGGCCTCGGCACCCGGCGGGGCGTAGGCCGCGTAAGGACTGATCGGGGCGGATCGCGCCGCCCGCGCGAGGGTGTCGGTCGTGTCGCGAAGGAAGGCGGCGCTCAAGGACGCGGCCTCGTCCGGGGTCAGCGGCGGGCACAGCCGCGTCTTGGAGCGGCCGCTCTGCGGTGCCTTCGCCATCACGCCAATCGCGCAGGTCGCGGCCGCCTCGAGGCTCGGTCGTCGTGTCATCGGCGAGGATCCCGCGCTTGCTCAGTGGAAGGGCCGGACGATCCCGACGCGGATCGTCGCGTCCGGCGGGATCGCGGCGGAGCCGGGGGTGACGGTCGACAGGGCGCGCAGGCCCTCGGGCGTCAGGCCCATCAGGGCGACGTGCTCGCCGAGCAGCGCCACCGCCTCGACCGGCACCGCCACCAGGCGGGGCCCGAACCCGCTCCAGTCGATCCGCTGCAGGCCGAGCCATCCCAGCCCCAACGCCCCGTCGAGGCGCACAATGACCGCGACCGCATCGCCGCGGCGCACGAGCCCCGTCACCCGGCCGAGGACGGGCTGCGACTCCTGCGGCTGGAGCAGCAGGCGGCCGGCGAGGTCGCCGACGCGCACCGGCTGGGGAAAGCGGCGCGCCGCCCGCGCCGCCATGTCGGGGACGGTCATGCCGGTCACCGGCATATGGCCGGGGGCCGGCGACGGGCCCGCGGTCTGCGCCTGCGCCGCGACGGACAGCGCCAGGGTGATGCAGGCGGCGAGGCCGCTGGCTGTGCGGGCGCTCATAGCCCGGAAAACCAGTTGAAGCCCCGGCTCTCCCAATACCCGCCCGGATAGGTATTGGTGACCTCGATGGCGGTGATCCATTTGGGGTTCTTGAAGCCGAGCTTGACCGCGGTGCGCAGCCGCAGGGGATAGCCGTAGGGGTCCGGCAAGCTCTCACCGGCGTACTTGGTGGCGAGCAGCGTCTGGGGATGCAGCGCGCTCGCCATGTCGATGCTGCTCGGATAGTCGTCCGCCGTCTTAAAGGCGACGTACTTGGCGGTCAGGTCGGCCCCGACCCGTTCGAGGAAGGTGCGCAGCGGCACGCCCGACCACTGGCCGATATAGTCCCAGCCCTCGACGCAGACGTGGCGGATGATGGTCTCGCGCTCGGGCAGCTCCGCGATCTGGCGCCGCGTCCAGGGCCGCTTGTCGGCGATCAGCCCGGCGAGTTCGAGCCGCCACGCATCGCCGTCGACCGGCTTCACCTCCTCGACGTCGTAATAGGCATTGAAGCGCGGCGGCTTCAGCACCATCGACGCCGGGTATTCGGGCGCGAGCTTGTGCGGATCGAACAGGGCGGCCTGGACACCGTCGTTGAGGTCGGAGACAGCACGCAACGCCCGGCCGACCGCGCTCGAGTCGCTCACATCGCAGCCGGTCAGCATCGTGAGCGCGCCGAGCGACAGACCACCGCGCAGGAGGCCGCGGCGCTCGATCCGCCGCAGGAGCGAGCGATGGTCGTCGAGGATGCCAGGATCCGGCGCTATAAGGGGGCGGAAGGGGGATCTCATCGGACGGCCTCCGTCGCCGCGGCGGGAGGCGTCGGCCGGAGCACGGGGCCACCGGTCAGCATCGCCCAGAGCGTCCGCGGCACGAGCAGGGCGAGCGCGACGTGGACGAGAAGGAAGCCGGCGAGGACGCCCATGCCGGCGAAGTGGACGAGGCGCGCGCCCTGGAACCCGCCGAGCCACGCGACGAGGCCGGAGAGCTGCACCGGCTTCCAGATCGCCAGGCCGCTGACGACCTGACTGACGCCGGCCAGGATCGCCACGATGTAGAGGATCTTCTGGACGGCGTTGTATGTCGTCAGGTCCTCGTGGGCGAGCTTGAGCTTGAGCGTGTCGCGCACGGTCTGGACGACGTCGCGGAGGCGGATCGGCAGCAGGCGCTCGCGCAGACGCCCGGTCGCGATCCCGTAGGCCAGGTAGGCGGCGCCATTGGCGACGAGCAGCCACATGGCGGCGAAGTGCCAGAGCAGGCTCTCGGCCGCCCAGGATCCGATCCGGAGCGCCTTTGGGAAGTAGATCCCGTGGATGATGACGGAATCGTCGTAGATGCCCCAGCCGGAGCCGATCAGCACGACCATCGCGACGGCGTTGGTCCAGTGCAGGATGCGCACAGGCCAGGGATGCAGCCGGCGCCCGGCGCTGTCGGAGTGCGGTTTCATGATACGAAGTTTTTCCTCAAGTTGTCGCTTTGAAGCGCAAAGATGCATCGATGTTTATATCGAGCAAATCACGGATTTTTGTGCAGCTACACTAATAAAATATCTTGATTGATGTGATATTGATTGCCATGCATCGCGAATGCGTAACGACGAGCGATCCATGGAGGCCGCATGACGTGCACCGTCCTCGCCAGCCTGTTGCCCACCTTGTCCGTGCAGGTCCACGCCTTCGCCTTCTGCGAGATCCAGACCGGCTGGCGGCTGGCGAAGAGCGCCTTGGCCGACGCGCTCCTCGTCCACTACGTCCTGGCGGGCTCCGGCTCGATCGTGGTCGCGGATCAGCCGCCGCTGCTCTTCGGCCAAAACAGCATGATCATCCTGCCCCGCGACGTCGATTACTCGATCGGGTCCGTGGACGCGGCCGGCACGGTGACGAGCGGCGAGGTGCGCCGGCTTCTTCCCAACGGCCTCGTCGCGTACACGGCGGGGGACGGGAGCCGGGACATCCTCCTGGCCTGCGGGTCGATCTCGGCGAGCTATGCGGGCTCGCTTGGCCTGTTCGACCGCCTGCACGGCGCACTGGCGGAGGACCTGTCGGCCGACGCCCGATTGCGCCACGCCTTCGCGTTCATGATCGAGGAGCTGGTCCGGCCCGGCCTCGGCACGCAGGAGGTGACGAGCGCGCTGATGAAGCAATGCCTGGCGATCCTGCTCCGCGTCCACCTGGAGGAGAAAGGGACCCGGTCGCCAATCTTCGAGGCCCTGCGCGATCCCCGGCTGGTGCCTGCCATCGCGGCGGTCATCGACACGCCCGGCGCGCCACACACCGTCGACAGCCTCGCCGCACTCTGCGGGCTGAGCCGGACCGGCTTCGCCGAGCGATTCTCCGCCACCTTCGACGAGGGGCCGATCGAGTTCCTGCAGCGGGCCCGCTTGCAGCTGGCCGCCAAGCTGCTGACGACGTCGCCGATGCCGGTGAAGGTCATCGCCGAGAGCGTCGGCTACGCCAGCCGCAGCTACTTCTCGCACGCCTTCAAGGCGGCCTATCGCTGCGATCCGAGCACGTACCGCCACCGCGCCGACCCCTTGGCCGCCGCCTCGGACCGGCTGCCGGAGGCAGGATCCGGCGTCGCGGGGCGGGTTGCCAGCGAGGAGTAGGGGCGGCAGCAAAAGCGCCGGATCTGGTATGAGCATCGAAAGCATCGTTATCGTCATCCCAGATCACTGTCGCAAATGCACCGTCCTCGCAAAAGCCGGTCGACGTGCGCTATCGTTCGAATCTGGTGCGGCGGAGTGGATGAGGCGCACCAGCCTCAGACATCGGACTATATGCGATCACATCCGGCGCAAGAATCGCCCGGATGCAGGGGATATTGCATTCTGGAGAAGCGTGAATGCGTGTTCCGCCGAACGATCTCCTTTGGGGATAGCCTCCCGAGGGAGGAGCCCCCGCTCCCGCCCGGTGGCGGCGACCCGCATCGATCCGTGAGGGCGGTCCTTCCCGCAGCTGGGCGCGGGTACGGCCGGGCTACTCGCCGTCACGCGCGTCCGCCTGGGCTGTCCATTCTCTCCATCCGACCTGCAAAAGGATGTTCCATGCCCCACCCGCACGCATCCGCTCCCCTCGCATCTGGCGAGCACAGCCTCGTCATCGATGGCGTAAGGCAGCATTTTCGGGTCGCGGGACACGGGCCTTGCTGCATCGTCCATGCGGGAGGCCCCGGCATCGACGCCGGCTACCTGCGGATGCCGCTCCTCGAACGGCATCTGACGATGGTGTACCTCGATCCCATCGGGACCGGAGCGTCGGGGCGCCTTCCGTCGCATCCGATGGGCTACACCGTCGACCGATTCGCCGATCAGGTGCTGGCCTTCGTGGAAGCGACCGGTCTCGACACCCCCTTCCTTCTCGGTCATTCCCACGGGGCCTTTGTCGTCCTGCAGGCAGCCCTGAAGCGGCCGGGGGCGACGAGCGGCCTCATCCTGCATGCCGGCGCGGCCTGGACCGGAGGCGATTTCATGGCGGCTGCGAGCGCCGAGATCGACCGGTTCGTCGACAGAAACGTCGGAACCCGCGAGGCGGAGGAGGTCCGGAAGGCCTGGGCGGCACTGCCCGAAATCCGCAGCGACGAGGATTACACGGCGGTTCTGCGCGGCCTCCTGCCGGCCTACGTCTCGGATCACCGGCGATGCAGGGACGTCCTCGACGTACTGAGATCGCAGCTTTGCGCGACGATGCTGGTCGGCGATCGAACGCCATTCGACGTTCGCGACGCCTTGCCGGGCCTCGCAGTTCCCACCCTCGTCCTGGCGGGAGCCGCCGATTTCATCCTGGGACCGCGGCACGCGGTGATCCTGGCCGGGACGCTTCCCCATGCCCGGCTCGTCACCTTCGGGAGCAGCGGCCATTTCGCCCATCTCGAGGAGCCGGATGCCTTCGCGGACGCGGTCATCCGCTTCACGCAGGACCCGGGTTCAGGCTTGCCCTGAGGGGTACCCTGCGCCTCACGGTCGCCCCGGCTTCCGGCCGGCGGCCTCAAGGATGAGGTCCGCGATGGCCTGCGGCTGAGAGATCAGGGACAGGTGGCTCGCCTTCAGCTCCACCGTCTTCGCGTTCATGCGCTTGGCCATGAACCGTTCGAGGTCCGGGTCGATCGTCCGGTCGTCGGTCGAGACGGCGTAGTAGCTCGGCTTCGACCGCCAGGCCGCCTGGGTCGTCCGGCCGGTCAGTAGTGCCTTCCGGAACGGCTGCTGGACCGCGAACAGCACCCTGGCCCTGTCCGGGGGCAGGTCGCCCGCGAAGTCCCGTAGGAAGGCCGCCTCGGTCAGCCGGCCCTCGTCGCCGTCGAACACGATCCCGGCCGAGGCCGGCGGCGTCGGGTAGGTCCCGGCGAGTGCCGCGTAGTCCTCGCCCGCGTCCGGGGCCCGGGCGGCGACGTAGACGAGCGCGCCGACCTTCGGGTCGGCGCCGACCTCGGTCACGATCATGCCCGAGAACGAGTGCCCGACGAGAACGGTCGGCCCCTCCTGCCGGGCGAGCACGCGCCGAGCGGACGCGACCGCCTCCTCCAGCGTGGTCAACGGGTTCTGCACGGAGGTGACGTCGAGGCCGGCCGCCTGCAGCCTCGGGATCACCTCCGACCAGCACGAGCCGTCGGCGAAGAGCCCGTGCACGAGCACGACGCTGCGGGCCCGGGGCGGCGCCTGTCCAGACGCCGTGCCGGGAAGCAGCGCCGCCGCCGCGGCCGCCACGAGGGCCTGGTTCATGGATCGACGTGTCGGCATGATGCGCGTCTCCGTTCGGGGGCTCCGGCGACCGAGAGGCCGGCCCGATCGTCGTGGCGGAATCGTCATGGCGGAAAGGGTACACCCGTCAGCCGCGCGCAGGCGTCCAGGAGCGTGTCCTGGCACCCCTCGTCCCGCGTGAGCGGGTCCGGCTCGCGCAGCGCCCGGTGGTAGAAGTACCGTCCCGTCGAGCGAGCGAGGGGCTCGTCGGCGACGGCGAGCCAGGCCTGGGTGAGGTGGGCCTGGGCCAAGTCGTCCGGTGCGCCCGGACCCCCCATCCGCGTCGGGACCCATCCCGGCTCGAGCGCGTTCGCCCGCACGTCCGGCCACCGGCGCGCCACCCCGAAGGCGAGCGCCACGTCGAGGAACTTGCTCTCGGCGTAGGCCTGCAACCCGTTCCAGCGCCGCCGCTCCCATTGAAGGTCGTCCATGTCCGGCCGCCCCCCGGGATGCATGCCGGAGCTCAGGTAGACGAGCCGGTCGGGGCGCTCGATCAGGGCAGTCAGGAGGTAGGGGGCGAGCACGTTGATCGCGAAGAGGTGGGACAGCCCGTCCGCGGTCGGGATCCGGCGGGGCTCGCGGTAGCCGATCCCGACATTGTGGATGACGGCGTCGAAGCGACCGGTCGCGTTCGCCTGCGCGGCGACCGCCCTCATCCCGGCAATCGTCACGACGTCGCCGGTCAGGACGCCAGCCGCCTCCGGCAGCGCCCGGCGGGCCGCTTCGCCGCGCGCGTCGCTGCGGGCATGCAGCACGACCTCGTGCCCGCTACGGGCGAGGTGCTGACCCGCCATGAGGCCGAGCCCGTCCGCGGACCCGGTGATGAGGATGCGTGCCACGGTCAGTCCTCCAGCAGTGCTTCGGCGAGGATCGGCGTCGAGCGCAGCCGCTTGCCCGTCGCGTGCCAGACCGCGTCCGAGATGGCCGCGGCGACCCCGGTGATCCCGATCTCGCCGACGCCCTTCACCCCGGCTGGGTTGATGAACGGGTCGGGGTCGTCGAGAAACGTGACGTCGATCACCGGCACGTCGAGGTTCACCGGGATCATGTATTCGGCCAGGTTCGTGTTGGTGAAGCGGCCGAAGCGCCGGTCCATGTGGGTCGCCTCGAACAGCGCCTGGCTCATCCCCCAGGTGATGCCACCGATCAGCTGGCTCTCTGCGAGCTTCGGATTGAGGATGCGGCCGCAGGCGTAGACCCCGGTGAGCTGCCGCACGCGGATCATCCCGAGATCGGGATCGACCGCCACCCTGGCGAAGATCGCGCCGAAGCTGTGCATCCCGCGCGGTCCGGCATGCGCGTCGCGCTCGGGCTCGCCTGTGCGGACCTGGCCCGGGCCGCCGGGGTCGAAGCGGCCCTCGCACGACAGCTCCGTCAGGCCCGCACGACGCAGCACCGCCGCCACCGTCTCGCTCGCGCCGTCGCGGGCGACGATGCGGTTGTCCTCCAGCCTCAGGTCGTCCGTGCCGCGGCCATGGAACGGGCCGTCCTCCTGGCCGGCGGCCATCCCCAAGAGCCGCACCGTGAGGTCGCGCGCCGCCTCCATCACGGCCGGGGCGAGCGATCCCGTCAGGGAGGCGCCCGCCTGCATCGGGGCCTCGGGCAGCCCGGTATCGCCGATCAGCGCCCGCACCGCGTCAATCGGCAACGCGAGGGCGTCGGCCGCGAGCTGGCGCATGAAGGTCGCGGTGCCGGTGCCGATATCGGTCGCACTGGCGGCGACATGCGCGGTGCCCCCCGCCGTGATCGTCACGCGCGCCCGGGCGGGCTGGCGATAGACCGTGTGCGAGGCGCTCGCCATGCCGATGCCGATCAGGAGGCCGTCCTCGCGCATCGTGCGCGGTTCGGGACGACGCTGAGGCCAGCCGAACCGCTCCGCCCCGACGCGGTAGCACTCCTTGAGCCGCTTGCTCGACCAGGGCGAGCCGTCGACCGGATAGGCGTCCGCGTGGTTGCGCAGGCGTACGTCGATCGGATCGATGCCGAGCTCGGCCGCGAGTTCGTTCAAGGCGCATTCCTGCACCAGCATGCCGGGCGCCTCGCCGGGGGCCCGCATAAAGGTGGGCGCCATCACGTTGGCCCGCCTGAGCCGGCAGCGCGTCTCCAGAGCCGGCAGGTCGTACAGGAAGGTGAATGGGTACCAGCTCGGCTCGACCCAGTCCTCCCAGGCGGGGGTGGCCGAGAGCTTGGTCACCGCTGCGCCGACGAGTCTCCCATCGCGCGTCGCGCCGAGCGCCAGGTCGATACGCTGCTCCTCGCGGAAGCCGACCGAGGTGTACATCTGCGCGCGGCTGAGCACGAGCCGAACGGGCCGGCCGACCTCCCGGGCTGCCAGGGCGGCCAGCCAGCTGTGCGACCAGACCGGTCCCTTGCAGCCGAAGCCGCCGCCGACGTAAGCAGCCACCACCCGGACGTTCTCGCGCGGCAGGCCCAGCACCTTGGCGAGGCCGTTGCGGTGATTGGCGACGTGCTGGCTCGTCTCGTAGAGCGTCAGCCGGTCGCCATCCTCCCAGACCGCGACGGAGGCGGCAGGCTCCATCGGGTTGTGGTGGTTGTAGGCGAGCGTCCAGCGGCCTTCGATCGTCACCTCGGCGTGTGAGAGCGCGGCCGCCGCGTCCCCGCGCCTGACCGCGCCCGGGAGATGGCCGGCGAGGAAGCCGAGCCAGACCTGCTCGGGCTCGTGCCATGCCTCGCCGGAGAGATCGGCGTCGCCCTCGAAGCCGACGCACGGCACGTCCTCGTCGAACGCGTAGCGGACGATCGCGGCGGCGTGCCTGGCCGCTTCGAGGGTCTCGGCCAGAACCAGCCCGATCGGCTGGCCGGCATAGTGGATCGTCGCGTCCGCCATCGGCACGAAGGCGGAGCCGTACATGATGTCCCAGTCGGGCTGCTCGGGCGGGCTCGCGAGACGCGGCATCGTTCCGGGCGTGAATACCCTCACGACGCCTGGCACCGCCGCGGCGGCGGTTGTGTCGGCCGAGCGGATCGTGCCGCGCGCGATCGGGCTCGATACCAGTACGGCATGGAGCAGGCCGGGCAGGGCGACGTCACCCGTGTAGGTGACCGCGCCGGAGACCTTCAGCCCGGCTTCGGTGCGGGGGATCGGACGGCCGGTGAATGGACGAGCTTCGAGGGTCACGCGCGCACCTCCGCATGGCGGTCGGCGAGGGTCCGCAGCGCGCGGCCGATCGCCGCCCGCGCCTGCGGAAGCTTGTAGGCATTGCCGGGCTGCGGGCGAGCCCCGTCGAGCGCCGCCTCGACAAGGCGGACGAGCGCCCGCGCGTCGTCGGGACGGCGGCCGGCGAGCAGCGCGGCCGCCGGCTCGACCCGCCACGGAGCCGCGGCGAGGCCGCCGAGCGCGAGGCGCGCATCCCGGATCGTGCCGTCCCCGGCGAACTCGGCCGCGACGGCGACCGAGACCGAGGCATACTCGTATGAGCTGCGGTCCCGCACCTTCAGGTAGTGCGACCGGCGGCTCAATGGGCCGATCGGCAGCGTCACGCCGGTGACGATCTCGCCCGCACCGACCACCGTCTCGATCTCGGGTGTCCCGCCCGGAAGGAGGTGGAGCCCGGCCGCGGCCACGCTGCGCGCCCCGCTCGGGCCGTCGAGATGGACTACGCCGTCGAGCGCCGCCAGCATGACGGCGAAATCCCCGGGATAGTTCGCGATGCAGTGCTCCGAGGTGCCGAGCACCGCCAGGTTGCGGTTCTCGCCGCCGATCGCGCTGCACCCGGTACCGGGAACGCGCTTGTTGCAGGGAAAATGCCAGTCGCGGAAGTAGACACAGCGCGTGCGCTGAAGGAGGTTGCCGCCGATTGACGCCATGTTGCGCAGTTGACCGGAGGCGGCAACCAGCAGCGACTCCGACAGGCCCGGCGCCTGCTCGCGCACCGCCGGATGACAAGCGACATCACTCATCCGGGCGAGCGCGCCGATCTCGAGCGCGTCCTCCGTCCGCGCGATCACGTCCAGGCTGGGCAGGCGGTTGACGTCGATCAGGAGGGCGGGCTGCACGACGCCCGACTTCATCAGGTCGACGAGCGTCGTGCCGCCGGCGAGGAAGCGCGCGCCGGGATGCTCGCGGGCGAGGCGCAGCGCCTCGTCGCGCGTGCGCGGCTCGACGTAGCCGAAGGGCTGCATGACGATCCTCCTCAGGCGTCCTCGGCCGCCGCAACCTCGCGGATTGCCGCGACGATGTTCTGGTAGGCGGCGCAGCGGCACAGGTTGCCGCTCATCCGCTCGCGGATCTCGCGCTCGTCGAGGTCGGGCCGGCCTGCGAAGCGGCGCGCCGGGTCGGTCGCGGCGCTCGGGCGGCCCTGGTCGACCTCGGCCAGCATCGCCACGGCCGATACCACCTGGCCGGGCGTGCAGTAGCCGCATTGGAGCGCGTCGTGCTCGGCGAAGGCGCGCTGCATCGGGTGAAGGACGCTGTCGCCGCCGGCGAGCCCCTCGATCGTGGTGATCGCCCGGTCGCGCACCGACAGCGCCAGGGTGAGGCAGGACAGGACGCGCCGTCCGTCGACCAACACAGTGCAGGCGCCGCAGGCGCCGTGATCGCAGCCCTTCTTGGTGCCGGTGAGGCCGGCCCGCTCGCGGAGGGCGTCGAGCAGCGTCGTCCAGGGCTCGACGACGAGAGGACGATCCGCCCCGTTGACGCGCAGCCGCAGCGGCACGGCGGTGAGGGGATCGTGGACCGCGAAGGTCGGTCCGGGCACCGCAGATGGCTCCAGCGGATCGGTCGGTGCAGGTGTGGGGGCCGTGTCGGTCGCCATGTCCTTCTCCCGTGGCCTGCGCCGCCGTTGGCGGCCGGTTCGTGTCGAGGGCGCCCGTCACCAGGGAAGCGGCGCGCCGAACCGGTCGACGTAGCGCAGGCCCGCGCGGCCCCGGTTCGCCTCGATCATGTCGACGACGCGCGGGATGCTCTCCTCGATCGAGAGCAGCGCGTCGCTGCCGCCCATCTCGGTCCGCACCCAGCCCGGGGCGACCAGCAGCACCGCGTGCCCGTCATCGGCGTGCTTGGCCGCGTAGCCCTTCATCAGCATGTTGAGCGCGGCCTTGCTGGAGGAATAGAGCTGCCACCCGCCCGTGGCGTTCGCGATGCTGCCGAGTTCCGAGGTCATGATCGCGACGGTGCCCCCGGCCAGCACCAGGTCGCGCAAAAGTTCGGCCGCGCGCACGGGCGAGAACGCGTTGGTCAGCATCATGTCGAGGAAGTCCGCCTCGCTCGCGCTGGCCGGGCTCGCCTCGATGGCCCGCGCGATGCCGGCGTTGACGAACAGTACGTCGACGCGCCGTCCGTCGAGCCGCCGGCGGAGTGCCTGGACAGTGGCGGCTTGGTTGATGTCGACGCTCTCGACCTCGAGGCTGCCGGGAAAGCGGGCTGTCAGCGCGTCGAGGCCTGCGGAGTGACCGCGCGCCGTGGCGATCACGCGCGAGCCGCGCCCGAGCCATTCCTCCGCGAGCGCGAGGCCGAGGCCGCGCGAGGCGCCGACGACGAGTGCCGTTGCGTGCTGTGTCATGCGAAGCTCCTACGGATCTGCTGCCGATTCCATGGCGCACCAACTCTTCCGAGATGAGCGCCGATCTGTCAGAACAATCCGGACCTGAAGTCATGGAACGATCCGGAGTCATGGCTCCATGCCCTACGATGGCCGGCTGCTGGCCGGCGTGACGGTGCTCATGGCGGTGGTCGAGGCCGGGACCATGACCCGGGCCGCCGAGGCGCTCGGGCTGACCCAGTCGGGCGTGGGGCGCGCCATCCAGCGGCTGGAGGCCCGCCTCGGCGTACGCCTCCTCGACCGCACCACCCGGACCCTGCGGCTCACCGACGAGGGGCGGCTTTTCTGGGAGCGGGTCGGGCCGCTCCTCGACGGCATCGAGGCGGCGGCGCTCGACGCGGCGGGCAGTGCCCGAACGGTGCGCGGGCGCCTGAGAGTCAACGTCGATCCCTTCTTCTCGCGACTGGTCCTGTCGCGCGAGCTGGCGCGCTTCCTCGATGCCCACCGCGAATTGCGGCTCGAACTCATCATGCGCGACCAGATCGGCGACCTCGTCGCCGACGGCTTCGACATGGCGTTGCGCTTCGGCGAGCCGCCGGTCGTGGGGTTTTCCGCCCGCAAGCTCCTGGAGACCCGGATCCTGACGGTCGCCTCGCCCGCCTACCTCGCGGCGCACGGCCGCCCGGCGCATCCGCGCGATCTCCTCGATCACGCCTGCATCGACTACCAGGACCCGCTCACCGGACGCCCGTTCGCATGGGAGTTCCGCCGCAGCGACGAGGTGCTGCCGGTGCGCCAGCCGGCGCGGCTGATGGTGTCGGACGTCGAGACGATGATCGGTGCTTGTTGCGAAGGGGCGGGCATCGCCCAGGTCATGCAACTCGGCACCCGGCACATCCTCGCCCAGGGCCGGCTCGTCGAGATCTTCCCGGACTGGCCGGGCGAGACCTTCCCCCTCTACGCGATCTACCCGTCGCGGCAGCACCGGGCCGCCAAGGTCCGGGTGTTCACGGAATGGTGCCTGACGCTGCTCGGCGGGGAGACCGAGCTCGATGCGGCCGCGACGCGCTGACGGATGTCTAGAACGCCGCCTTGCCGAGCGAGGCGCCGCCATCGACGTGGAGCGTCTGGCCAGTCATGAACGCCGCCCCGTCCGACATCAGGAAGGCGATGGCCGCGGCGATCTCGTCGGGCCGGCCGAACCGCCCCATCGGCACGCCGGCGAGGTAGCGCCGCTCGCCTTCGCTGCCCGGCGGGTTGTTGGCGCGGAACAGCTCCGTCTCGGTCGGACCCGGCGCCACCGCGTTGACGGTGATCCGGGTCGCGGCGAGTTCGAGCGCCCAGGAGCGGGTGAAGCTGACGAGCGCCGCCTTCGCGGCCGCATAAGCCGTGCGCTCGACGCTGCCGAGGATTGTCAGGCTCGCGATGTTGACGATCCGGCCAAAGCCGCGCTGCCGCATCCCCGGCAGGGCCGCCTGCACCGCCTGGAGCGCCGGGTGGAGGTTGACGCGCAGCACCTCGTCGAGCGCCGAGAGTTCGACCGCGCCGAGCCGCTGCGGCCGCACCAGGCCGACATTGTTGACCACGCCGTCGAAGGCGTGGCGCTGCGACAGGTCGGCGAGGATCGCCGCGGTCGCGGCGTCGTCGGCGAGGTCGGCCGCCACCAGCGTGCCGGGAAAGCCCGAGGATGAGTGGCGCGCGAGGCCGACGACGTGATGGCCGTCGCCCGCGAGACGGTGCGCGAGGGCGAGCCCGATGCCCTTGCTGGCACCGGTGACGAGGAAGGTCCGGGACATCTCAGGTTTCCTTCTTGCGGGAGCGCCCGGCCGCCCCTTGCGGCCCGGGCGCGAGGGGTCAGGCGGCAACGGCGAGGGCGCTGCGGAGCACCGGCAGCATGTCCTCGGGCTCGGGCCGGCGGGTGTAGTCCGGGTTCACCTCAGCGTAGAGGATCGTCCCGTCCTGCCCGATCACGAAGCGTCCGGGCATCGGCAGGGTCCAGCTCGCGTCGCCGTTGAACGCCGGCAGGTCGTTCTTGAGGCTCTTGTAGAGGTCGACCAGATAGTCGGGCAGCGCGAAGCGCAGGCCGAAGGCGGCGGCGACGGCGTTGTGCGGGTCCGACAGGATCGGGAAACCGAGCCCGTTCTGACGGACCGATTTCCGGCTGTTAGCTCCAGTCTGCGGCGAGATCGCCATGAGGCTCGCCCCGAGCTTCAGGAACTCTGGCAGCACCTCCTGCAGTGCCTGCAGCTCCATGTTGCAGTAGGGGCACCACACCCCTCGGTAGAAGCTGATCACCAGCGGCCCGCGGGCCAGCAGGTCGGCGGAGGCGATGGGCCGGCCCTCCGGGTCGTCGAGGGTGAAGGCGGGTGCCCGGTCGCCGGCCTTCAGGGCGCGGGCAGCCGCGCCCGAGGCGATCAGCTCCGCGGTGGCCCGGTGCATCGTCGCGATCACCGAGGGCGGAACGTTGTAGGGCGGCTTGCCGGCCTGGAAGTCGGCCTTGAATGCGTCGAGCTTGGCTTGAAGAGTCATGGATCGGCTCCTGGACGAAGGGTTGGGGCACCAGCCATCCGCGTCGGGCTCAGGGCAGCTGCGGAGAGGCCTGCGGAGAGAGGACGGATCCCGGTCAGGCCTGCGGGACGAGGGCGTTCACCCGCTCGACCGCGCGCTGCACGGCGGGACGCGCCGCCACGGCCTCGTACCAGCGGGCGACGTGCGGGGTGTCGTCGAGGCCGACGCCCGCGAAGTCGCGCCGCCACAGCCAGCCGAAATGCGCGATGTCGGCCACCGTGAACGCGTCGCCGGCGACGAAGCGGCGCTCGGCCAGGACGCCGTCGAGCACGGCCAGCGTCCGTCTGGCCTCGGCCGTGAAGCGCGCGATGGCGAGCGGCTGCGGCTCGGCGGCCTGACGCTGGAAGAAGCCGGCCTGACCGAAGGCCGGCCCGAGCCCGGAGGCGTGGAAGAACAGCTGCTCGAACACCCGCGCCCGGCCCTCGCCGGCGGCCGGCAAGAGCCGGCCGCTCGTCTCGGCGAGGTAGACCAGGATCGCGGCGGACTCGGTCAGGACCAGACGGCCCCCGGCCGCCGCGGGATCGACCAGGACCGGCACCTTCGCGTTGGCGTTCAACGCGATGAAGTCCGGCGCCTTCTGCTCGCCGCGGCGCACGTTCACGCCGTGCAGGTGGTAGGGGAGACCGAGTTCCTCCAGCGCGATCGGCACCTTGATGCTGTTGGGCGTGGCGAAGGCGTAGACCTCGAACATGGCAGCCGGGCTCCGGACGGGCCACCGCGGCGTCGCGGCGGGAACGGTCACCGTGATGCGCCTCGGGCGATGGACAGGGCAGCCGGCCCGAGGCGATAACGCTCATTCCCAGGAGGAATGACCTGCCAGGAGAATCGACGTGGACCGCTACCAGGCAATGGCCACCTTCGTGCGGGTGGTCGAGGCCGGCTCGTTCTCGGGGGCCGCGCGGCTCCTCAACGTCGGCCAGCCCGCCGTCTCGAAGACGATCGCGCAACTGGAGAACCGGCTTCAGGTCAGCCTGCTCCTCCGCTCGACCCACGGCCTGAGCCCGACGGAAGCTGGCCTGCGCTTCTACGAGCGGGCGCGGGCGGCCATCGCCGAAGCCGACGAGGCTGAACTCGCCGCCCGCGGCGCGGGAGCCGGGCTCGCGGGCCGTCTGCGGGTGTCCGCGGCAACCACCTTCGCTCGGCTCCACGTGGTCCCGATGCTGCCGCGCTTCCTCGACCAGCATCCCGACCTCGACATCGAGGTCATCCTCGACGACCGGGTGATCGACCTCATGAGCGAGGGGGTCGACCTGTCCCTGCGCATGGGGGCACTGCCGGATTCCGCTGCCGTGGCGCGCCGGCTCGCGACCGGCGCGCGCTCGGTGCTCGCCACCCCCGGCTACCTCGCCCGGGCGGGCGAGCCGCACGCGCCCGCGGATCTCGCCGAGCACGAGGCGGTGATCTACAGCCAGCAGCCCGAGATCTGGGCCTTCACCCGAGAGGGCACCGAGGTCTCGGTGGCGGTGCGCGGGCGCGTGCGGGTCAGCGCGGCCGAGGGCCTGCGCGCGGCGGTCCTCGCTGACATCGGCCTCACCATCGCGTCCGACTGGATGTTCGCCCCCGAGCTCGCGAGCGGCGCGGTACGGCGGCTGCTCCTGCCCTGGAGCCTGCCCGCCATCGACCTGTGGGCGGTGTTCCCCACCGGGCGCATGGCCAGCACCAAGGCGCGCCTCTTCGCCGGCTTCGTCGAAGCGGTGATGGCGGACGCGGAGGCCCATTCCGCGCCGGCATAGGCCTTATCGCTCCGCGCCGTCATCCGTCTCCGGGTGTAAGCCCTTAACTCGTCCTCACGCCGACCGGACCAGGGCCGGCACGACAACGAGGACCGCACCCATGGCCCGCTTCGACAGCTACCGCGACGCCTTCCCCAATGCCCGCCTGACCCGCAAGCCGAACGGCGTTCTGGAGGTCGTGCTGCACAGCGAGGGCGGCAAGCTCGTCTTCGACGGCCACACCCACGAGCAATTCGTCGACCTGTTCCACGCCATCGGCGAGGACCGCGACACCCGCGCGGTAATCCTGACCGGATCGGGCGACGCGTTCATGGACGCGATCAGCCCGGAGGGCTTCGACTTCTTCACGCCCCAGGGCTACGACAAGATTTTTCGCGAAGGCCGCAAGGTGCTCGGCAACATCCTCGACATCGAGGTGCCGATGATCACCGCGCTCAACGGCCCGGTGCTGCTGCATAGCGAGTACGCGCTCCTGACCGACATCATCCTGGCGACGCCCGAGACGGTGTTCCAGGATAAGCCGCACTTCGAGTTCGGCATCGTGCCGGGCGACGGGATGCATATCCTGTGGCCGGAGGTGATCGGCTCGATCCGCGGGCGGTACTTCCTGCTGACGCGGCAGATCCTCGATGCGCGGACCGCCCAGGATTGGGGCGTCGTCAACGAGATCGTCCCGCGGGACCGGCTGCTGGCGCGGGCGCACGAGATCGCCGACGGCATCGCCGCGCTGCCGCCGCTCACCGGACGCTACACCCGGATCGCGCTGACGCAGCGCCTGCGCCGGCTCGTCGAGGAGGGCACCGGCTACGGCCTGGCGCTCGAGGGCATCAGCGCCGCCGACGTGGCGAGGCGCATGGCCGCCCAGGCCTGACGCTCGCCCGTTCGGAACCGTTCTGGGGTTCTTGCAGCCGCCGTTTCATACCCTCGCGCCTTCGAACAGGTCTGTTCGAGGGTGCGACGTTGTCATGCCCATGACGTGTCCGGCTGTTCGATCGCCCGAGAAACGATCGTCTCGAGTCGAACGGCGCACCGGCTCCTACGCGTACGCGACGATGGCACCCAGGGATGCGCGAATGCGCGGCGTCGCGAAGTCGAGGAACGCCCGCAGCTTGAGCGGAAGGCGTCCACGCCCGACATGGACGACGCTGACCGGGACTGGGTCGAGCTCGAACGACCGCAGCACGAGGACCTGCCGCCCGGCGGCGACCAGGGGGGCCGCTTGGTAAGACAGCACCTGGGTGAGGCCGACGCCGGCCGCCGCCGCGTCGAGGGCTGCCTCCGCCGTGTTGACGTGCAGGCGCGAGCGCACCCGGACGGCCTGGACGGCCGTCCTGTCGGGCGTGGCGAAATGCCAGGCCGGACCGGCGGCCAGGTCGCTGAAGGTCACGCACGGCATCTCGGCGAGGTCGGCCAGCGTGCGGGGCGTTCCGTGGGCGGCGAGGAAGGTCGGGCAGCCGCAGACCACGCGGGTGACCGTGCCCAGCTGCGCCGTCACCAGGTCGCTGTCCGGCAGGTGCGAGATGCGGACAGCCAGGTCGACGTGATCCTCCACCAGGTCCAGGGCCCGGTCGGTCAGGACGAAGCGCACGGTGATGTCGGGGAACCGGGACAGGAAGGCGGTGACCACCGGCAGGACGTGGAGGCGCCCCAGGACCAGCGGGGCCGTCATCGTCAACTCGCCGCGGGGCTCGGTGTACTCGCCCTTCACCGCGCGCTCGGTCTCCTCGACCTCGCCGAGCAGGCGCCGGCACGCCTCGATGTAGGCGGCCCCCGCATCGGTCGGCGTGAGCTTCCGGGTGGTGCGGACGAGGAGCCGGGCCCCGAGATGGGCTTCCAGATCGGCGATCTTGCGGCTGACGCTCGGCAGCGGGATGCCGAGCTTGCGCCCGGCGGCCGACAGGCTCCCCGTGTCCACGGCCGCAACCAGGAGCGTCATAGCCTCCAGCCGATCCATAGCGTTCTCTCATTTCCGGCAACAGTCATTCTCGGATAAGCCTGATTATACCGAGCGGTGCAAGCCGGTATGCAGTACCGACGGTGTGCAGCACAGGCTGCAACGCCCGCACCGGAGGGCAAACGATGACCCGGATCACCTATCGCACCGCCTACGTCGACGGCGCCTCGATCTTCTACCGGGAGGCCGGCGACCCCGCGAAGCCGGCGCTCCTGCTGCTGCACGGCTTCCCCTCGTCCGGCCACATGTTCCGCGACCTGATCCCTCTGCTCGCGGACCGCTTCCATCTCGTCGCCCCCGACCTGCCGGGCTTCGGCCTGTCGGAGGTCAAGCCGCGCGATAGCTTCACCTACACCTTCGACGCCCTCGCGAAGGTCATCGGCCGCTTCACGGAGGTGGTGCGGCTGAAGACCTACGCGCTCTACGTCTTCGACTACGGCGCACCCACCGGCTTTCGCGTGGCCATGGCGCACCCGGAGCGGGTGACCGCCCTCATCTCGCAGAACGGCAACGCCTACGAGGAGGGGCTGAGCGAGGGTTGGAATCCGATCCAGCGTTACTGGCAGGACCGAAGCGATGCCAACCGGCAGGCCCTGCGCGAATTGCTGACCCCTGCCTCGATCCGCTGGCAGTACGAGCACGGCGTGCCCGACACGTCGCTGGTCTCGCCGGATGGGAGCGCCCTCGACGCCTGGTACATCCAGCGGCCGGAGGTCGACGAGATCCAGCTCGACCTGTTCGGCGACTACGCCAGCAACGTGGCGCTCTACCCCGCCTTCCAGACCTATTTCCGCACGCACCGGCCGAGGTTGCTGGCGATCTGGGGCCGGAACGACCCGTTCTTCCTGCCGGCCGGCGCGGAGGCGTTCCGGCGCGACATCCCGGATGCGCAGGTCCGCTTCCTCGACACGGGGCACTTCGCCTTGGAAACGCATGCCGCTGTCATCGCGGAGGCCATCGCGGACTTCCTGCATGCCTGAAGACGATTGTCAGGACGGCGTAGCTCGCTCCATCCTGACTTTCCGCCGGTTCGGGCAAGACAATCGTCCCGGAAAGGACGCTTTCCGTTGAGCGTGCCAGGCGCGATCCGATGCCCCGCTGGGGGCTGGTAGTGAACGTGGGGCGGGGGCTCGGCGTGCCAGCCTACGTCCCCGTCGTTCTTCACCAACCGGACCGTGAGACCTTCCAAGGAGGCGAACCATGACGACAGGGACAATCCTTGCAGCCGCCACTGCCCTGATGCTTGGACAGAGCTCTCCGCAGCCGCTTCCCTCGATTGCGGCCACGACGACGTACCATCGCGTCGCGGTCGACGGTGTCGGCATCTTTTACCGCGAGGCCGGTCCACGGGACGCGCCCACTATCCTGCTACTGCACGGCTACCCGTCGTCGTCGCGGCAATGGGATACGCTGCTACCACTGCTCGCCGACCGCTACCACCTGATCGCCCCCGACTACCCGGGATTCGGTCAGAGCGACGCGCCATCGCCCGCGCAATACGCCTACACGTTCGACAACTTGGCGGCGACGATGGCGGGATTGGTCGCTCACCTCGGTCTCGAACGATACACGCTCTTCATGCAAGATTATGGAGGTCCGGTCGGCTTCCGCATGGCGATGGCCCGCCCCGAGCGGGTGAGCGCGCTGATCATCCAGAATGCCAACGCCTACACGGAGGGCCTCGGCGCCAAGTGGCAGGGCATCGCCCGGTACTGGGCCGATCCCACGTCCCATCCCGAGCAGGTCGACGCCTTTACCTCGCTCGAGGGTGCCAAGCAGCGCCACCTCGGGACGAGCCCCAATCCCGAGCGCTACAACCCGGACACATGGAGGGACGAGCACGCCATCCTGGGTCGCCCGGGCGAGCGGGAGATCCAGGCGGCACTCCTCTACGACTATCGCACGAACGTCGCATCCTATCCGGCCTGGCAAGCCTGGATGCGCAAGCATCCGCGGCCGGCCCTCATCCTCTGGGGGCGCTACGACCCCTCCTTCATCGTGCCAGGAGCAGAGGCCTATCTGCGTGATATGCCGAACGCGGAACTTCATCTCCTTGATGCCGGGCACTTCGCATTGGACGAGGCTACGGACGATGTCGCGCGACTGACTCGGGACTTCCTCGGCCGTATCACTGCCGCGGTACCGTGATCGGGCGACTGCTACTCGACCTTGAGCTCAGCAAGGATTCAATCAGGATGACGGCGACGCTGTCATCAGCATTCAACTTCAATGATTTTCGCCGACAGTTGTAACGTCCGCTCACAAGTGCCAAGCAGCTCATGTACTGCTGTACGCCGGAAGTCAGCATATGGCGCGATGCTGACACCTGGTGCCCACCACCGAGCAGCCGCCTTCCACCCCGAGCGGTCCTTCGCCCATCGCAGTCCATAATATGGTCAAGCTCGTTGGGTTTCGACCCGAGAGATCAGCGGGTAACCCGTCGATCCGCCCTGGGCAACCGACAAAAGGTTGAATTTGGTTTTCTGACCTCAGAGGTACAGACAAGGTACCTCGAAGCACACTCTCCCCCTCTGTGGATGATGGTTTAGAGCTCAAAACTTAGGGTCGGAAAAATCTATTTCTGGCTCTGAAAAATAGGTGGAAAATACAAGAGACCCCCCTCTACCGGGGGAGGGTCTTTTTTTATGGGAAGTGGCGGCGGCCTCTGACAGGCGTCCCCTGTAATCTCAGCCACAGGATTCTGGGTTTTTATTGACCCCACCCCTGGGGGGTCTCGATCGAAATGAATTTTTCGACCTCGCAGATCTCTCCAAGATACCTAGCCCGAGAAGTTCTCGAATAACTTCCGACAGGGACTCCTGTTCGGACCAGGACGCGTGCGCGCAAGAAAATGAGCGATCAAGAAAAAAACAAAATCGACGTTGACTTTGGAGGCAACGCCATTGATGTGCTCGGCATCCTCAAGAAAGAGCTGAGGGGGCTTGAGCAGAACCTGAAGCGCCTGAGCAGCATCGGCACCGCCATCACGGGCGTCCGCGGCAGGGCGAAAGGCGACGACGTGGGCGCCAGCGTCGGCGACCAGGTGGCCTTCAACCGCGTCGCGATGAAGTGCCTCCGGGACCGGATGTCCTTTGCATCGCGAATGGCACGGCAACGGGCTGGCGAGGAAGACGCTGCTGCACGAGCTGCACGGTCGGCCGGCTCCGAGGCAATGCGATCCCTGCGGCAGCGGAAGAGCTTCGCCGCCAGAACGACCCGCCAGCGTGAGGCAGAAGAAGAGGGAGCTGCACGGACTGAGGCCCGACGAGTCCGTGACCAGATCAAGCACCACCGCTTTCTGTTCGGCCTTCGGATGCGCCGCGAGCGAGCGGTTGCAGCGGAACGGCAGCGTGCGAACCATAACTAAGGCAAACTCCGATCCTTCACGGGAACGGAGATTCGAGGCGCACAGAATGCATGGTGTACGGACTTCGTGAACTCGTCTCTGAAAGCCGTTGGCCTGAAGGGTACTGGATCACGCGTCGCGAATTCGTTTCTTGGTTGGGGCCAGGGTGTCGATGCAAAGGACGCGCTCAGGGGCGACGTTCTGGTGGAACGCCCTGGCAAGGGCGTGAACGGGCAGGGTGGTCACGCGGGCCTCGCCACCGGCAACAAGCGCACCAACCCTCGCACCGGTGAACTCGAAATCGAAATGATTTCGGGAAACTATTCCAATTCGGTCGCGACAAGCTGGGAGCGTGCCTCCCGCCTTGCTGTCCGCCGGGCCAATGAAACCGGGGCGATGGCGAAGGAAGCGCTGACGCCGAAGGTCGATGGCATGATCGGTTCGGGATGGAAGCCGGGAGCCGGTGGCAAGATTCGATCCTCAAATTCAGGATAAATTCGAGTGCCGGGCCTCGCCTCCCAGGCCGCGCCGCTGGTGAATACGAACCCGGCCCAGCTTCATCCTGGTCGGGTACCGCGACGACGCACCGGATCGGGAGATTCCCTGATCGGAGGAGTTTCCTTCGACCCGCAAGAACCTCCCCGCCCTAGCCGGACCACCGGTCAGCCGCCTTCATCCTCCCTCCATAAGACCCGATCGTCGCCATGCCCGGGCAGCTCTCAGACGAACCACCGCCAGACATCTAGATGGGACCAGATCAAGGTTTCGAACAAAGGTGAGATGCTTGAGCCAATCCATTGGCCTAGGACAGAGGCAATCATGAGGTAAAAGGCAGTGATCAGGATGTCGGCATCAGGAATCATATCTTCTCTTTGCATGGAATGGCCCTGCCGGATGACGAGTTCCATATACGAAGGATCAAGCCTCTCTCTCCTGATGCAGGACCATGCCGCGCCTAGGTGGCCCGTGATCTTGACCCCGACGCCCGTCTGGCCGCCATCCGAGGGAGCCAAGCGAGACGCGGCAGGAACAGTGGGGTTTTCCGCAAATCTCAGTATGACCTCCGCATCCTGGCCGATCCCTTAGCGCCGCCGGGCTCGCCCTGGCTCCAGGATGCCGGTCTTCAGCCTTCTGGTAGGGCAGCGCGCCGACCACGATAGGACCTTGCAGGATGGAGCGACCACGAGCGTTGAAATGCTCATGCGAGCCCTCCCCGTCACCATCGTTTTTCGCCCGTCAGCGTGTTGCATCCGTGTTGCACGGAGCCGGCTGGACCCGATCGTAACCCATTGTAATCGCAGGGTTTGTGTTGCAGGCAGTCGCAACACGGACTTGCCAGGGAGCGGGCATGAAAAAACCCGCTAAGTCATTGACCGAGCGGGCATTTGAGTGGCGACCCCGGCAGGGCTCGAACCTGCGACCTGCCGCTTAGAAGGCGGCTGCTCTATCCAGCTGAGCTACGGAGTCTGGCCGGTCCGGGTGGTAGCAGGCCCCTCGCCGCCCGTCCATAAGGGAGTACCTGGTTCCGCAGGCAGGATCACCGCAGCGGCAGCAGGCGGATCCGGCGGTGCTCCGCGAGCCGCGACGGGGTGCCGAGCGCCTCGGCGAGCCCGAGCTGCTGCAGGGCGTCGAGCGCGGCGATCATCCGGACGTGGCTGGTCCGGGTGAGGTCGGAGGCGGCATCGACGTCGAGGGACGCGACGCCGTCGGGGTCGCGGCCGCAGGCACAGAGCAGCAGGTAGGTCTTCAGCGCGGCGAGGTGGAGGGCCTTGCGGCAGGTGAGGCCGTGCAGGGCGGCGATCGGGGCGCCGGGCTGCGTCCCGTGAACGAGGAAGGCCGCGGCAGCCGACGGGCGCAGGCCGGTCAGCCGGTAGGCGATCGTGCCGCCGGGGCGGTCGCCGTCAGTGATGACGAGGCCCCGGTCGAGGAGCGCCTTCTTGCCGTCGCAGATCAGCGGGTCGGAGAGGCCGGACACAGCGGCGATCCGCCCGTAGGACAGGAGGATCGGCGCCGGATCGCCGCCTGCGCCCTGGTTGACGACCAGGGTGAGGTAGAGCTTGAGCGCCGCGATCGAGCGGCCGAGATAGCCGGCGTCAGCCCGGAAGGCCCGCAGGCCCCCGTCATGGATCCAGTCCGCCGGCAGGGACACCACCCGCCCAGCCCGTGCCGGCGCCTCGGCCTCGGACGGCACGGTCGTCCGGGCGCGGGCCGGAGGCTGCGTCGGGTGGAGGAGTTCCGGATGCATCATGCGGGCGTCGGCGTCCCTGCGGGCTCGCGAG
Organism: Methylobacterium sp. 174MFSha1.1; assembly: GCF_900116815.1. Lineage (NCBI taxonomy): Bacteria > Pseudomonadati > Pseudomonadota > Alphaproteobacteria > Hyphomicrobiales > Methylobacteriaceae > Methylobacterium > Methylobacterium sp. 174MFSha1.1. The sequence continues at coordinate 23,631 of NZ_FPCB01000010.1, read as the reverse complement.
CGAGGCGGGCCGACCCGAGCCGGTGCCACGCTCCGGACGTGAGATCATCGGCGGTACGCTGCCGTTGTAAACGCCGCAATAGGACGTATGCTTCCGATAACGGCTCAGGCAGCGTGGCGGGCCGGATCGCGTCGCGGTGCCGGCGGCGCGGCCCGGGGATGGTCATCCCGCGGGACAGGCGGAGGCGGGCGACGGTGGGTTCCTCATGACGATACCGCCCGAGGAGGGTCTCGACGTCGAACTCGGGCTCGGCGGCTCGCTGCGGATCGGGCGGGCGCGCATCGCCGTCGCCGACGCCTCGGCGCTGCTGCGCGCCATCGTCCGCACCGGCTCGGTGCAGGGGGCGGCGACCGAGATCGGCCTGTCCTACCGCGCCGCCTGGGAGCGGGTCCGGACGCTCGAGGCCGAATTCGGCCACCCGCTGGTGCGCAAGACCCGCGGCCACGGCACCACGCTCACCGAGGCCGGCAGCGTCCTGCACGAGGCCCTGGCGGCGGCGGCCGAGGGCCTCGCCCTGCCGCTCGCCCGCGAGGCGCGCGTGATGCAGGCCCGCCTCGCCGCCCTGCGCGGCGGCCCGCGGCGCCTCGGCGTGGCGGCGAGCCACGATCCCCTGCTGATGGAGGTGCTGGGCCTGTGGGGCGGGGCCGAGATCGCCGTGATGGGCAGCCGGGACGCGGTGATCCGGCTCATGGACGGGCGCGCCGACGCGGCGGGCTTCCATTGCGGGGCGGTCGGTCCGGCGGCGGCCGGGCCGCCCTTCTCGGACCTCGTCGCCGATCCGGCCTTCCGGATCCGCCCGCTGTTCGAGCGCGAGCAGGGCCTGCTGGTCGCAGCCAACAACCCGCTCGGGCTCGGCGGTCCCGGGGACCTGCGCGCCACCAGGGCCCGCTTCGTCAACCGGCAGAAGGGTTCGGGCACCCGGGACTGGTTCGACCGGCTGCTGGCCGAGGCCGGGATCCGGCCGGACGAGATCGTCGGCTACGGGCTGGAGGAATTCACCCACCAGGCGGTGGCGGCGGTGATCGCCTCGGGGGCCGCCGATGCGGGTCTGGGGGCGCGCGCGGCGGCGGAGCGGTTCGGCCTCGGCTTCGTCCCGGTCGGCTGGGAGGTCTACGGCCTCGCCGCCAGCGCGTCGCTGCCGGGGGACGGGCTCGACCGGGTCGCGGCGCTGGTGGCCGAGCGGATCGGGCAGTTGCCGGGCTACCGCCTGCCAGGGTGACCGACGGGCCTGCGCGACGTCCGCCGGGGCCGATGGCCCGGCAGCCGGGCGGGGCCTTGGAGGATCGGCGCGCTTGATTCGACCGAAGGTCCGATCATCATGACGCAAGGGGCGTGCGACACCGCTCCCCGATGCCCACCCGGAGAGTGCCGCCATGACAGCTCCTTCGACGACAGCTCCTTCGACGACAGCCCCCTCGACGATCTACGACCACGGCCTCGACCGGAACCCGGCCAACCACCAGCCGCTCACCCCCCTCACCTTCCTGGAGCGGGCGGCGACGGTCTTCCCCGACCACGTTGCGGTGATCCACGGCGGGTTGCGGCGCAACTACCGCGACCTCTACGCCCGCTGCCGGCGCCTCGCCGCGGCGCTCGAGGCCCGGGGGATCGGGCGGGGCGACACGGTGGCGGTGATGCTCGCCAACACCCCGGCGATGATCGAGTGCCATTACGGGGTGCCGATGGCCGGCGCGGTGCTCAACACCCTCAACACCCGGCTCGACGCCGCGATCATCGCCTTCTGCCTCGACCACGGCGAGGCCAAGGTGGTGATCACCGACCGGGAATTCGCCCGCACCATGGGCCCGGCCCTGGCCCAGGCCGGGGTGACGCCGCTGGTGATCGACTACGACGATCCCGAATACGACGGCCCGGGCGAGCGCCTCGGCACGGTCGAGTACGAAGCCTTCCTCGCCGAAGGCGACCCCGCCCATCCCTGGGTCATGCCGGGCGACGAGTGGGACGCGATCACCCTCAACTACACGTCGGGCACCACCGGCGACCCGAAGGGCGTGGTCTACCACCATCGCGGCGCGTCGCTGCTCGCCGTCGGCAACGTGGTGGCGGGCAATCTCGGCCGGCACCCGGTCTATCTGTGGACCCTGCCGATGTTCCACTGCAACGGCTGGTGCTTCCCCTGGACGCTGTCGGTGGTGGCCGGCACCCATGTCTGCCTACGGCAGGTGCGGGCGAAAGCCATGTACGACGCCATCGCGGATCACGGCGTCACGCATCTGTGCGGCGCGCCGATCGTGATGTCGCTCCTCATCAACGCCCCGGAAGCCGAGCGGCGGGACCTGCCGCGGCGGGTCTCTTTCCTCACCGCGGCGGCGCCGCCGCCCGAGGCCGTGCTCGCCGGCATGGCCGAGGCCGGGTTCGACGTCACGCACGTCTACGGGCTGACCGAGACCTACGGCCCGGCGGTGGTGAACGAGTGGCACGCCGACTGGGACGCCCTGGGCAAGGACGAGAAGGCCGCCCGCAAGGCGCGCCAGGGGGTGCGCTACCCCCCGCTCGAAGCGCTCGACGTGCTCGATCCGGAGACGATGCAGCCGGTCCCGGCCGACGGCGAGACGCTCGGCGAGGTGATGTTCCGCGGCAACGTGGTGATGCGCGGCTACCTCAAGAACCCGACGGCGACCGAGGCCGCCTTCCGGGGCGGCTGGTTCCACTCGGGCGATCTCGGGGTGAAGCACCCGGACGGCTACATCCAGCTCAAGGACCGCTCGAAGGACATCATCATCTCGGGCGGCGAGAACATCTCGTCGATCGAGGTCGAGGAGGCCCTGTTCAAGCATCCGGCGGTGGCGGCCGCGGCGGTGGTGGCCAAGCCCGACGAGAAATGGGGCGAGACGCCGTGCGCCTTCGTCGAGCTGAAGGGCTCGGAGATGGTCTCGGCCGAGGAGCTGATCGGCTGGTGTCGCCAGTCGCTCGCCGGCTTCAAGGTGCCCCGGCACGTGGTCTTCACGGAACTGCCGAAGACCTCGACCGGCAAGGTGCAGAAATTCGTGCTGCGGGAGATGGCGAAGGCGTTGTGACGGGCGCCCCGTGACGGGGCTGCGGGGCATGCCGGCCGGGGGCTCGCCCTCCGGGGCCCCGCCGCTCGATCCGTCGTCGTTCAAGGTCAGGAGCCGCCGCGCCGAACGCTGACGCGGCGGCACTCAGGGGCGTTTTCTGGGCTAGTGCATCACGCGGGTGGAGGTCGTCCGTAGACGACTGATCTCATCCTTCAGGTGAAGCTTTCGCCGCTTAAGCTCTACAATTCGCAAGTCATCGGTGGAGAGGTGGGTGATTGCGTCCTGAATCTCGCGCTCCAGGGCTTCGTGCTTACGCTCGAGCTCGGTGAGATGCGTGTGCAGCGACATCAGCCATTGCCTCCTGTCATGTAGGTGACACACCCAACCTGCCATAGGCCGCGGCCGATGTCGAAGAGATTTGATGCTGCACCTGCGTAATGCGCCGCAGTCGGGCGGGCCCCCGGAGGGGCTGCACAACCCCGCGCGCGCCCTTGCCGGAGGCCGGGGCCTGGTTCATGCTCGACCGCATATCTCCAGGGGCATATCTCCGAGGACTTGGGGCGGCGATGGCGTTCGAGTTGAGTGCGGAATCGACGGCGGAGTACGAGACCGAGCTGTCGCGTCTGAAGGAGGAGCATCGCGACCTCGACGACGCGATCGAGGCCCTGTCGGGGGTGATGGCCGGCGACCGGCTGCAGCTCCAGCGCCTCAAGAAGCGCAAGCTGGCGCTTCGCGACCGCATCTCCTTCCTGGAGGACCAGCTCACCCCGGACATCATCGCCTGACGGGCACGGGCGCCTGGCGCTGCTTGCGTGAAGGCAAACGCACCGCTACTGCACAACGACCGGCTGCGGCCCGCTCGCGGCCAGCAGCGCTTTCTAGAGGATGCGCTTGACGATGGCGGCAGCGCCCCCCGTCGCGGTGATCATGGGCAGCCAGTCCGACTGGGCCACGATGCGCCACGCCGCCGAGACCCTCGACGCGCTCGGCATTCCGTACGAGGCCCGCATCGTCTCGGCCCACCGCACCCCGGACCGCCTGGTCGCCTTCGCCAAGGGCGCCAAGGCCGCCGGATTCCGGGTGGTGATCGCCGGCGCCGGCGGCGCGGCCCACCTCCCCGGCATGGCCGCCGCGATGACGCCGCTGCCCGTCTTCGGCGTGCCGGTCGAATCGAAGGCGCTGTCGGGCCAGGACAGCCTCCTGTCGATCGTGCAGATGCCGGCCGGCATCCCGGTCGGCACGCTCGCCATCGGCCGGGCCGGCGCCGTCAACGCGGCGCTGCTCGCCGCCGCCGTCCTCGCTTTGACCGACGACGACCTGGCCCAGCGCCTCGACGCCTGGCGCGCCCGCCAGAGCGCCGCGGTGGCCGAGCACCCGGACACGAGCGCCCCGTGAGCCGCACGCCCCTCATCGCCCCAGGGCCGAGCATCGGCCCCATCGCGCCAGGCGCGACCATTGGCATCATCGGCGGCGGCCAGCTCGGCCGCATGATCGCGGTCGCGGCGGCGCAGTACGGGCTGAAATGCCATGTCTACTGCCCCGATCCCGACAGCCCGGCCTTCGAGGTGGCGGGCCGGCGCACGGTCGCCGCTTACGGCGACGCGGCGGCGCTCCAGGCCTTCGCCGAATCCGTCGACGTGGTGACTTACGAGTTCGAGAACATCCCGAGCGAAACGGCCGAGATCCTGGCCGCCCGCCGGCCGCTGCATCCGAGCGCCTCGGCGCTGGCGACGACGCAGGACCGGCTGACCGAGAAGAGCTTCGTCTCCGGCCTCGGCATCCCGGTCGCCCCGTTCCGGGCGGTGGACGACGCGGCGGGTCTTAGCCAGGCCATACGGGAGATCGGCCTGCCGGCGGTGCTGAAGACCCGGCGCTTCGGCTACGACGGCAAGGGGCAGGTGATGCTGCGCGACGCCGTCTCCGACCCCGCCGCCGTGATGGCCTCGCTGCGCGACCAGCCCTGCATCCTCGAGGGCTTCGTCGCCTTCGAGGCCGAGGTGTCGGTGGTGGCCGCCCGCAACGCGGAAGGCGGCTTCTCGGCCTTCAGCCCCTGCGCCAACGAGCACCGCCACCACATCCTCGCCCGCACGATCGTGCCGGCCCCCGGCATGGCGCCGGAGACCGCCGCGGAGGCGATCGGAATCGCCCGCACCATCGCGGACGCGCTCGACTATGTCGGCGTGCTCGCGGTCGAGATGTTCCTGGTGCGCGGGGCGGATGGCCGCGCGAGCGTGGTGGTCAACGAGATCGCCCCGCGGGTGCACAATTCCGGCCACTGGACCATCGAGGGGGCCGAGACCTCGCAATTCGCCCAGCACGTCCGGGCGATCTGCGGCTGGCCGCTCGGGAGTGCCGCCCTCACCGGCAGGTCGGTCGAGATGCTGAACCTGATCGGCGACCAGGCCGACGACTGGACCCGCATCCTCGCCGAGCCGGGCAGCCACCTCCATCTCTACGGCAAGGGCGAGGCCCGCCCCGGCCGCAAGATGGGCCACCTCACCCGGGTCACGACCGGCGCCTGAGGGCCCGGACTGCGGCCTTGCGGCCACACCCGCGCCGGCACGGACCCCTCCCCTGCCGTTGCGGCGCCGGGGGCCACACCTTCGCCACATCGGCCCGCACAAGCGTCGGGGGCGCATCGCTTTAAGCCGGCGTTCACCCCGATCCGGAATGGTCGTTCCGGCACCGGGACCGCGGTTTTTGGCGGCGCGTGCGTGCGAATGGCGAAGGTGCGCGGCGCGACGTGGATGCGCCGCCCCGGGGGAGCGGGCGATGAACAACGTGATCGGCTTGAGCCGCGTGACACCGGCGGCCCGGGTGCTGGGGGCGACCGTGCTGACCGCGCTGGCGCTCGCCGGCTGCGACACCGTCAGCCGCGCCACCGCGACGCGGCAATTCGCGGTGGTCGAGGCCGACAAGTCCGGCGCGACCGAGGTCAACATCGCCTCGCTGTCGGACGTGATCCAGCGTAACCCGAGCGATGCGGCGGCCTACAACACCCGCGGCGCGGCCTATGCCCGGGCGGGCAACTTCGACTCGGCGATCACCGACTTCACCAAGGCGATCCAGCTCGACCCGAACTCGGCCTCGGCCTACGGCAACCGGGCGCTGGCCTACCGCCAGTCGGGCCGCAACGACGCGGCGCTCCAGGACTTCTCGAAGGCGATCAACGCCGACCCGAACTACACCGCCGCCTATATCGGCCGGGCCAACCTGCAGCGGGCGCAAGGAAACTTCGAGGCCGCCTACAGCGATCTCAGCCTGGCGATCCGCCTGACGCCGGAATCGGCCGAGGCCTACCACGCCCGCGGCCTGGTGCGGCAGGCCCAAGGGCAGCACCGCGCCGCGATCGGCGACTTCGACGCCGCCATCGACCGCAATCCCTTCGTGGCCGCGCCCTACGCCGCCCGCGGCCAGAGCCTGATCGCGACGAACCAGTACGACAAGGCGATCGAGGACTACAACGCGGCGCTGAACGTCAACAACAAGGACGCGGATTCCTGGGCCTACCGGGGCCTCGCCTACGAGAAGACCAACCGCCGCCAGGAGGCGACGGAGAGCTACCAGCGCGCCATCGCGATCGACCAGGGCAACCAGGTCGCCAAGCAGGGCCTGGGGCGGATGCAGGGCGGGATGGCGTCGCTGTTCCGGTAGGGAGCACCCGAATTTTGCAGATTGCGGGGCTCTCGGCGGCATGCCGGGAGCCTTTTTCATATCGGCGGTCGCGCAGGGCATAACCCTCCCCCCTCTGCGGGGGAGGGTTCGGAGCGTCGTAGCGCTCAGAGGATCTTCCGGTACTGGATGAACCCCGGCCGGTCCGCCACCGTGTCGTAGAGCGCCCGCGCCGTGACGTTGGCTTCCTGCGTCAGCCAGTACACCCGGCTCGCCCCGGCCTCGCGCGCCGCCGCGTAGACCGCCTCGATCAAGGCACGCCCGGCCCCCTGCCCGCGCGCCGCTTGCGCCGTGAACAGGTCCTGCAGGTAGCAGTACGGCCCGGCGGTCCAGGTCGAGCGGTGGAAGATGTAGTGGACGAGGCCGATCACCGCGCCGTCCTCCCCCTCGGCCACGAGGGCGTGCATCGGCTCCGACGCGTCGTGCAGGCGGGCCCAGGTGAGGTCGGTGACCTCCGGCGCGACGGTCGCGCCGTAGAAGGCGAGGTAGCCCTGCCAGAGCGGGTCCCAGGCGGCGCGCTCGTCGGGGCGCAGCGGGCGAATGGTGGGGGTCGGCATCCGGCGGCGGTCCTGTCGGGGAGAATCGCCGGCAGGGTCGCGGGGAACGATCGCAGGATCAAGGGGCCGCGCAGATCGACCGCGCGGCCCCGCTCCGAAAAATCCTACTTCAGGTGGAACTTGTCGAAGTCGCGGTGCTCGGCCTCGATCCGGCGCACGGTGCCGGTATGCGAGCGGTAGACCACCGTCTCGGTGCGGATCGTGCTGCGGCCGAACTTCACGCCCTTGACCAGCGCCCCGTCGGTCACGCCGGTCATCGCCACCACGACGTCGCCGCGAGCGAGATCCTCGAGGGAGTAGAGGCGGTTCGGGTCAGAGACGCCCATCTTGGCGGCACGGTCGCGCTTCTCCTCGGTGTCGAGGATCAGGCGGCCCTGCATCTGGCCGCCGATGCAGCGCAGCGCGCCCGCCGCCAGCACGCCCTCGGGGGCGGCGCCGATGCCCAGATAGATGTCGATGCCGGTCTCCTCCGGCATGGTGGTGAAGATCACGCCGGCGACGTCGCCGTCGGAGATCAGGCGCACGCCGGCGCCGGTCCGGCGGATCGCCGCGATCAGGTCGGTGTGGCGCGGCCGGTCGAGGACGAGGGCGGTGATCTCGGCCGGCGGGACACCCTTGGCCTTGGCGAGCGCGTGGATGTTCTCCTCAGGGCTCGCGTCGAGATGCACGGTGCCGACCGGGTAGCCCGGGCCGATGGCGATCTTGTGCATGTAGACGTCGGGGGCGGCGAGCAGGGTGCCGCCCTCGGCCATCGCCATCACGGCGACGGAGCCCGGCATGTCCTTGGCGCAGAGGGTCGTGCCCTCGAGCGGATCGACCGCGATGTCGACCTTCGGGCCCGAGCCGTTGCCGAGGGTCTCGCCGATGAACAGCATCGGGGCTTCGTCGCGCTCGCCCTCGCCGATCACGACGGTGCCGTCGATCGGCAGGCGGTTCAGCTCGCGGCGCATCGCGTCGACGGCGGCCTGGTCGGCGGCCTTCTCGTTGCCCTGGCCGCGCAGGCGCGCGGCGGCCACGGCGGCCCGCTCGGTGACGCGCACCAGTTCGAGGGTCAGGATGCGCTCGATGACCTGGCTCGGCCCCGGCTTCTTGGCGTCCGACATGCGTTCGTGATCCTCGTGCTGATCGTTCGGGCCGGGTCTTAGAGGAGAAACCGGCGCCGCTGAACTGAATTTTATCAATCGGCCGTCGGTCCGGCGGTGGATTGCACGGGAATGTTAGTCCCGTTCAATCCATCGCTCGTCACGGCGACCGGCCGGCCTACTCGCGCTCGATGCGGATGAGCTGCGGCGGCTCGGAGAGGAGGCCGTCCGCCGCCATCGCGTCGAGGCTCTCGCGGATCGCCGCTTCGGTCGCCGCGTAGGTGATCAGCACCAGCGGCACCGGCAGGCCCGAGCGGCCGTGGCGGTCGCGGGCCACCGCGTTCTCCGAGCGGTGCTGGAGGATGCTCTCGAGCGAGATCTCGCGCTCGGCCATCTTGGTCGCGACGCCGGCGGCGACGCCGGGGCGGTCGTGGACGGTCAGGCGGATGTAGTAGCCGCCCTCGTGGCGCTGCATCTCGGCCCGCACCGGGGCGGTCAGCGCCGCCACCGGACGGCCGAAGGCCGGGGGCGTGCGGCCGGCCGCCACGTCGGCGATGTCGGCGACCACCGCCGAGGCGGTGGCCTCGCCGCCGGCGCCGGGGCCGATCAGGGTGAGTTCGCGCAGCGCGTCGGTGTCGATGGTGACGGCGTTGGTCACACCCATCACCTGGGCGATGGCGGAGGATTTCGGCACCATGGTCGGGTGGACCCGCTGCTCGATGCCGCCCGCCGTCGCCTCGGCGACGCCGAGGAGCTTGATCCGGTAGCCGAGCTCGTCGGCCATGCGCAGGTCGAGCGGGGTGATCGCCGAGATGCCCTCGACCGAGACGCCCTCGGCGTCGAGCTCGGTGCCGAAGGCGAGGCTCGTCAGGATCGCGAGCTTGTGGGCGGTGTCGAAGCCCTCGACGTCGAAGGTCGGGTCGGCCTCGGCGTAGCCGAGGGCCTGCGCGTCCTTCAGGCAGGCCTCGAAGGTCAGGCCCTCCAGCTCCATCCGGCTCAGGATGTAGTTGCAGGTGCCGTTGAGGATTCCGTAGACCCGCGAGATCCGGTTGCCGGCGAGCGCCTCGCGCAGGGCCTTGACCACCGGGATGCCGCCGGCCGCCGAGGCCTCGAAGGCGAGCGCGACGTTCGATGCTTCCGCCGCGCGGGCCAGCGCCGGACCGTGACGCGCCAGCAGCGCCTTGTTGGCGGTCACGACGTGCTTGCCCGCGGCGAGCGCCGCCTCGACGGTCTCGCGCGCCGGCCCTTCCGCGCCGCCGATCAGCTCGACCACGCAATCGACCTCGGCCGAGCGGGCGAGCGCGACGGGATCGTCGAACCAGGTCACGCCCTCGAGGTCGAGGCCGCGGTCGCGGGTGCGGTCGCGGGCGGCGACGGCGGTGACCCGGACCGGCCGCCCGGCGGTGGCGCTGATCGCATCCGCGCGGCGCGCGACCATGCGGACGACGGAGGCTCCAACGGTGCCGAGGCCGGCGATGCCGAGGCGGAGGGCTTGAGTCATGGCGAACAATCCGGGCAGGCAGGCGCGGTGCGCGAATGTCGCGGCCCCGCGGCGGGGTCCTTCTGCAACGGTTTCCGGACCCGTGCAAGGAAGGCGGCACCTTGCGTCAGGCGACACTCGCGTCAGGCGGCCCCGCGCGGCGGGCCGCCCGCACCAGGCCGGAGAGCACGCACGCGTTCAGGAGGTGCCAGAGCCAGTGGGTGCCGAACGGCACGAAGGGGCAGAGCGCGGCGTCGAGCGTGCGCGCCGTGAGCGAGGCGAGGAACAGCACCCCGATCCCGATGAGCGCGGCGCCCTCGCGCCGGCCGAACCGGAGCGAGGCGAGCCCGACGCCGAACAGCGCGAGGGCCGCGGGGGCGTAGGCGACCGAGCCGTTGGTGAGCGGCCCGAGCGGCCGCCCGGCGAGCTCCGACAGGACGGGCTCGAAGAATGCGGCTGCCGCCGCGAAAGCGAGGGTGCCGATGAGCGCCGCGAGAGCGGAGAGCCCGAGGAAGCGCCGGAGCGCCAGGAAGAAGTAGGCGTGGATGAAGAGCGCGATCGGGATCACGTCGGCGAGCGCCGACCACTCCACCGCCAGGGTGTGGAACAGGGCGCTGCCGAGGCCGATCAGCCCGATCAGCCAGGCGAAGCCGTCGGCGACCGGGTCCGGCGTCCGGCTGCGCCGCAGCAGCAGGAACGCGGCGACCCCGAAGGCGGCGTTCGAGACCGCGTTCAAGGGCTCGGCCCACAGCTCCGGCCCGGTGCGCTCGCAATAGTCGCGCACCGGATCCCACCAGTCGAACGCCATTCCGTCCGTCCCCACCCCACCGCCGTCCCGCGGCTTGCCAGCGCGGCGCGAAACCCCGATGACGGACCCTCACGGCAGTAGCGGTTCACGAGCGGCGCGGGACGCGATGCGGATCACCACCTGGAACGTCAACTCGGTCAAGCAGCGTCTGCCGCACCTCCTGGCCTTCCTGGCCGAGGCGCAGCCCGACGTGGTCTGCCTCCAGGAGCTGAAATGCGTCGACGACGCGTTTCCCCGCACCGAGATCGAGGAGGCCGGCTACGTGGTGGCGACCCACGGCCAGAAGGCGTTCAACGGCGTCGCGCTGCTGGCCCGCCGGCCGCTGCCGCTCCAGGAGATCCGCCGCGGCCTGCCGGGCGACGCCGCCGACGAGCAGGCGCGCTACATCGAGGCGGTGATCCCGACCGCGACCGTGCCGGTGCGGGTGGCCTCGATCTACCTGCCGAACGGCAACCCCGTCGGCACGCCGAAATACGACTACAAGCTCGCCTTCATGCGCCGGCTCCAGGCCCATGCCGTCGCGTTGCGGGCGCGGGAAGAGGTGCTGGTGCTCGCCGGCGACTACAACGTGATCCCCGAGCCCGAGGACGTCGCCGATCCGGCGGCCTGGGTGAATGACGCGCTGTTCCTGCCCCAGACCCGGGCGGCGTTCCGCAGCCTGATCAACGAGGGCTTCACCGATGCCTTGCGCGCCTGCGACGGCCGGCCGGGCGTCTACAGCTTCTGGGACTACCAGGCCGGCTGCTGGCCGCGCAACCAGGGCATCCGGATCGACCACCTGCTGCTCTCGCCGCAGGCCCTCGACCGCCTGATCTCGGCCTCGGTGCAGAAGCACCTGCGCGGCCTCGAAAAACCCTCCGACCACGTGCCGGTGACGGTGGAGCTGGATCTCGGCTGATCAGCCCGAGGCGGGCCGCAGGTAGTCGGCCTGGAACTCGGCGACGGCCTGGAGGCCCGGCAGGTCGAGGATGTCGACCCGCCGGCCGCCGACCTCGACCAGACCCATCAGGCGCAGCTGGCGCAGCACCCGGTTGACGTGGACGTTCGACAGGCCGGTCGTGTCGGCGAGGTCCTGCTGCGTCAAGGCGAGGTCGTAGCCGCCCTTCGTCGCCCAGCCGACGATGCGCAACCGCTCGTGCAGCTCGCACAGGAGGTGCGCCACCCGCTCGACCGCCGAGCGGCAGCCGAGATTCATCACCCATTCGCGGGTCGTCTCCTCCTCGGCGAGCTTGGCGCAGCGCAGGGCCCGGGCGATCCCGGGATACCGCTCGACGAGGTCGGCCAGCACCTCCCGGGGGATGCGGGCGATCCGGCAGGCCCCGAGGGTGCCGACGCCGTGATTGATCCGGCCCAGATGCGCGAGGTCGGGGTCGCAGAGATCGCCGGGCACGAGGAAGCCGGTGATCTGGCGCGACCGCTCGGGCGATGGCGGTAGCGACAGGCGATGCCCTCCAGGACCAGGACGGCGCTGTCGGGCGCCGCCCCCTCGACCAGGAGGTCGTGGCGCCCCTCGACCCGCTGCCCGCCGGTGCTCAAGCCCGCGAGCGCGGCCTGCTCCTCCGCCTCGAGGGGATGGTAGGCCGCGAGCTTGCGCACGATCGGGTGGAGCGGGTGCCCGCCCGGGGACGGTGCGGCGGGTGAGTGGATCGTCAGCGTCGCGGATGTCGGCATCATGGTCGCGCCTCGCGGGCGAGCTGGCCGAGCACCAGGACGAGGTCCCGGTGCCAGGCCGGCTTGGTCAGTCGGGGCGCGGCGCGCAGCTCGGCGCAGGACGCGGCGTCGCGCGCATTGTCGGCATGAACCAGGAACGGCACGCCGCTCTCCCGCAGCGCCTGGGCGAGGCGGCTGCCGTCGCCGTCACGGAGCGGGAGGTCGAGGATCGCGAGGTCGGGCGCTCCCTGGGCCATCCAGGCCAGGGCTTCGTCCTGGCTCGCCAGGGGCCCGGCGACCCGGTAGCCGGCCTCCGCCAGCGTGTCGCCGACCGCGAGGCCGACCAGGGGATCCTCCTCGACCAGCAGGACCGTCGGATGATGGTCGTCCCGTCGCAAGTTCGCCCCTCCCGTGCCTGCTCGCGGACGCGCGCCGTTACGAAGATCTATAGGGGCAGGCGGCGGCGATCGTAAGAGATCGCGTGGTTCGGTGTTGTATCGTACAATGGCACGAGGCGATGAGGGTTCCGATTTAGCGTGTGATTTCGAAAGCGATGGATGTGAATATCAAATGTTAGATCGCATATCATTTGTTATAATCATTTATTTATAGGAATAAATCCCTTTAATATTCGAAGACAAACCGCCAGCTGACGCCGAGGTGTCTCGTCAGCAGAGGATGCCGACCCGTCGATCCGCGAGGAGGAATCCGTGCCGCAGCTCCGACAATCGATCCTGCGCAATCGCCTCCTGCGGGCCATGGCCCCCGAGGATTTCGCGCGGTTGCAGCCCCACCTCGATCCCATCGCGCTGCAGCTGCGCGAGGTGGTGATCGCCCCGGACGCGCCGGTGGACGACCTGCTCTTCCTCGAGACCGGCATGGTCTCGATCTCGACCGCCCACGACGACCGCCGGATCGAGGTCGGCCTCGTCGGCAGCGAGGGCCTGGTCGGCGCGGTGCCGGTCGGGCTCGATTGCACCACCACGCCGCACGTCTACTTCGTCCAGCTGTCGGGCGAGGGCCTAAGCATCGGTCGGGAGGCCTTCTGCGCCGCACTCGACGAGAGCCCGGCCCTGCGCCGCCTGCTGCTGCGCTACGTCCACACTCTGATCGTCCAGATCACCCAGACCGCCTACGCCCACGCCTCCCTGAGCCTCGAGAGCCGCCTCGCGCGCTGGCTGCTGATGTGCCACGACCGGACGGAGGGCGACGAGCTGGTGCTCACGCACGATTTCCTGTCGATGATGCTGGGGGTGCAGCGGGCGGGGGTCACGCTGGCGATCCAGAACCTGGAGGGCGCCGGCCGCATCCGGGCCAAGCGCCGGCGCATCGAGGTGCTCGACCGCGACAAGCTCATGGCGCTGACGAACGGCAGCTACGGCACGCCGGAGGCCGAATACGCCCGCCTGATCGAGGGCGCCTGATGCCGCGCTACTTCTTCCACCTCCGGCACGGCCCCGGCCCCGACGGCCTCGCGACGGATCCGGAGGGGGATGCGCTGGCCGGGCCGGACGAGGCGCGCGCCCATGCGCTGGCGGTCGCCCGCGACCTGATCGCCCGGGTGCGGCTCGACGCGGTGCGGGACTGGTTCACCTGCACCTTCGAGGTGACGGACGAGGACGGGCGCCCGGTGATGAGCGTGCCGTTCGCCGACACGGTCAGGGAGGACGAGGACTAGCCCCGAGCCGCCGCGCGATCCAGGTCTCGGCGGCGTCGAGATCGGAGAAGATCTGTGGCTGCGGCGAGGCGAGGCTGCCGAAACCCGCTTCGAGGAACCACTCGCCGGCCTCCTCGCCATAGGCGTCGGAGAGACAGACCAGCACCGCCGCGAGGGCGCCGTCGACGAAGACGAGCAATCCCCGCTCGGCCTCGTCCCCGGTCCTGACGTGCACGGGCTGGAGCGTGAGTTCCATGGCGGGGCAACGACGCGCGGCTTGCTTGGTTCTGGTGCGCCTGCGGCATGGCTGCCTCCCGGCGGGCATGGCTGCCTCCCGGCGGGTATGGCTGCCTCCCGGAACGCGAGCAGCCGGCACCGATTGCCTCCGACGCCCGCCACCGGCGGGCCTCCTCTCACGATGAGGCATCGGGACATGAAGACCATGATGATCGCCGTCGCCCTCGTCGCCGGCAGCACCGGGCTCGCGGCGGCGCAGGGAACGGGCGGAGGGTCCGGCGGGGGCGGTGCGTTCGGCGCAGGGTCCGGCAGCCCGAACAGCACCGGCGCCGCCGGCCAGCCGGGCATCAGCCAGGACAGTGGCAAGGGCGCCGGCCACAGCAGCCTCGGCACGGGCACCACGGGCGCGGCGGCGGTGCCGCCCGGCGAGCGTGCCGGCGGCAGCGCGACGGGAGCGGGCGAGCCGGGTCGGGGCGCGCCGCGATAGGATCGGGACTGCGCCTTCTCCAGCACCGAGCCGCCAGGTTGAATCGCGAGATCCCCTCTTCAGCCGAGGCCGGCCAAGCCTGGCATCGCCTGGAGAGGGGAACGCAGCTGCTCCTGATTACAGCAAGAACGATAAGATCGGACAATCGATATCGTCACGGCTCCGCTTTGCGACGGCGATGACGCAAGGATCGTCGCGCGGCTGGCCCGAAATCGCCGGAGATTGATCCAGGTTGAGGACGGGGCCCCGAAACCGGCCCAGTGTTCCCCTCGCCACGCCGGCCCTGTCCCGCCCTGAACGGCGGCACTCGGCTGGTGTCGCACCCGCGGGCCGGGACCTCCGTCTCCCCGAAGTCTAGCGCATCAGCCCGGCCCGCACTCCTCCTCCTCCGGCACCACGTCCACCGCGACCCGCAGGCTCTGCGCGCCCGATCCGGCGATGATGCCGGCGACCGGCGCGACGTCGCCGTAGTCGCGGCCGCGGGCGACGACGATGTGGTCGTCCTGCACGCCGATGCCGTTGGTGGGATCGAGGCCGATCCACCCCTCCCCGCACCAGACCGACACCCAGGCGTGGCTGGCATCCGCCCCCTCCAGCCGCTTCTGTCCCGGGGGCGGCAGGGTGCGCAGGTACCCGCTGACATAGGCCGCCGGCAGGCCCAGGCCCCTGAGAGCCGCGATCATGATGTGGGAGAAGTCCTGGCACACGCCGCGGCGCCCGGCGAAGGACTGGCTGAGCGGCGTGCCGACCTCGGTCGCCTCCGCATCGAAGGCGAAATCCGCCCGGATGCGGCGCATCAGGTCGAAGGCGCCCGCATAGGCGCCGCCCCCGGGGGGGAAGCTCGCCCGGGCGTAGTCGGTGATCTCGGGCAGGACCGGCACCCGCCGGCTCGGCGCCGCGAAATGCAGGGCCGCGTCGGGACCGAGGCCGGGCCAGGTCAGCACCCGCTCCCGCACCTCCTCCCAGGCCGGTCCGGTCGCGGGGTCGGGCAGCGGCGGCCGCTCGACCCGGACGCGGGAGAGCGCGTCGATCCGGAACTCCCGGTGCGGCGTCTCGACGGTGAGGAAGACCGCGCGGTTGCCGAAGAAGTCGGTGCGCTCGGTCGCATTCGGCGGCGCGGGCTCGACCACCACCTCGTGCGACAGGAGCGCCTGCCCCTCCCCCGCCGCCGGCGCGAGGCGCAGGGTGCAGCGGGCGAAGCCCACCGGGTTGCGGTAGGCGTAGGCCGTCAGGTGGCGCAGGCGGTAGAGCATCGATGCGGGGAGATCACGCCAGGGTGGTGAGGTTCTCGGGCCGGGCAGCGTCCGACCCGCCCGGGAAGTAGCGGGCGCCGACCGCCTCGGCGATCCCCCACAGCCGCATCTCCCACTCCGCCACCGTCGCGAGCGGCAATGTCGCGGCCTCCGCCGCCGCGATCTCGCCCGACAGGCCGGCGACGAGCCGCACCGGCAGCTCCGCCACCCCGTCCTGGCGCAAAGGCGGCAGGCCGGACAGGCGCTCGGCCAGGCGCTCGACCTGGAAGGCGAGGGAGCGCGGGTTGTAGGGGTCGAGCAGCACCATGTCGCGCACCGGCGCGAGCGCCACGCCCAGGATGTAGCGCGCCCCGTAGGAGATGCGGGAATCGACGAGGTCGAGCAGCACCCCGAGATCGTCGGTGCTCGCCCCCGCCGCGCCGAAATCGAGGGCGAAGCGGCAGGCATTGACCGCCCGCTCGACCCGCCGGCCCATGTCGACGAAGGTGAAGCCGCCGGCCCGGTTCATGTTCTCCTGGGCGAGGCCGGCGAGCGCCGCGGTCAGCGACAGGGCGCGCTCGGCCCGGTCGAGGAGCGCCGCCTCCGAATCGGCGCCGTCCGGCGCCTCCAGCACCTCGCGCAGGGCCGAGAGCGCCCGCCAGGTCTCGCCCGAGAGCCGCTCGCGCAAGGAAGCCGCGTTGCGCCGGGCCGAGAGGGCGTGGGACAGGCCCGAGCCCCACTGCCCCCCGTCCGAGAGGGCGTGGTGGGCGAGGGCCGCCGCCGGCCCCTCGGCCGAGGGCACGGCGCCCCAGGCGTGCAGCAGGGCGCGGATGCGGCCCGAGGTGGCGCGGTCCTCCGGCGCCATCGAGACGCTGCCGGCCCCGTCGAGGAGGCAGGCGGTGAGGCGGATCACCGCCTCGGCCCGTTCCAGATGACGGCCGAGCCAGAACAGGTTGTCGGCGGCCCGGCTCGGCAGGAGGCCGGGCACCCGGCGCACCGCCACCCGGTCGCTCGGCGGCAGCAGGCTCGCCTGGGCGGCGGTGGGGCTGTCGGACAGGACCCAGACGTCGGCGGCGCGGACCCCCGCCCCCATCGCCACCGGGCGCACGTCCGGCGTCTCGGAGATGCGGCAGAAGCCGCCGGGCATGACCTGCCAGCCCTCCGGGGTCGCCGCGGCGAAGACCCGGAGCACGAAGGGCCGGGGCACGAGCCGGGTGCCGTCCCAGACCGGGGCGGTGGAGAGGCGCACCGGCTCGTGGGCGACGAGGTCGCCCGGCCGGTCGCGCAGGACGGCGCGCAGGCGCGCGGTCTCGGCCGCGTCGCGCCCCTCGCCGAAGGCCCGGCTGGTGAAGGCGCCTTGCGCCGGCGCCGCGGCCGGCCGGAAGGCGAGGGAGTCGAACCGCTCCAGCACGGCCGCGCGATGGTCAGGCTCGCCGCACCACCAGGTCGGCAGGCCGGGCAGGCGCAGGGGCTCGCCGAGCAGGCGCTCGCACAGGGCCGGCAGCGAGGCGGCGAGCCAGGCGCTCTCGACGAGGCCGGTGCCCGGCATGTTGCCCATCGCCACGGCGCCGGAGCGCAGGGCCTCGACGAGGCCGGGAGCCCCGAGGCGGGAGGCGGGATTGAGTTCGAGGGGATCGACGAAGTCGCCGTCGATGCGCCGCCACAGCACGTCGACCCGCTTCAGGCCGGCGACGGTGCGGATGAACACCAGCCGGTCGCGCACCAGCAGGTCGTCACCCTCGACGAGGGAGAAGCCGAGATAGCGGGCGAGCACCGCCTGCTCGACGTAAGTGTCGCTGTAGGGCCCCGAGGTCATCAGGCCGATGCGCGGCTCGGCCCGCGTCGCCGCCGCCGCGAGCCCGTCGCGAAACGCCTGGAAGAACGAGGCGACGCGCTCGACGTCGAGCGCACCGTAGACCTCCGGCAGGGCCCGGGCCATGACGAGGCGGTTCTCGAGGGCGTGGCCGGCGCCCGACGGCGCCTGGGTCCGGTCGGCGAGCACCCGCCAGGCGCCGTCCGGCCCGCGGGCGAGGTCGGCGGCGTAGAAGTGCAGGTGGCGCCCGCCCGGGGGGGCGACGCCGACGAGGGGGCGCAGGAATTCCGGATCGCCCGCAGCGGCGGCGGCCGGCAGCAGGCCGGCCCGGGCGAGCGCGCCGTCGCCGTAGAGGTCGGTCAGCACCGCCTCCAGCAACTCGGCGCGCTGCGCCACCCCGGCGGCGATCGCCTGCCACTCCGATCCCTCGATCAGGAGCGGCAGGGCGCCGATCGGCCAGTCGCGCTCGGTCGCCTCGCCGTAGGCCCGGTAGGCGATGCCGGTCTCGTGGATGTGCCGCCCGGCCGCCGCGAGGCGGGCGGCGATCTCGCCGTCGGTGAGCCCGGCGAGGTGGCGCAGGAACCGGTCCCAGGCCGGGCGCAAGGACCCGTCCGGAGCGAGCAGCTCGTCGGGCAGGTCCGGCAGGGCGGCGTAGCCCGCGGTCCAGCGCGCCAGCCGCTCCTCCGGCCCGTCCTCTCGCGAGCCGCTCTCCTGCGGCCCGTCCCCCTGCGGTCCATCCTCTCGGGGCACATCCTCGCGCGGCACATCCTCGCGTGACACGTCGGGACGGGCCGGCGCCGGGACCCCCGCCGCCGCCAGCGCCTCGTTCATCGGAGCCTCGCTCACCGAGGCGTCGCTCACCGGGGCGTCACTCACCGGAGCTGGGGCGTGCGCAGGTCGAGGGTCAGGGGGAACTCGCGCTGCGTCTCCGCCGGCGGCACGCTGACCCGGCCCGGGGTGTGGCCGTTCTCCTGGAAGCGGGCGAGGCGGCGGCCTTCCGCCTCGTAGGTGTTGATCGGGAAGGTCTCGTAGTTGCGCCCGCCCGGATGGGCGACGTGGTAGACGCAGCCCCCCAGCGAGCGCCCGCTCCAGGTGTCGAGCACGTCGAAGGTCAGCGGCGCGTGGACCGGGATCGTCGGGTGCAGGGACGAGGCCGGCTGCCAGGCCTTGAAGCGCAGGCCCGCCACCGCCTCGCCGGAGCGGCCGGTATCGGCCATCGGCAGGCGCCGGCCGTTGCAGGTGACGACGTGCCGGCTCGGCACGTAGCCCGAGACCTTGACCTGCAGGCGCTCGACCGAGGAATCGACGTAGCGCACCGTGCCGCCGATGGCGCCCTCCTCGCCGAGCACGTGCCAGGGCTCGAGCGCCTGGCGCAGCTCGAGCTTGACCCCGCCGCGCTCGACCTCGCCGTAGCGCGGGAAGCGGAACTCGGCCTGCGCTTCATACCAGGCCGGATCGAAGGCGTAGCCGGCGTGGGTAAGGTCGCCCAGCACCGACTGGAAGTCCTCCCACAGGAAGTGGGGCAGCATGAAGCGGTCGTGCAGGGCCGTGCCCCAGCGCACGAACCCGCCACCTTGCGGCTCGCGCCACAGCCAGGCGACGAGGGCGCGCAGGAGCACCTGCTGGGCGAGGCTCATCCGCGCGTCCGGCGGCATCTCGAAGGAGCGGAACTCCAGGAGGCCGAGGCGGCCGGTCGGCCCGTCCGGCGAGTAGAGCTTGTCGATGCAGATCTCGGCCCGGTGGGTGTTGCCGGTGACGTCGGTCAGGATGTTGCGGAACAGCCGGTCGACGAGCCAGAGCGGCACCTCGGGCCCGTTCGGCGGCGGCACCTGGGCGAGCGCGATCTCGAGCTCGTAGAGCCCGTCGTGGCGCGCCTCGTCCATCCGCGGCGCCTGGCTCGTCGGGCCGACATAGAGGCCCGAGAACAGGTAGGACAGGGACGGGTGGCGCTGCCAGTACAGCACCAGGCTCTTCAGCAGGTCGGGCCGGCGCAGGAACGGCGAATCGGCCGGGGTCGCGCCGCCGAGCACGACGTGGTTGCCGCCGCCGGTGCCGGTATGGCGCCCGTCGGTCATGAACTTCTGCGCGCCGAGCCGGGTCTGGCGGGCATCCTCGTAGAGGCCGGTGGTGATCTCGACCGCCTCGCGCCAGGTCCGGGCCGGCTGCACGTTGACCTCGATCACGCCGGGATCGGGCGTGACCTTGATCACCGACAGGCGCGGATCGTAGGGCGGCTCGTAGCCCTCGACGTGGAGCGGCTGGCCGATCTCGGCCGCGGCCTCCTCCAGGACCGAGAGCAGGCCCAGGTACTCGTCCACCCGCTCGACCGGCGGCATGAACACGCACAGCACCCCGTCCCGCGGCTCGACCGCGAGCGCCGTGCGCACCGCGACGCCGACCGGCACGGGCTTGCGCGGGGCCGCGGTGGCGGCGCCGGGCTGGAGCGGCCCGCGCTGCTCGACCGGATCCTGCGGCACGTAATACGGGTATTCACCCGGCGGCACGTAGGGCAGCGAGGCGAGCGGCAGGCGGAACCCCGCCGGGGAATCGCCCGGCACCAGGTAGATCGCGCCGCGCTTGAGCTGCCACGGCTCCGAGACCCAGTGCCGGTCGGCGCCGATCGCCACGTTGGCGAGGGGCAGCACGAAGCCGACCGCGTTCTCGAGCCCGCGGGTATAGACCCGAACCATCCGCCGCTGCGATTCCTCGTCGCCGACCTTCGGGTCGAGGGGCGTGACGTTGACCGGCAGGTCGGCGACCTTGCGGTCCCAGTATTCCGGGTCCTCGAAGACCGGCTGGACGTAAGCTTCGAGACCGAGCCGCCGGGCGAGACCGTGGATCAGCGCCTCGGCCTCCTGGATGCCGGCATTCCGCGGCCCGGTCTCGGAGGCGATCAGGTCGGCGTTGCGCCAGACCGGCTCGCCGTCCTTGCGCCAGTACAGGCCGAAGGCCCAGCGCGGCAGGCTCTCGCCCGGATACCACTTGCCCTGGCCGTAATGCAGGAAGCCGCCGGGGCCGAAACGGTCGCGCAGGCGGCGGATCAGCTGGTCGGCCAAGCCCCGCTTGGTCGGCCCGACCGCGGCGGCGTTCCACTCCGGCGCCTCGAAGTCGTCGACCGACACGAAGGTCGGCTCGCCGCCCATGGTCAGGCGCACGTCCTCGTCGGCGAGGTCGCGGTCGATCCGGTCGCCGAGCGCGTCGAGGGCGGCCCAGGCCTCGTCGGAGAAGGGCTTGGTCACCCGCGGCGCCTCGGCGACGCGGGTCACCGTCATGCCGAAGTCGAACGCGACCTCGGCCGGCTCGGCGAGGCCGGCGATCGGCGCCGCCGAGCGGTAATGCGGGGTCGCGGCGAGCGGGATGTGGCCCTCGCCGCAGAGCAGGCCCGAGGTGGCGTCGAGGCCGATCCAGCCGGCGCCCGGCACGTAGACCTCGGCCCAGGCATGGAGATCGGTGAAGTCGGTCGAGGTCCCGGCCGGCCCGTCGACCGCGGTGGTGTCGGGCACGAGCTGGAGCAGGTAGCCGGACACGAAGCGGGCGGCCATCCCGAGGCGCCGCAGCACCTGCACCATCAGCCAGGCCGAGTCGCGGCACGAGCCGCTGGCCTTGGCGAGGGTCTCGGCCGGGGTCTGCACCCCCGGCTCCATCCTGACGACGTAGTTCACCGCGTCGCGCACCAGCGCGTTCAGCGCCACCAGGAAGAGCACGGTGTTCGGCTCTTCCGGCAGCCGCGCCATCAGGGCGTCGATCTCCGGTCCGCCCTCCTCGACGGCGAGATAGGGGCCGAGCTCGGCCTTCAGCTCGTCCGGATAGGCGAAGGGCCGGGTCTGGGCGTAGTCCTCGACGAAGAAGTCGAACGGGTTGATCACCGACATGTCGGCGACGAGGTCGACCTCGATGCGGAACTGGGTCGTCTTCTCGGGGAAGACGAGGCGGGCGAGCCAGTTGCCGTTGGGGTCCTGCTGCCAGTTCACGAAGTGGTTGGCCGGCGTGACCTTGAGGGCGTAGCTCTCGATCCGCGAGCGCGTATGCGGCGCCGGCCGCAGGCGCACCACCTGCGGGCCGAGCGCGATCGGCCGGTCGTAGGTGTAGGACGTGACGTGGTGCAGGGCGGCCTTGATCGACACGGCGAGTCCGAACCTTCTGCTTGGTGAGATGAGGGGGGTGCGCCCGCCGGCCTGTCCGTGCGCGTTCCGTGGAATCCAGCCTTGGCCTCATACACCTTGGCCGGGCCCGCGTCAGCCGCCGCGTCGCTCCACGGACGGCGTCCTTTGAACGGGCCTCGCGTCTCTCTGCGTCATCTCGAAGCCTGATCACGGGCGGCAGGGCGAAAAAATGAGGCAAGTCCCGTGCCGCCGGGAACGGAACCTCTGCCGGGCGAAGCTCCTTGGTGAGGCAGGCCCCGCCCGGGCGTTCCACGGGGCCTGTCCGGACGCCGCGATGAAGATCTTCCAGTGCCAGGCCTGCGCGCAGCCGGCCCATTTCGAAGCCGACTCGTGCGAGAGTTGCGAGTGCCGCCTCGGCTACGATCCCGACCTCTGCGACATGACGGCGATGCTGAAGGCCGGCTCGCGCTGGCGCGGGCTCGCCGACCCGCGCCGCAAGTACCGCGCCTGCGGCAACCGCGAGTCAGGAGGCTGCAACTGGCTGGTGCCGGCGGGCTCGGGGGAGACCTACTGCGTCGCCTGCCGCCACAACCGGGTGGTGCCGGACCTGTCGATTCCCTGGAACCGGACCCGCTGGCGCGAGGTCGAGGCGGCCAAGCGCCGGCTGTTCTACGCCATGCGGTGCCTGCGCCTGCCGCTCGCGTCCCGGCGCGACGACCCAGCCGGCCTCGCCTTCGACTTCCTGGTCGACCCGGCGGAGTCCTACCTGATCGGCCCGCCGGTGCTCACCGGGCACGACAACGGCCTCATCACGCTGAACATCGCCGAGGCCGACGACGTCGAGCGCGAGCGCCGGCGCACGCAGTTCGGCGAGCATTACCGCACGCTCCTCGGGCACTTCCGCCACGAGATCGGGCATTATTTCTGGAACGTGCTGGTACGGGCCGATCCGTGCCTGGAGGGTTTCCGCACCGTGTTCGGCGACGAGCGGGCCGATTACGGCGCCGCGCTCCAGCGCCACTACGCCCACGGCCCGGACGAGGGCTGGCAGGAGACCTACGTCTCGGCCTACGCCACCTCCCACCCCTGGGAGGATTTCGCCGAGACCTGGGCCCACTACATGCACATCGTCGACACGCTGGAGACCGCGGCGCAGTTCGGCGTGCGGGTGCAGCCGAAGCTCCAGGCCGGGCCGGCCTTGCACGCGCCGATCACGCTCGCGGCCAAGGTCGATTTCGACCCCTATCGCAGCCCGGATTTCGGTCGGCTGATCGAGGCCTGGCTGCCGCTGACCTTCGCGATGAACTCGCTCAACCGCAGCATGGGCCAGCCCGACCTGTACCCGTTCCGGATGACGCCGGCGACGATCGGCAAGCTCTCCTTCGTGCACGACCGCATCTACGCCCGCACCGACGCGCTGGAGAACGAGGCGGGCACCCTGCGGGCGGTGATCGCCGGCCTGCGCCACCGGGTGGCGGCGCCGCGCTCGGCGTGAGGGCGAACGAGCCAGCTTTCGACCGACAACCCTGACACCCTCCATCGTCATGTATGGACGGCCCCCGTTTCGCAAGGGTTTGTGAGCATCGGTTTGAGCCAGTCGGTTCAGGAGCAGTCATGTATCCGGCCTCTGATGCCGTCGTGCCGCCGCGGTTGATGCGACGAGGACGACGGCGGGCCACCAAGGGGTGCGCACAAGCGTTCCTTGCGAAGAACCAGGCTCCCAACATCCCGACGCGCTGTGACGCGCGATGACGTGGCGGAGTGTCCTGGTCCCAGGTCCCTCATCCTGCTCTGGCCTTGGCCGTGCTTACAGCTCCTTGCTCACCGAAGGTCGCG
>NZ_FPCB01000040.1:0-63586 GCF_900116815.1 Methylobacterium sp. 174MFSha1.1 | reverse complement strand
AGGCAGGCCGGTCGCGTCCCGCCGCCGCTTGAGGAGCGGCGGGACGCGACCTTCGGTGAGCAAGGAGCTGTAAGCACGGCCAAGGCCAGAGCAGGATGAGGGACCTGGGACCAGGACACTCCGCCACGTCATCGCGCGTCACAGCGCGTCGGGATGTTGGAAGCCTGGTTCTTCGCAAGGAACGCTTGTGCGCACCCCTTGGTGGCCCGCCGTCGTCCTCGTCGCATCAACCGCGGCGGCACGACGGCATCAGAGGCCGGATACATGACTGCTCCTGAACCGACTGGCTCAAACCGATGCTCACAAACCCTTGCGAAACGGGGGCCGTCCATACATGACGCGGAGGATGTGGACGAAGTCGGTTCACCCGAACAGGCTCGTGCAGCGGCCAAAGTCTTTCCCGACGACAAAAAGCCGGCTCACGCGATGTGAGCCGGCGCCAGTCCCCGCGAAGGAGAAATCGTCAGATCCGATGACGGGGCGCCGAAGCCTCTACGCCGCCTCGCGCGACAGCTTGATCGTCTCGCGCTGGATCAGGTCGCGGTAGAACCCGTCAAGGTGGACCAGCCGGTCCGGAGAGCCGTCCTGGATCACCTGACCGCCGTCGAGCACCACGATCCGGTCGAAGTCCTTGAGGGTCGAGAGCCGGTGCGCGATCGCGATCGTGGTGCGGCCCTTCATCAGGTTGCCGAGCGCCTCGCGGATCGCCTCCTCCGACTCGGTGTCGAGGGCCGACGTGGCCTCGTCGAGGAGCAGGATCGGCGAGTTCTTCAGGATGGCGCGGGCCACCGCGATGCGCTGGCGCTGGCCGCCCGAGAGCTTCACGCCGCGGTCGCCCACGATGGTGTCGAAGCCGCCTGGCAGGTCGTTGATGAAGTCGGTGCAGCGGGCGGCCGCGGCGGCAGCCCACACGTCCTCGTCCGAGGCGTCCGGCCGGCCGTAGCGGATGTTCTCGCGCAACGAGCGGTGGAACAGCGAGATGTCCTGCGGCACCACGGTGATCGCCTCGCGCAAGCTCTCCTGCGTGACCCGGCCGATATCCTGGCCGTCGATCAGGATGCGGCCGCCCTGCGGGTCGTAGAAGCGCTGGAGCAGGGTGAACAGGGTCGACTTGCCGCCGCCCGAGCGGCCGACGAGGCCGACGCGCTGGCCGGGCTGGATGTCGAGGTTGAAGTCGCCGAACACCTCGCGGCCGTCGGGATAGTTGAACGCCACGCCCTCGAAGGTGATGCGGGCGCCCTCGCCGACGAGGGGCTTCGCCTCCGGGTGGTCGCGCAGGTCGTGCGGCTGCAAGAGCGTGCGCAGGGCCTCCGACAGGCGGGCGGTGTGCTGGGTGACGTCGACCAGGGCCACCGCGAGGTCGCGGGTCGCCGCCAGGATGGTGATGCCGAGCGTGCAGACCAGCACCACCTGGCCGGCGGTGGCGGCGCCCTGCTGCCACATCTGGATCGCCCAGTAGAGCAGGCCGAGCACCGCCACGACGGTGATCAGGGCGTGCATGATCCGCAGGCGCTCGAGGTAGAGGAGCGAGCGGCGCCGCGCCTTCATCTCGGTGCCGATGGTCTCGTCGAAGCGGGCGAATTCGCGCTTGTAGGCCGAGAAGGCCCGCACGAGCGGCATGTTGCTCACGAGATCGACCATCTCGCCGTCGACGGAGGCCGCCTTCTCGGCGAAGTCGTGGTGCAGCGGCTTGCCGGCGGCGGCGATGCGGAACATCAGCACGACCACGCCGCCGCAGATCACGAGGAGGCCGAGCGCCATCGGCACGCTGACGCTGCCGACGTAGAGGATGGCCCCGAACGCCGCCGCGCAGGGCGGCATCACGTTCCAGACGAACATGTTCTCGGCGGTGAAGATCGCGTTGGAGGTCGCCGTGATGCGGCTCGCCAGCGTGCCGGGCTGCCGGTCCGCGAAGTAGGACGGCGAGTGCCCGGTCAGGTGCTGGAACAGGTCGCGGCGGACGTCTCCGGTGACCTTCACGAAGGTGAAGCTGGCGATCAGGCTCGCCACCCGCCACAGCATGTTGTCGGCGGCGATGAAGCAGATCAGCACGGTGAGGGCCGGCCAGATCGCGTGGTTGTCCGCCGGGCCCTTGCCGAGGGCGTCGACGACGCCCTTCAGTCCGTACTGGGTGCTCACCGAGCAGGCCACGGCGCCGAGCACGGCGACCAGGATGGCCGCGTGGGGCACGATGCGGCGGCGCAGGTAGCGGGCCACGAAGGCCCAGGGCCGGTTGGCGTACGCGCAGAGGTCATCCATCGTGGCGATCGATCCCGGTTCTTCGCACGCGTGCGGCCCACGGTCGGGAGAGGGACGGGATGCAAGAATCCCGCCGCGATCTCTCCACCCTCTCCCGCAGGCCCCACCCGCTTCTCGCAACGCGCAAGCGTCACCTTATGTTGCAGGCGAATGGTGCTGCCTGTCGTTTAATCCGCCGATTCTGAACGGGAGTTGAGCGGCGCTGCGGTGCACACCGTTGTCCCGTACTCCTTCAGTCTCCCTTGGACCGACGGGTCTCCGGCATGATCGCGACGATCAGCACGAGGGCGGCGAAGGCCACCGCCGAGAGGCCCAGGAAGGCGGCGTGGGAGCCGAAATGGTCGGCCATGTAGCCCGACAACGTGGTGCTGGCGGCGGCGCCTAAGCCCATCGCGGTGCCGACGGCGCCGAGCGCCATGTTGAAGCGGCCGGTGCCACGGGTGCAGTCGGCCACGACCAGCGGCACCATCACGCCGAGCACCGCGGCGGAGATGCCGTCGAAGACCTGCACCGCCACCAGCAATTCCGGTGCGTCGGTGTAGGCGAAGAGCAGGCCGCGGATCGGCAGGGCGGCGAAGCCCAGGATCAGGAGCGGGCGGCGGCCATAGGCCTGGGCGGCGCGGCCGACCGCGGGCGCGATCAGTGCCATCACCAGCTGCGGGGCCATGATGCAGGCGGCGATCAGGATGGTGGCGGTCTGGCTCGTGCGCACCGTCAGCACGCTGCCGACCAGCGGCAGCATCGCGGCGTTCGAGACGAAGAACAGGGTGATGCAGGCGGCAAAGCACAGGAGCGCCCGGTTGGTGACGACGAGCTTCAGGCTCTCCCAGCCACTCGGCGTTTGACCGCCTTCGGCGCTTTGCGGGCGCACCAGGTCGATCTCGCTCGCGCGGACGAACCACAGGGCGGCGAGCGTCGGCAGCGCGAGCGCCGCCGTGACGTAGAACACCGCCTCGCTCGACAGGTAGTAGCCGCAGGCGCCCATTCCGCCGGCGGCGAGCGCGTTGCCGATCGAGGAGAAGCGGGCGTTGCGCCCGAGCCGCTCACCCAGGCCCGCATGGCCCACGAGACCGAGGCTGATCGCCGCGATGGCCGGCGTGAGCGTGCAACTCGCGATCGAGTGCGCCGCCATCGAGAGAGCCACGATCAAGAAGGTCGGAAACAGGGCGAGGCCGGCGGCGGAGGCGCCGATCACCGCCACCGACAGGGCGGCGACGAAGCGCTTCGAGCGCACCCAGTCGACGAAGGCGCCGCCGGGCACCTGCCCGAACAGGCTGAACAGCCCGCCGATGGTGAGGACCAGCCCGATATCGGACTGGGTCCAGCTCTGCGAGGTGAAGTAGACCGCCACGAACGGGCCGAAGCCGGTCTGGAGGTTGGCGACGAAGAACGTGAAGGCGTCGAGCCCGCGGCTGCTGGTGAGCGAGGGCGCCGGCTTCTCCCGCCGACGGCCCAGGGACGCGCCGGCCCGGTCCCGGTCGCGGGCCGGGTCCGGGCGGGGATCCGGCCGCGTCTCGGTGCGGGGGACCTCCCGGTCGCGGTGGGCGAGGGGACGGCGATGGGCCGGGCGCGGTCGCGTCATTTGTCCGGCGGATTGCGCGACGCGGCCTCGTCGGGGGCCGGGGGCGTGGCGGGTGCGGCCGCGTTGGGCGCCGGCGCCGCGGGAGCCGATGCCGCGGGGGCTTGGGCCGCAGGAGCCTGGGCGGCGGGCGCCGGTGCTGCCGGGGCGGAGGCAGAGGCAGAGGCAGGCGCCGGCACGGGTCCGGCCGGGCCCAGCACCACGATCGGGTCGCCGGGCTTGTATTCGGGCGAGACGCGCACCTGGTTGCGGTTCAGCTGCAGCACCGCGCGGCCGGGCTTGTTGTCGGCCGAGAAGTGCAGGGCGCGCCAATCGACCGCGATCTTGCGCGAGCCGACGCCGAGGAAGCCGCCGAAATCGATGATCGCGGCCCGCGGGCGGCCGTCCTTGTCGACGATGATGTCGATGATCCGGCCCATATCCTCGCCGGCGGCGCTGCGCACCGGCTTGCCGAGGACCCCGTCGTAATCCTGGGTGTCGAGGACCGTCGCCGGCGTGCCGGGCGGGATCGCCGGGGCCTGCGCGGCGGGGGCGGGCGCCGGGTTCGCGGGGGGCTGGTTCGCCGGAGTCGGCGCGGCCGGTCCTTGCGTCGCCGGAGCCGGCGCGGCGGGCGCCGGCGTGGGGGCCGGAGCGGGCGCCGCGACCGGGGGCTTCGGAGCGTCCACGGGGGCCGAGCCCTGCTGCGCCTGCGCCGCCGTCACGGCGGAGAGCGCGGCGGCGGCCGCCAGAATCGTCCGCAGGGTTCCTGACAAGCGGGTCTCTCGCTGGGTCATACGAAGCGTCCAACCGGCAACCGCGGCCGGCGGTTCCGACGGTGAGGGGGCCGGATGGGGGAAGAACGCGGCGAAGGTGTGGGGGCGGGGCGGCAGGGGCAGCCGGGCGGGCGCGTCACCGCCGCGGTCGAGCCGTCGAGCAGACATCGTGGGCCTCCGGGGCGGGCGCGGCGGCCCGCCCGAGCATCGGTCGTCGGGTTGTCGCGGCGGGGTCTTGGCGCCCGGTGGGCCTCCGGCCCCGCGCCGCGGAGCGCCCACAGTGCGGCGCAGCGGGCGAGGTGTCCAGGCGGATGCCCGGCTGCCGCGCGCTTTCTCCGGGGAGTGTGTTCCACCATACGGGCGGCTGGCGGCGGCGCCCGGGCGGCGCTACATCGCGGGCGTCCCTTCGCGAGACCCCGTCCGAGAAGCCCGCACGATGCCCGCCTCCCCCCTCCGCCTCGGCGTCAACGTCGACCACGTCGCCACCCTGCGCAACGCCCGCGGCGGCACGATGCCGGACCCGGTGCGCGCGGCGCACGCGGCGATCGCGGCGGGGGCAGACGGCATCACCGCCCATCTGCGCGAGGACCGGCGCCACATCCGCGACGCCGACGTCGAGCGGCTCAGGCGCGAGATCGACCGGCCGCTGAACTTCGAGATGGCGGCGACCGACGAGATGCTCGGCATCGCGCTCGACCTGAAGCCCCACGCCGCCTGCCTGGTGCCGGAGAAGCGCGAGGAGCGCACCACCGAGGGCGGGCTCGACATCGTCGGCGGCCGCGCGCACCTGGCGCCGGCCATCGCGCGGCTCAACGCGGCGGGGATCCGGGTCTCGCTGTTCGTCGAGCCGGAGGTGCACGTGATGGAGGCCGCCCGCGCGCTCGACGCCCCGGTGGTCGAGCTGCACACCGGCACCTATTGCGAGGCGTTGATCGCGGGCGACGAGGCCAGGATCCGAGCCGAGCTCGCGCGGCTCGCCCGCGCGGCCGAGCACGGGCATTCCCTCGGGCTCGAGATCCATGCCGGCCACGGTCTCACCGTCGACAGCGTCGGCCCGGTGGCAGCCTTGGGCCAGATCCGCGAGCTGAATATCGGCCACGCCCTGATGGCCGAGGCGGTCTTCGACGGGTTGCCGGCGGCGATCCGGGCGATGCGGGCGGCCATGGAGGCCGGCCGCCGGCAAGCGCCGACCGGGCAGGATGCGCGGGCGGGGCAGGACACGCGGACCGGACACGTCGCATGATCGTCGGCATCGGCTCCGACCTCTGCGACATCCGCCGCATCGAGCGCTCGCTGGAGCGCTTCGGCGACCGCTTCACCCACCGGGTCTTCACCGAGGGCGAGCGCGCCCGCAGCGACCGGCGCGCCGCCCGCGCGCCCTCGTACGCGCGGCGCTTCGCCGCCAAGGAGGCGTGCTCCAAGGCGCTCGGCACCGGCATGAGCCACGGCGTGTTCTGGCGCGACATGGAAGTGGTGAACCTGCCCGGCGGCCGGCCGACCCTGCGGCTCACCAACGGCGCGGCCGAGCGCCTCGCCACCCTGATCCCGCCGGGCCACCGCCCGGTGGTCCACGTGACGCTGACCGACGACCCCCCCCTGGCCCAGGCCTTCGTCATCATCGAGGCGCTCCCGGAAGGGTGACTTGCGGAAAGCGACTTGCCGAGGGGGACTTGCGAAAAGGTGATTCGGTCGCGGCTGCCGCACCGCGTTGCGGGCGGGCAAGCGTTGGTCTAGACCCCCCGCACCGCGCATGAAGCCGGCCGCGTGCCCTCGGCGGGTGCCCAGGCGATCGCTGCACGGACCGCCGGAGAGAACGAGTATGGATCGCGCACGCACGGACCAGGACCTGAAACGCGGCAAGGATGCCGGCCTCTGGGACTCGATCAAGGAGACCGTCAAGGTCGGCGTCCAGGCGCTGCTGATCGCCGTCGTGGTCCGCACCCTGCTGTTCCAGCCGTTCAACATTCCGTCCGGCTCGCTGATCCCGACCCTGCTGATCGGCGACTACCTCTTCGTCTCGAAGTACTCGCTCGGCTATTCCAAGTACTCGCTGCCCTTGAGCGAGTATCTGCCGTTCGAGGCCAAAGGTCGGATCTGGGGCGCTTCGCCGAAGCAGGGCGACATCGTGGTGTTCAAGCTGCCGAAGGACAACGCCACCGACTACATCAAGCGGGTGATCGGCCTGCCGGGCGACAAGATCCAGGTGATCGAGGGCGTGCTCAACATCAACGGCCGGCCGGTGAAGCGCGAGCGCATCGCCGATTACTCGACCACCGACGCCTTCGGCCAGCCGACCCTGGTGCCGCAATACCGCGAGACCCTGCCCAGCGGCGTCACCCACGAGATCATCGAGCGCGACGGCGACCGCGGCCTGTGGGACAACACCCAGGTCTACACCGTGCCGCCGAACCACTTCTTCATGATGGGCGACAACCGCGACAACTCCACCGATTCGCGCGACCTCGGCAATGTCGGCTACGTGCCGTACGAGAACCTGATCGGCCGCGCCGAGGTGATCTTCTTCTCGATCGACGAGGGCGCTGCCGCCTGGCAGATCTGGAACTGGCCGTGGACGGTGCGCTGGAACCGCCTGTTCAAGCCGATCCACTGACGGGAGACCGGGAGTTGAGCGAGCTCGACGCCGCCACGCCGCAGGCCGACCCGCCCGCCCCGGGCGAGGCCCCCCCGCGGCGCAAGCGCGGGATGCGGCGCCGGCCCGACCTGTCGGTGCTGGAGGAGCGCATCGGCCACCGCTTCGCCGACCGCGACCTCCTGGTGCGGGCGCTCACCCATGTCAGCGCCACCAACGGCCGCGGCAGCTACCAGCGCCTGGAATTCTTGGGGGACCGGGTGCTCGGCCTGGCGGTCGCCGACGGGCTCTACAACGCGCTGCCCGGCGCCGACGAGGGCGACCTGTCGCGGCGCCTGTCGAGCCTGGTGCGGCGCGAGAGCTGCGCCATGGTGGCCAATGCCTGGGAGGTCGGGCCCCATCTCAACCTCGGCGGCGGCGAGGTCCATGGCGGCGGGCGCCGCAACTCGGCGATCCTCGCCGATGTCTGCGAGGCGATCCTCGGGGCGGTCTTCCTCGATGCCGGCTACGGCGCCGCCAAGGCGGTGATCGACCGCGCCTTCGAGGCCGACCGCCAGACCGAGGGGACGCGCAGCCGCGACCCGAAATCCGCGTTGCAGGAATGGGCGCAGGCACAAGGGTGGCCGACGCCGGTCTACGTGGTGGTGGAGCGGGCCGGGCCCGACCACGCCCCGCAATTTCGTATCGAGGCCCGGGTCTCCGGCGTCGCGCCCGGCATCGGCATCGGCGGCTCGAAGCGCCTGGCCGAACAGACCGCCGCGCGCGCGCTGCTGGAGCGCGAGGGGCTGTGGACCGGGGACGAGCCCGGGGAGCAGGCAGAATGACGGACGACACCACTCCAGACACCGAAGGCACGAGCCCGCCGCAGGAGACCCGCGCCGGCTTCGTCGCCCTGATCGGCGTGCCGAATGCCGGCAAGTCGACCCTGCTCAACAGTCTCGTCGGCACCAAGGTGTCGATCGTCTCGCGCAAGGTGCAGACCACCCGGGCGCTGATCCGCGGCATCGCCATGGAGGGCGCGGCGCAGATCGTGCTCGTCGACACCCCCGGCATCTTCGCGCCCAAGCGCCGCCTCGACCGCGCGATGGTGACCTCCGCCTGGAGCGGCGCGGCCGATGCCGACGCGGTCTGCCTCCTGATCGATGCGCGCAAGGGCGTGGACGAGGAGGTCGACGCCATCCTCACCCGGATGCCGGACTTGAAGCGCCCGAAATACCTGGTGCTCAACAAGATCGACCTGATCGCCCGCGAGAAGCTGCTGGCGCTCGCCGCCTCGCTCGACGAGCGGGTCAAGTTCGAGCGCATCTTCATGATCTCGGCGCTCACCGGCGACGGGGTCGACGACCTGCGCCGCGAGCTCGCGACCCGGATGCCGCCGAGCCCCTGGCTCTATCCCGAGGACCAGGTCTCCGACGCGCCGCTGCGGATGCTCGCCGCCGAGATCACGCGGGAA
Source organism: Methylobacterium sp. 174MFSha1.1 (assembly GCF_900116815.1). NCBI lineage: Bacteria > Pseudomonadati > Pseudomonadota > Alphaproteobacteria > Hyphomicrobiales > Methylobacteriaceae > Methylobacterium > Methylobacterium sp. 174MFSha1.1. The sequence continues at coordinate 54,953 of NZ_FPCB01000040.1, read as the reverse complement.
AAAATCTACGACCGGCTGCACGAGGAGCTGCCCTATTCCTCGACCGTCGAGACCGACCAGTGGCAGGTCCGGCCCGACGGCTCGGTGCGGATCGAGCAGACCATCTTCGTCGAGCGCGAGAGCCAGCGGAAGATCGTGCTGGGGAAGGGCGGCCAGACCATCAAGGCCATCGGCCAGGCCGCGCGGATCGACATCGCCGAGGCGGCGGAGGCGAAGGTCCACCTGTTCCTGTTCGTGAAGGTGCGGGAGAACTGGGCCGACGATCCGGAGCGCTACCGCGAGATGGGCCTGGAATTCCCGCGCGGCTGACCCTCGTGACCGATTCGATCTCCCCCCGTCCGGGCGTCTACGGACACCCGCCCGCCGACCTCGTCGAGGTGGCGGAGAACGCGCTGCAGCTCTCGCCGCTGGTACCCGGCGGCACCGCCCTGGACGAACTGGCCCCGGGCTCGCTCCCCGGCCTGACCATGCTGGCCCCGCCCGGTACCCTGGAGCGCCGCCACGTGCTGGCCCTGGGGCTCCGGGCGCTCGCGCCCGGGGCACCGCTGACCGTGCTCGCTCCGAAGGACCGGGGCGGCTCGCGGCTCGGCCGCGAACTCTCGGGCTTCGGCTGCCGCCTCGACGAGAGCGCCAAGAGCCACCACCGCATCGTCCGCACCTTGCGGCCCGACGCGCCGACCGGGCTCGACGAGGCGATCGGCGAGGGCGCCCCGCGGCGTCTCGACGAGATCGGCCTGTGGACGCAGCCGGGCATCTTCTCGTGGAACCGGATCGATCCCGGCACCGCCCTGCTGATCGAGACCCTGCCCGCCCTGTCCGGACGCGGCGCCGATCTCGGCTGCGGCCTCGGCATCCTCGCCCACGCCGTCCTCGCCTCGCCCAAGGTGACCGCCCTCGCCCTGGTCGACAACGATCGCCGGGCCGTCGAGGCGGCGCGGCGCAACGTCGACGATCCGCGCGTGACGGTGACCTGGACTGACGCCCGCGCCGCCGACGCCGTGCCCGAGCGGCTCGACTTCGTGGTGATGAACCCGCCCTTCCACGACGGCGGCGCCGAGGACCGGGCGCTCGGCCAGGCCTTCATCCGCCGGGCCGCGGCGGCGTTGCGGCCGGGCGGGACTTTGTGGCTCACCGCCAACACCCATCTGCCGTACGAGGCGACCCTGGGAGAGGTGTTTCGCGAGGTGACGCAGCGCGCCGCCGCGCAGGGCTACAAGATCCACGAGGCGCGCAAATGAGTTGCGCGCAAATGAGCAGCCTGCGATGACCGGCAAGGCGAAGGTGGTGTCGGTCCGGCTCGACCGGCTGCTCGCCAATCTCGGCTACGGCTCGCGGCGCGAGATCCAGATGCTCGCCCGCGCCGGCAAGGTGGTGCTCGACGGCGCTCCCTTGCACGACGCCGACCGGCGCATAGCCCTCGATCCGGATCTGCCGGCCCGCCTCACGGTCACCGGTAAGCCTCTCGACCCGTTGCCCGGGGTCGCGCTGATGCTGCACAAGCCGCTGGGCGTCACCTGCTCGCACAAGGAGGCCGGCCCGCTGGTCTACGGGCTGCTGCCGCCGCGCTGGCGCCAGCGCGAGCCGGCCCTCTCCACGATCGGCCGCCTCGACAAGGAGACCTCCGGCCTCCTGCTCCTCACCGACGACGGGGCGCTGCTGCACCGGGTCATCTCGCCGAAGGCCAGCGTCTCGAAGCGCTACCAGGTGACGCTGGACCGCCCCTTGCGCGGCGACGAGGGCGCGATCTTCGCCTCCGGCACGCTGATGCTGGACGGCGAGGAGAAGCCGCTGCTGCCGGTGACCCTGGAGGTGCACGAGCCGACGCGCGCCGCCGTGACCCTGACGGAGGGGCGCTACCACCAGGTCCGGCGGATGTTCGCGGCAATCGGCAACCACGTCACAGCGTTGCACCGGGACCGGATCGGCGCGCTGGACCTGCCGGCGGACCTGGAGCCCGGGCAGTACCGGGTGATGGGGGAGGGGGATCTGGCGCGGGTGTTCGGGTCTGGCTCTTCAGATCCCTAGGCTCAAGTCCCTGCGGCCATCGAGAACAGTAACGATTTCGATAATGTCGATGGGTCCGTCATCGGTATCCGGTACGATCTCGTAGAGAATAATGTAGGGCGGTTCAACAAGGACCCGCGCTGCTGATCGTATGTCAGAGCGTCTTGGGCCCATCCGTGGATGGTCTCGCAGCTTTTCGGCGTGCTGCTCGATGCGGTCGTAGATGCGCTCGGCTGCAGTCTGGTTGTGCACGCCGATTGTCAGATAGATATCGAGAAGGGCTTCGCGCGCCCTTCTCGACCATGAGAGTTTAGCTGCCACGATCGTTGCGCAAGGCAGCGAGGCGTTGGCGCGCTTCCTGTCTCAAGGCTTTGAAATCGACCTCGCCGGCTGATCCGCTGGCCTTGCCTTCATCCCACGCCTGCTGCAAACGCGCGATGTCCTGCGCGCGCATCTGCCGCCGATCCGACCACAGCCGCACGGCATCGCGCACAGCCTCACTCGTTGACGCATATTCTCCCGCCGCTACGGCGTCTCGGATCTGCGCCGCCATCGGCTCCGGAAAAACGACCGTCATGCGCTCGATCTGCGCCACGGCAGCACCCTCCACCGCACGATTCGACGGCGTATGAACATAGCATACTTATTCATACCGGGCGAGGCGTTTCCATGCTGCTATGGGCAGATCCTGCAACCAATGCTGCGCCTGACTCCACCGCTCAACCTTAGGCGACAGTGAGTTCAGGCCGGTCTCGCGGCCGCCTCTAGGCCCGCATCCGGGCATCCGCCGCGCTCTCGCGAACGACGATTCATGACCGCATCTCGGTGCAACCATGCATGATGGCGGTTTGTGCGCTGCCGCACGACATCCGAGCGGTCAAGCTCGCGACATCTGCGGTGATCGTTGTGTCGCCGCTTGTGTTCGTCCATCGATACGTCATCGCTCCCGAGCCGAGGAAGACGATGTCGACCGGCACCGCGGCCTTCTGGATCATCATCGCGGCCGTCAGCGCCTCGTTCGGGGCCCTGCACGGCCTGCTGTTCAGCGACGGGCCGAATGTCCCGGGCATGCTGTACGGGACGTGCATCGGCCTGTTCACCATCGCGTACGAGCGCGGCGTCTTCCTCGGCGGCTACAGCGAGCGCCTGCGGCGGCTGCCCACCCTGGCCTATTTCGCCGCTGCCGAGATCAGCCTGGTGCTGGTCATCGTCGTCGGCATGGTGCTGACGGGACTGGCGCTCTGGACGCTCGGCATCGTGGACAAGCCCCTGATGGGGGCGATCACCCCGAAGCTCTCGACCATTCCGTTCGCGCTGGTGATGGCGGCGATCATCGTCTCGGTCCTGCGCGTGCGCGACCTGATCGGGGCTGCGACCTTCGTGAACCTCATCCTCGGGCGCTACCACCGCCCGGTCCGGGAGGAGCGCATCTTCCTGTTCCTCGATCTCGCCGGCTCGACGGCCTACGCGGAGCGGCACGGCGACATCGCCGCGCAGGAATTGCTGACGGCGGTGTTCTCCGCCATCGCCGAACCGGTGCGCCGCTACCGCGGCCAGGTCGACGACTATATCGGCGATCAGGTCATCGTCTCCTGGCCGCTCGCGCGCGGCGTCGCGCAGGCGCGGTGCGTCGCCTGCGTCTTCGCGATCCGCCGCGCCCTCGATGCCGACCGGGACGGCTGGCTCGCCCGCTTCGGCCTGGTGCCCGAATTGCGCGCGGCCCTGCACGGCGGCAGCGTGGTGACGGCGGAGGTCGGCGTCGACCGGCACAAGATCGCGTATTTCGGCGACGTCATGAACGCGACCGCGCGCCTGGAAGGCCTGTGCCGGGAGACCCGGAGGGACGTGCTGATCTCGGAGGCGGTCCTCGACCAGCTGCCGCTCCTGCCCGAGGGCATCACCGTCGAGGCCCTCGGATCATATCAATTGCGGGGGCGGAGCGAGACGATGGCGGTGCACGCGCTCGCCGACCGGCGCAGGCCGCGGATCGTCGGCGCGCCTGCGGAGGTCGAGGCCGATCGCGGGGCAGGGCGGCTTTACGCGGCCCTGCGCGGCTGAGACCCGGCGGCCGGACGGCGAAACGCTCACCCCAGGGTCGTCAGATCCTGGAACCAGTGCTGCGCCTGGGTGTACCCCTTCACCTTGGCCGAGAGCGCGTGCGGGTTGGTGTCGTGCACGACCCAGACCTGCACCGCGTCGTCGACCACGATCTCGTGGATGCGCGCCAGCATCCGGTCCTGCTCGGCCGGATCGAAGCTCGCCCGCACCGCGTCGCAGAGCTTGTCCACCTCCGGGTTGCGGTAGTGGCTCCAGTTCACGCCGGTGGGCGCGACCTGCTTCGAATCGTAGAAGCGCAGGATGGCGTAGAGCGGGTCCGAGGTGACGTAGGCGATGTTGCCCCCGGTGATGCCCTTCATCGACGGGTCGGCGGCGCCCTGGCGCCAGGCGGTGTAGGCCACCTCCAGCTCGACGGCCTGGAACTCGAGCGCGATGCCGATCTCGGCCCACGATTGCTGCACGAACTCGTTGATCGGCAGCGACAGCATCTGGCCCGAGCCGCCGGTCGGGATGATGAACTTCGTGCGCAGCGGGTTCCGGACCGAGTAGCCCGCCTCCGTCACGAGCTTGCGCGCCGCGTCGACGTCGTACTTGATCTGGAAGGAAGGCTTGCCGAACCACGGGCTCGACGGCTGTACCTGACCCACGGCCGGGGTCGCGAGGCCGCCCATCAGCGCGGCCACGCCCTCGCGATCGATGGCGAGGTTGGCGGCCTTGCGCAGGCGCAGGTCGCGCCACGGGCTGCCCTCCAGCATCGACAGGTGGTAGTTCCAGACATGCGGCGTGTCGTTGCCGGTCACCCGCATGCCGGCGCCCTTCAGCCGCGGCACCGCGTCGGGGGCGGGCAGCTCGATCAGGTCGGCATTGCCCGACAGGAGAGCGTTCGCCCGCGACAGGTCCTCCGGCATGCAGGCGAGCGTGAGCTTCGCCAGCCGCGGCATGCGCTTGGGGTTCCAGTAGGTCGCGTTCGGGATGAGCTCCAGGCGGACCCGCGGGACCAGGACGGCGAGGCGGTAGGGCCCGGTGCCCGAGGGCTGGAAGGCGAACTTGGTCCAGTCGCGCCCGACCGCCTCGTACTGCGCCGGCGACGAGATCAGGAACCACAGCATCTGGTAGGGAAACAGCGCGTCGACCGCCTTGGTGGTGACCTGCACCGTCATGGCGTCGAGCTTCCTGTAGGACGCCACCGAAGGCAGGCGCGGGCGCACCTGCGAGGCCTGGCGCTGGTCGTAATGCGGGGCCTTGGCGTCGAGCACCTTGTCGAAGTTCCAGATCACCGCGTCGGCGTCGAGGCCTGAGCCGTCGTGGAACTTGACCCCCTCGCGCAGGCGGAAGACCCAGTTGCGGCGGTCCGCGGCGTCGCTCTCCCACGAGGTGGCGAGGCCCGGCACCAGCTTGCCCGGCCGGTCGGCGACGTCGAGCTCCCAGGCGACCAGCGGATCGTAGAGGGTGAGCCCGGTGAACTGGTAGCCGCCCGCACCCCGGTCGGGCTGGCCGGTGGTGAGCGGCAGGTCGAACAGCGAGATGCCGTAGGTCAGGCTGCCGGACGCCGTCCCTCCCGCCGAAGTCCCCTGGGCCAGGACGGCGCCGGTGGGTCCCAGCGCCGCGAGGGCCGAGGCGCCGGCGATCAGCTGGCGGCGCGAGAGGGAGGCGTGACGCATCGAAGAGAACCCCGGCTGGCGCGCGGCCGGTCCGGCCGCGTTACGCGCCTGACGTCTGCAAGGAGCGTGCAAGCGGAGCAGGGGAGCTGCCGGCCTCCTTCGAACCGCTCGCATAAAGACATCTTTATATCTTGATTGCCTCCCGGCAGGACGGCTGGTATAGGCGCAGCCGAAGCGGCCGACACGGGAGACCGACCATGCCGAGCAACACCGATTACATCGTCAAGGACATCGCGCTGGCCGATTTCGGCCGCAAGGAAATCGCGATCGCCGAGACCGAGATGCCCGGCCTGATGGCCGTGCGCGAGGAATACGCCGCGAGCCAGCCGCTGAAGGGCGCCAAGATCGCCGGCTCGCTGCACATGACGATCCAGACCGCGGTGCTGATCGAGACCCTGAAGGCTCTCGGCGCCGATCTCCGCTGGGTCTCGTGCAACATCTACTCGACCCAGGACCACGCCGCCGCCGCGATCGCCGCCGCCGGCATCCCGGTCTTCGCCATCAAGGGCGAGACCCTGAAGGATTACTGGGACTACACCGCCAAGCTGTTCGAGTGGCATGACGGCGGCATGCCGAACATGATCCTCGACGACGGCGGCGACGCCACGATGTTCGTGCATCTCGGCCTGCGCGCCGAGCAGGGCGACACCGCCTTCCTCGACAAGCCGGGCTCGGAGGAGGAAGAGATCTTCTTCGCGCTCCTGAAGCGCATGCTGGCCGAGAAGCCGAAGGGCTGGTTCGCGGGCCTCGCCGAGTCGATCAAGGGCGTCTCGGAGGAGACGACCACCGGCGTGCACCGCCTGTACCTGCTCGCCAAGGAGGGCAAGCTCCTCTTCCCGGCGATCAACGTCAACGACGCGGTGACGAAGTCGAAGTTCGACAACCTCTACGGCTGCCGCGAGTCGCTGGTCGACGGCATCCGCCGCGGCACCGACGTGATGATGGCCGGCAAGGTCGCGATGGTCGCGGGCTTCGGCGACGTCGGCAAGGGCTCGGCCGCCTCGCTCCGCAACGCAGGCTGCCGCGTGCTGGTCTCGGAGGTCGACCCGATCTGCGCGCTCCAGGCCGCGATGGAAGGCTACGAGGTCACCACCATGGAGGATGCCGCGCCGCGCGCCGACATCTTCGTGACCGCGACCGGCAACAAGGACGTCATCACCCTCGACCACATGCGGGCGATGAAGGACCGGGCGATCGTCTGCAACATCGGCCACTTCGACAACGAGATCCAGGTCGCGGGTCTCAAGAACCTCAAGTGGCAGAACATCAAGCCGCAGGTCGACGAGATCGAGTTCGCCGACGGCCACCGCATCATCCTCCTGTCGGAGGGCCGCCTGGTGAACCTCGGCAACGCCATGGGCCACCCGTCCTTCGTGATGTCGGCCTCGTTCACCAACCAGACGCTGGCCCAGATCGAGCTCTGGACCAACCCGGGCAAGTACGAGAAGAACGTGTTCACCCTGCCCAAGGCCCTCGACGAGAAGGTCGCGGCGCTGCATCTCGAGAAGATCGGCGTCAAGCTGACCAAGCTGCGCGAGGACCAGGCCGCCTATATCGGCGTCAAGCAGAGCGGCCCGTTCAAGCCCGACCACTACCGTTACTGATATCGCGACCGTCGCGAAGTGATGAATTGGGGAGCCCGGCCGTCAGGCCGGGCTCTTCTTTTTGCGTGTACGATGTGCCGCAGCGGTTGCGCGATCGAAGAGGGAACCCGGGTTCCGCCTTTGTTCTGCCCAAGGTGTGGCATTTCTGTGCTCTTGACGCTGCTCCGTGCAGCACGGCCTGGCTTCCCCCCAATTCACCCCTTCCGGGCCGATTCCGCGCCGCGCTAAACTCCGGGCGAATCTCTGGGGAGGGGAGCCGGTCCGCATGACGGGCACGGCTTCCGGCGTTCATCGTGGCGTAGCGTTCAGGTCGTGTGGCGTACCGGTCCGGTCGAGGGCCGGTGCGCCGGTTCGCGTGGAGACGGACGGATCATGGGGGTTGGACGTACGCCGCGACGGCTCGGCGGCCGCGCGGGCGCCGGCGTATTGGGCGGCGCACTCGGTCTCGCGGCCGCCGCCCAGGCGGCGGAGACCGCCCCGGGGCTGCACGCGCACAACGCCGTCGGCTTCGCGGTGCTGATCGGCCTGACGATCTTCGCCACGATCCTGTCGCTGCTCTACCTGCGCGAGCGCGCCCGCTGGGCCCGGCGCGAGCACACCCTGAACGCGGAACTCGCCGAGTTGCGCGGCGCCCACGACCGGGCCGACCTCCTTCTCGGCTCCGAGCCGCAGATCGTCGTGACCTGGGACGCCCGCGGCGAGCCGCTGGTCGAGGGTGATGTCGGCATCACGGCGGACGGGTCGCGGCCGGGCTCGGTCCGCCGGGTGCTCGCCTTCGGGGCCTGGCTCGTGCCCGCCGACGCCGCGGCTTTGGACGCCGCGGTCGAGAGCCTGCGCGGCCGCGGCGAGCGCTTCCGCCGCACCGTGCGCACGCTCCAGGGCCGCACCGTCGAGGCGCAGGGCCAGGCGGTGGGCGGCCAGGCGCTCCTGCGCCTGCGCGAGCTCACCGGCGAGCGCCAGGAGCTGGTCGAGCTGCGCGCCACCCTCGACGAGACCCGCCACGGCCTCTCGGCCCTGTCCGGCCTCCTCGACGCGATCCCGCAGCCGGTCTGGCACCGCGGCCCCGACGGGCGGCTGGCCTGGGCGAACGCCGCCTACGCCGCCGCGGCGGAGGCCGGCGACGCCGCCCGCGCGGTGCGCGAGGGCGCCGAACTCCTCGAGCGCACCGCCCGCGAGGAGGCCGAGCGCCGCCGCTCCCGGGGGGGCGCGGGCCCCTTGCGGGTCTCCGCCGTGGTGGCGGGCGCGCGCCGCACCCTCGACGTCACCGAGGTCGCGACCGAGGCCGGGACCGTGGGCATCGCGGTCGACGTCTCGGAGCTCGAGAGCGTGCGCGCCGACCTGCAGCGCCAGATGGACGCCAACGTCCGCACCCTCGATCAATTGCCCACCGCCGTCGCGATGTTCGACGCGCGCCAGCAGCTGATCTTCCACAACGCCGCCTACCGTCAGCTCTGGGACCTCGATCCCGCCTTCCTGGAGGGCCGCCCCCTCGACGGCGAGATCCTCGACGCCCTGCGCAACGCCCGCAAGCTGCCCGAGCAGGCGGATTTCCGCAGCTGGAAGGCCGGGGTGCTCGCCGCCTACCGGGCGGCCGAGGCGCAGGAGACCTGGTGGCACCTGCCCGACGGGCGGACCCTGCGCGTTCTCGCGGACCCGAACCCGCAGGGCGGGCTGACCTACCTGTTCGAGGACGTGTCCGAGCGGGTCCACCTCGAATCGCGCTACAACGTGCTGATGCAGGTGCAGAGCGAGACGCTCGACACCCTGCGCGAGCCGGTGGCGGTGTTCGGCACCGACGGGCGGCTGAAATTCGCCAACCGCGCCTTCGCGCAGGTCTGGCGCATCGGCCCCGAGATGCTGGAGGTCCAGCCCCACATCGACCAGGTGATCGCGGTCTGCCGCACCCTGAGCCCGGCCGAGGAGCCGTGGACCCAGATCCGCGAGGCGGTGACCGGCGTGGTCGATGCCCGCCGCGGCCTCGCCTGCCGGCTGGCGCTGGCCGACGGCACGATGCTCGACTGCGCCGCCGAGCCGCTGCCGGACGGCGCGACGCTGCTCACCCACATTGACGTGACGGCGAGCGTCAACGTCGAGCGGGCGCTGACCGACAAGAACGAGGCGCTGGAGCGCACCACCCGCCTGCGCGACGAGTTCGTGCACCACGTCTCCTACGAGCTGCGCTCGCCGCTCACCAACATCATTGGCTTCACCGAGCTCCTCGGCGACGAGACCGTCGGCGCCCTCAACCCACGCCAGCGCGAATATGCCGACCACATCATGCGCTCCTCGGCGGCGCTCCTCGTCATCATCAACGACATCCTCGACCTCGCCTCGATCGATGCCGGCTCGATGGAACTGACGCGCGAGCGGGTCGACGTGCAGACCACGATCGCGGCGGCGGTGCGCGGCATCGGCGACCGGCTGGCCGAGGCCGACATCGCCCTCGTCCTCGACGTGCCGCCGGACATCGGCAGCTTCGTCGCCGACGGCAAGCGCATCCGCCAGATCCTGTTCAACCTGCTCTCGAACGCGGTCGGCTTCTCCGCCCCGGGCCAGCAGGTCCGGGTCTGCGCCCGCAAGAACGGCGAGAGCCTGGTGCTGGAGGTCGTCGACCACGGCCGCGGCATGCCGCCCGAGGTAATGGAGCGGGTGTTCGAGCGCTTCGAGAGCCATACGCTCGGCACCCGTCACCGCGGCGTGGGCCTCGGCTTGTCGATCGTGCGCTCCTTCGTCGAGCTGCATGGCGGGCGCATCGACATCGCGTCGTCCCCCGGCGCGGGCACCCGGGTCGCCTGCACCTTCCCGGTCGGCGACGACGAGGCCCATCTGGCGGCGGCCGAGTAGCCGGCAGGGCGGCCGCCGCGGGGACAGCGATTCGTGCCGGCGGGTGACGGGGTCGGGAAATTCCGGCACCGTGGCCGCGTTGTCGTCCGTGGGTCCTTGCGGGCCGGTCATCCCGGTCCGGGGGTCGCACGGCCCCGGGACCGCGGGAAACGCGACGATTCGAACGGTTAAGGTTCATGGGCTATGACCGGGACTCGACGCCCGTGACGGGCCCGTGAGCGAGGATGGCGGAGTGGACCAGGAGGGCATGGCCGAGCGCACACCCTGGGAGATCGTGCTGCCGGACGAGAGCGCGACCGAGGATCTCGGCCGCTTCCTCGCCGAGATCCTGCGGCCCGGCGACCTGGTGGCGCTCTCCGGCGGGCTCGGCGGCGGCAAGTCGACGCTGGCGCGCTCCATCATCCGCGAGATCGTCGGCGATCCCGAGCTCGAAGTGCCGAGCCCGACCTTCACGCTCCTCCAGCCCTACGAGGGGCGGGGCGGGCAGGCGGTCGTCCACGCCGACCTCTACCGCCTGCGCGGGCCCGACGAACTGGTCGAGCTCGGCTTCGACGAGATGACCGAGCGGGCGATCGCGCTGGTCGAGTGGCCCGACCGGCTGCCGCCGCGCCACGGCCCGACTCTCGCCATCGACCTCTCCCTCAAGCCCGAATTCGGCGACGACGCCCGCCTCGCCCGCCTGATCGGCGGCGGCGGCCTCGGCGGCCGGCTGATGCGGGCCCGGGCGCTGCGCGTGCTGCTCGACCGCTCCGGCTGGGGCGAGGCCGAGCGGGCCCACATGCAGGGCGACGCGTCGAGCCGCTCCTACGAGCGCCTGACCAACCCGGATGGCGCAAAAGCGGTGCTGATGATCTCGCCGGCCAAGGCCGACGGGCCGCCGGTGCGGGACGGCAAGCCCTACAGCGCCATCGTCCACCTCGCCGAGAGCGTGCACGCCTTCGTGGCGATGGATCGCGGCCTGCGGGCCTTGGGGCTCAGCGCCCCGAAGATCCTCGGCGAGGACCTGGAGGCGGGGCTCCTGATCCTCGAGGACCTCGGCACCGAGCCGGTCGTCGACCAGAACGGGCCTCGGCCCGAGCGCTACGCCGAGGCGGTGAAGGTGCTGGCGCGCCTGCACGGCACGACCCTGCCTGGCGTTCTGCCGGTGGCGGAAGGGCGCGACCACGTGCTGCCGCCCTACGACCGCGAGGCGCTGCTGTTCGAGGCCGAGCTCCTGCCCGAATGGTACGCGCCCTTCGTCGCCAACACCCCGCTGGCGCCCGACGCCAAGGCCGCCTTCGTCGCGGCCTGGAGCGAGGCGCTGGAAGGCCTGGAGGGCGAAGCCCGGACCTGGACCCTGCGCGACTACCACTCGCCCAACCTGATCTGGCTGCCCGAGCGCGACGGGATCGAGCGGATCGGCCTGATCGACTTCCAGGACGCGGTCCTCGGCCATCCGGCCTATGACGTCGCCTCGCTCCTGCAGGACGCGCGGGTCGATGCCAGCGCCGAGTTCGAGCTGCGCCTGCTCGGCCTCTACGCCCGCGAGCGCCGATTGCGCGATTCCGAGTTCGACATGCAGGGCTTCGCCCGCGCCTACGCGGTGCTGGGCGCCCAGCGGGCGACCAAGATCCTCGGCATCTTCGCCCGCCTCGACCGGCGCGACGGCAAGCCGGGCTACCTCGCCCACCTGCCGCGCATCGAGGGCTACCTCGCCCGCAACCTCGCCCATCCGGCGCTCGCCGGGGTGCGGGCCTGGTACGCCGCGCACCTGCCGCGCCTCTGCCCCGAACCGTGACGAACCACCGCCCGCGATGACCGACACACCTGCTCCCGCCGTGACGCGCGCCTTCGTGCTGGCCGCGGGCCTCGGCAAGCGCATGCGCCCGATCACCGTCACCACCCCGAAGCCCCTGGTCGAGGTCGCCGGCAAGTCGCTGGTCGACTACGCCCTCGACCGGATCGCCGAGGCCGGCATCCCGGAGGCGGTGGTCAACGTGCACTACCTCGCCGACCTGATGGAGGCGCATCTGGTGCGCCGCCGCGCGGGGCCGGCCATCACCATCTCGGACGAGCGCGACAAGCTGCTCGAGACCGGCGGCGGGGTGAAGAAGGCGCTCCCGCTTCTCGGCCCGGCGCCGTTCATGGTGCTGAACTCCGATTCGTTCTGGCTCGAAGGGCCGCAGCCGAACCTGCGCCGCCTCGTCGCCGCCTGGGACCCAGAGCGGATGGACATGCTCCTCCTCCTGGCGTCGGCCGCGACCAGCCTCGGCTATGACGGCCCGGGCGACTTCCACATGGACAAGGAGGGCCGCCTGACCCGCCGGGCCGAGCGCGAGGTCTCGCCCTTCGTCTATGCGGGCGTCGCGATCGTGAAGCCCGCGCTGTTCGCCGACACGCCGGAGGGCTCGTTCTCCCTCAACCTCCTGTTCGACCGCACCATCGCGGCCGAGCGCCTGTTCGGGCTGCGGCTCGACGGGCAGTGGCTCCATGTCGGCACGCCGGAGGCCCTGCGCGAGGCCGAGGAGCGGGTCCGGGCGAGCGCGACGCAGCCGTAGGCGGTGTTCGCCGGACGGGGTCCGGTCCTCATGGGGCGCGGGCCTCTCCTATTCCTGCCCGCGCAGGGCTGTCCGGGAAAATGAGTGGCGCATGCCTTTTCCCTCCCCCCTCTGCGGGGGAGGGTGCCCGGCGGAGCCGGGCGGGAGAGGGGCAGCGCGACGCTGCTCCAGGTGGCGCGCGTCATGAAGCGCGCGACTTCTCCGGAAGCGTCGCCCCCTCTCCCGGCCCCCATCCGGGGGCCACCCTCCCCCGCAGAGGGGGGAGGTGAAAAACCTGCGCACTTTCGTTTCCCCGGGAGGACATGACGCCCGCGGTGAGAGGAGAAGGAAGCCCGCGCCTCGCTAGGCGACGTGGACAGCAACGGGAGACACTTGATCCCGCCACCGCTCCATCGAAAAGAATCCACGGACCTCGCATGACCCCCGACTTCCCGATCCGTCCGATCCAAGATCTTCCCGCCGTTCTGACCCTCAACACCGCCCACGCCGCCGAAACCTCCCACCTCGACGAGGCGGCCCTCCGCGCCCTCCTCGACCAGGCCTTCCTCGCCACCGCCGTCACCGGCCCCGAGGGCCTCGCCGCCTTCCTGATCGCCCTCGACCAGAACGCTCACTACGCCAGCCCCAATTTCCGCTGGTTCCGGGCCCGCTACCCGCGCTTCGTCTACGTCGACCGGATCGTCACCGCGCCGGCTCAGCGCGGCCGCGGGCTGGCGCGTGCCCTCTACGAGGACCTGTTCGCCCGCGCCGGGGCCGCCGGCCACGGGCGGATCGCCTGCGAGGTCAACCGCGTGCCACCCAACCCCGGCTCCGACGCCTTCCACGCCGCCCTCGGTTTCACGGAGGTCGGCTCGGCCGCGATCCACGATGGGGCGAAGACCGTGCGCTACCTCCTGCGCGAGACCGCCCGGTGAGCGAGGGTCACGTCTTCACCATCGCGCCGGGCTCGCGCTTCCTCGACACCCTGGCCGAGGGGCTGCTCTCCGGCCGGCTCGTCGGCGACCTCGCAGCCGGGCCGTTCGGGCTCGCCGCCGTCACCCTCTACCTCCCGACCCGCCGCGCCGCCCGGGCGCTCGCCGCGATCCTGGCCAGGGAATGCGGCCCGGCGGCGCTCCTGCCGCGCATGGTGCCCCTCGGCGAGGCCGACGAGGCCGAGCTCGACCTCCTCGCCGCGCCTCCGGGGGAGCGCCGCGACGAGATCCTGCGCCCGCCGATCCCGTCGCTGGAGCGCCGGCTGATCCTGGCGCGCCTCGTCCAGGCCTGGGCCGGCACCGTCGACCGCCAGCTCCTGCCGCTCGGCGACGAGGTGCCGTTCCGGGTGCCGTCCTCGCCCGCCGACGCGGTCGGCCTCGCCGCCGACCTCGAAGGGCTGATGGACTCCCTCACCGTCGAGGGCCTGCCCTGGAACGACATCGCCGGCGCCGTCGCGGCCGAGCATTCGCGGTACTTCTCCCTCACCCTCGATTTCGTGCGCATCGCCGCCGAGCACTGGCCGAACATCCTGGCCGATCGCGGCGTCAGCGACCCGACCCAGCGCGGCCGCGCCCTGGTGCTGGCGGAGGCCGCGCGGCTCACCCGCGAGCGCCCGGCCGATCCGGTGATCGTCGCCGGCTCGACCGGCTCGGTCCCGGCCACCGCCCGGCTCATCGCCGCCATCGCCGGGCTGCCCCGCGGCGCCGTGGTGCTGCCGGGCCTCGACCGCGACCTCGACGAGGCCGGCTGGACCGCCATCGACCCGGCCGGCGACGGCGAGGCGGCGGCGCATGCCCATCCGCAGGCGGTGCTCCACCGCCTCCTGGGCAGGGACGGCCTCGCCCTCGACCGGGCGGCGGTGATCCCGCTCGGTACCCCGGATCCGGCCGCCGCCGCTCGCGCTGGGCTGCTGTCCCAGGCCCTGCGACCGGCCGAGACCACCGATGCCTGGGCCGACCTCGATCCGGCCCATCGTGAACGGCTCGCCCGCGAGGGCGCCGCCGGGATCCGGGTGGTCGAGGCCGCCGACGAGCGCGAGGAGGCCCTCGCCATCGCGGTCGCCTTGCGCGAGGCGCTGGACGAGCCCGACCGCACCGCCGCCCTCATCACCCCGGACCGCGCCCTGGCGCTCCGGGTCGCCGCCGAGCTCAAGCGCTGGGGCATCGTCGCCGACGATTCGGCCGGCGAGCCGCTGGCGCGCAGCCCCGCCGGGCGCCTCGCGCGGCTCGCCGCCGACGTCGCGGCGCTCGACGCCAAGCCCGAGCGGGTGCTGGCGCTCCTCGCCCACCCGCTGGTGCGCCTCGGCCTGACCCGCGCTGAGGTCGAGCGGGCGGCGAGCGCGCTCGAGATCGGCGTCTTGCGCGGCCCGGCCCCGGCCAAGGGCTTTTCGGGCATCGAGGAGGCGCTCCGCCTCGCCCGGACCGAGGAGCGGCCGCACGATCCCCGCCCGCGCCGGCGCCTGAGCGCCGAGGAGTGGGAGGCGGCCGACGCGCTGCTGCTGCGCCTCTCGGTCGCCTTCCGGGATTTCTTCGCCGACGAGGACGACGCCCCCGACGACCTGATCGCCATCGCGCAGCGCCACCGCGCCACCTGCGATCTGCTCATGGAAGGCCCCGAAGACGAGGAGGACGACGAGGCCGACGCCTCGGTCGCGGTGCTCGATGCCCTGTTCGACGACATGGAGCTGGCCGAGCCCGGTCTGCTGGCCGGCCGCTTCTCCGATTATCCCGCCTTCTTCACGGCGCTCGCCCGCGAGCGGGTGGTGTCGCGGCGCAACGCCAGCCCGCATCCGCGGCTGCGCATCCTCGGCCTCCTCGAGGCGCGGCTCCTCTCCGTCGACCGCGTGGTGCTCGGCGGCCTCGACGAGGGCGTGTGGCCGCCCAAGGCCGAGACCGACGCCTTCCTCAACCGGCCGATGCGCCACCGCGTCGGCCTGCCCTCGCCGGAGAAGCGCCTCGGCCAGACCGCGCACGACTTCGTCCAGGCCCTCGGCTGCCCCGACGCGGTCGTCACCCGGGCGCACAAGCGCGAGGGCGCGCCGACCGTGCCGTCGCGCTTCCTCCAGCGCCTGCGCGCCTTCGCGGGCGAGGCGGCCTGGGCCGGCCTCGTGCGGGGAGGGCAGCGCTTCCGGGCGCTCGCCGCCGCACTCGATGCCGGCACGGAGCCGCTGCCGCCGCGCCTGCGCCGGCCTGCGCCCCGGCCCGATCCGGCCCTGTTTCCGCGCACGCTCAGCGTAACCGAGATCGAGACCCTGGTGCGCGATCCCTACGGGATCTTCGCCCGCCACGTGCTCGGCCTCGACGCGCTCGAACCGGTGGCGGTCCAGCCGAGCGCCAGCGACCGCGGCACCATCGTGCACAGCGTGCTCGGCGGCTTCGCCGAGAAATACCCGGAGGCGCTGCCCACCCCCGACCAGGCCGAACAGGTCCTCTACGCGCTCGCCGCCAACGCCTTCGCGCCGATCTCGGACGCCTATCCGGAGCTCTACGCCGAGTGGTGGCCGCGCTTCGTGCGCCTCGCCGACGCGTTCCTCGCCTGGGAGGCCGAGCGCCGTCCCGGCCTCCGGCGCGTGGACGCGGAATCCGGCGGGCGCTGGACGCTCGAGATCCCGGGCGGCCACGTCCTCACCCTGCGCGCCCGGGCCGACCGGATCGAGACCCGTCGCGACGGCGGCCACACCATCATCGACTTCAAGACCGGCCAGCCGCCGAGCGCCCGCGAGGTCTTCGCCGGCTTCTCGCCCCAGCTGACCCTGGAGGCCGCGATGCTGCGGGCCGGCGCCTTCCGGGGCCTCGATCCGGCGCGCGACACGCCCGACCTGCTCTACATCCGCGCCGGCGGCGGCAAGACGCCCCTCGATCCCGTGCCGCTCAAGGCCCCGCGGGGCGACGGGCGCACCCTTCCCGAGCTGGTCGACGCCCATGTCGCGGGCCTGCGCCGGCTCGTCGGCGCCTTCATGGCCGGCGAGGCCGCCTACCTGTCGCGGCCCTACCCGAAATACGCCAAGGCCTATTCCGACTACGACCACCTGGCGCGGGTCCGGGAATGGTCGCTGGTCGAGGGGGAGGAGTGAGGGAGACCCGGTCCGCTCGTCGGAGGGTCGCGGTCTTGGCGCGTCGCGCGACCGGCGCTCCGGCCTTTCCCTAGGGTCACGGCATGGTCCGTAACCGGACGTTAAGGTTACCAAGGCATGATCCTGCCAGCGGCGCGGCAAATTTTGCCGATCGACAAGCCGAGGGGCGGCCCAGATGCGTTTCGCGAGCTTTGGTTTTCTCGTCGGCAGTGTTCTGGTCAGCCTGAGCGTTGCGGCGACGACGACCGTCCGGGCCGCGGATCTCGATTTCGGAGCCTTGCGCGGCGGCGAATTCGAACCGGCCGCCGCGCCGGTCGTGGATGTCTGGGACGGCATCTATGTCGGCGGCCACGGCGGCTGGTCGAGCGCGAGCTTCGGTTTCGGCAACGTCTTCCAGTCGACGGTCGCCCAGGCCCTGCGCGCCACCGCGATCGAATCCACCCTCAGCGCCTCGACCTTGCTGCACGCGCGGGACGTGCGGCGGGACGGGACGACCTTCGGCGCCTATGCGGGCGTGAACTACCAGTTCGACGAGACCGTGGTCGGCGTCGAGGTCGACTACACCCATTCCGGCCTGCGGGGTCGCAGCAGCGACGCCATCGGCCGCGAGATCGTCGACAGCAAAGGCTATCTCAGAGGAGCGGACCTTTCCGGCGACGCGACGACGCAGATCAAGGACTACGCCACGATCCGGGCTCGCGTCGGCTACACCGTCGCCGGCTTCATGCCGTTCGTCACCGGCGGCTTCGCCATCGGACGGGCCCAGATTGCCGAGACGGTGGCGGTGCGCGGCTACGAGTACGACCAGTCGGCCTATCGCAGCAACCAGGCGCTCACTCCCCCCGCCAAATCGGTCTATGTCGGCAATTCGGGCTACGCGAACTTCCGTCAGGACGATCCCGGCGGCAGCGTGCTCGCCCCGCCTGACATCTTCACGCCGTCGAAGGAGAAGATCGTCGGCGGCATCGCGGCCGGCGCGGGCCTGGAATACGCCATCACTCCGAACCTGCTGTTGCGGGCGGAGTACCAGTACATCCTGTTCAACGACTTCGACGGCCACAAGCTGAACGTCAACACCGTGCGGGGCGGCGCGGCGGTGAAGTTCTGACCGGTCGGGCTTGCGGGCGGCACCGACGCGCATCACCTTCAGTTGCCGCCCGGAAAGAGGCGGAGCAGGTGGGAGGTTCCGGATGCAGCGTCTGGCCGGCAAGGTCGCCCTGGTCACGGGCGGCGCGCGGGGCATCGGCCTCGCGATCGCGCGGCGCTTCGCCCGCGAGGGTGCGGCGGCGGTGATCCTCGCCGATCGCGACGAGGCGGAGGCCGCGCGCGTCGCGCCGGAGAACCCGGCCTTCCATCCCTGCTCCCTCGACGTGACCAGCGACGAGGAATGGGCCAGGGCCGTCGACCGCACGGTCGGCCGCCACGGCGGCCTCGACGTGCTGGTCAACAATGCGGGGATCGCAGTCGTCGGCACGATCGAGTCGCTCACCCTGGAGGACTGGCACCGCGTCCAGGCGGTCAATGTCGACGGCACCTTCCTCGGCTGCCGCCACGCCGTGCGGGCGATGAAGCCGCCGGCCGGCCGCGGCGGGGCGATCATCAACCTCTCGTCGGTCTCGGGCATCGTCGGCGGGCACAACCTCGCGGCCTACAACGCCTCGAAGGGGGCGGTGCGCCTCCTCACCAAGTCGGTCGCGCTGCACTGTGCCCGGCAGGGCTATGGTGTGCGCTGCAACTCGATCCATCCGGGCTTCACCGAGACCGACATGCTGCGCGATCTCGCCGCCGGCAGCCGCTACAGCCCGGAGGAATTGCGCCAGCGCCTGCAGGCCTCGGTGCCGCTCGGCCGCAACGCCGCCGCCGAGGAGATCGCGGGCCTTGCCACCTATCTCGCTTCGGACGAGGCCGGCTTCGTCACCGGGGCCGAGATGGTGATCGACGGCGGCGTCACGGCGCAATAACGGCCGTTTCCCAAAAAGTCCGATCCCAGCGGCAGGCCGGCCCCTCTACAGATCGGCGATTCGCCGCTATTTGTATGCGCCGCAGCAAAATCGACCGGAGACCTGACCGATGTCCGCCCAGGCCGCCCCCGCCCCGACCGATCTCGTCACCCTGGCGCAGGACGCCGGCCTCGCCGCCAAGGCGCTCGCGGCGGATGCGGCGCGCCGCGTGCGCGCCGGCCTGCTCGGGCCCGACGGCCGCCTCTCGGCCGAGCGCCTGGAGGCCGAGCAGCACGCCGCCCACGGCCTCGCCTGGCTCTCGACCTACGCCGAGGCGATCACCCAGCTCGGCAACTACGCCGCCCACCTCGCCGGCCAGGGCCGCCTCGGCGAGACCGAGACGCTCCTCGTGCGCATCGGCCTCGGCGAGTACCTGGAGCAGCTCTTCGGCGGCATCCCGATGAGCCAGGGCGAGATGGTGCGCCCGACCTCGTCGCTCGGCCTCAAGGCCCAGGAAGTCGCGCGTCACCGCTCGGAGTCGGTCGAGACCCTGATCGCGGAGGGCAACACCGCCCAGAACCGTGCCGCCCTGGTGCGGCTGATCCGCGAGGGCCAGGGCTCCGCCACGGTGGGCGAGACCGGCCTCGACGAGGACATGGAGGCGATCCGCACCGAGATGCGCCGCTTCGGCCAGGCCGAGGTCGCGCCCCATGCCCATGAGTGGCACCAGCAGAATGCCTACATCCCGCTCGAGATCATCGGCCAGATGGCCGAGCTCGGCGTGTTCGGTCTGACCATCCCGGAAGAGTATGGCGGCATGGGCCTGCCGAAGATCTCGATGTGCGTGGTCTCGGAGGAATTGTCGCGGGCCTATATCGGCGTCGGGTCCCTCGGCACCCGCTCGGAGATCGCCGCCGAGCTGATTCTGGGCGGCGGCACCGAGGAGCAGAAGCAGCGCTTCCTGCCGAAGATCGCCTCCGGCGACATCCTGCCGACCGCGGTCTTCACCGAGCCGAATACCGGCTCCGACCTCGCCTCCCTGCGCACCAAGGCGGTGAAGGAGGGCGACACCTGGCGCATCACCGGCAACAAGACCTGGATCACCCATCCGGTCCGCGCCGACCTGATGACCGTGCTGGTGCGCACCAAGCCCGAGGAGCCGGGCCACAAGGGCCTGTCGCTGCTGCTGGGCGAAAAGCCCCGCGGCACCGACGCGGATCCGTTCCCGGTCGAGGGTCTGTCGGGCGGCGAGATCGAGGTGCTCGGCTATCGCGGCATGAAGGAGTACGAGCTCGCCTTCGACGGGTTCGCGGTGCCGGAGGGCAACCTGCTCGGCGGGGTCGAGGGCAAGGGCTTCGCCCAGCTGATGCAGACCTTCGAATCGGCCCGCATCCAGACCGCAGCCCGCGCCGTCGGCGTCGCCCAGTCGGCCCTCGATGTCGGCCTGCGCTACGCCGAGGAGCGGGTGCAGTTCGGCAAGCCCCTGGTCTCGTTCCCGCGGGTCGCCGACAAGCTCGCCATGATGGCGGTCGAGATCGCCATCGCCCGCCAGCTCACCTACTTCGCCGCGCACCAGAAGGACGAGGGCAAGCGCTGCGACCTCGAGGCAGGCATGGCCAAGCTGCTGGCCGCCCGCGTCGCCTGGGCGGCGGCCGACAACGCCTTGCAGATCCACGGCGGCAACGGCTTCGCGCTGGAATACCCGGTGAGCCGCCTGCTCTGCGACGCCCGCATCCTGTCGATCTTCGAGGGTGCGGCCGAGATCCAGGCCCAGGTCATCGCCCGGCGCCTGCTCGAAGTGCAGTGAGCGGCGGGCTCTCGCTGAGAGAGATCCTGGAAAAGATGGGGCGCAGGATCCCCTCTCCCGTTTGAGAGAGGGGTAGGGGTGAGGGTGGCGCGCTTCAGGATAATTCGCTGAGCGTTGAGCTGCGCAGCTCAACGGGCGGTCACCTATTCTGAATCCTAGCCACCCTCACCCCCGACCCCTCTCCCACACGGGAGAGGGGAGACGCGCTTTATCCTTTCTGGACAGATAAAGCAGACCCTGTTCTACTTCGTAATCTTCACCGAGACAGGGTCGCTCGTCGGAAACGTTTCCTCCAGCGCCTCATCGAGGCGCTCGCTGAGCTTGCTCTGCTGATTCTCCGGCCGCGCCTTGTCCTCCGGCGAGGCGCTGTCGCGGCGGAAACCGGCCTGGTCCTGGTTCGGGGTCTTGGTCTCGTTGCCCATGGGGCCTTCCTCCAGCATGGCGTCCCGGCCAAGGGACGGACTGCCCGGCTAACGCGCAGGCCCCCGGCGTGTTGCGTCCGCCCGGTCGTTTAACCGGGCGGTGGCGCTACGCTGCTTAAGATCGCGGCACGAGAGGGTCCCTCCCATGCACGCCGCCATCCTGACGAATTTTGCCACGCCGAAGGGCGGTGCCGAGAAGGTCGCGATCGAATCCGCCCGCGGCCTCGCCGAGGCCGGCGTCGCCGTGACGCTGATCCACGGGGCCGACGGGCCGGCCGACCCGATGCTCGATCATCCGGGCATCCGGCGGGTGGGCCTGGGCCTCACCGACGTGTGGGAGCGGCCGGCCTGGCGCGGCGCGGTCGAGGGGATCTGGAACCGCGAGGCGGCCCGGCGCCTCGGCGCGGCGTTGGCGGCCCTGCCGGCGCGGCCCGACGTGCTGCACCTGCACCAATGGACCCGCGCGCTCTCGCCGGCGATCTTTCCGGTGCTCGCCCGCACCGGGATCCCGGTGGCGGTCACGCTGCACGATTACTTCCTGGTCTGCCCGAACGGCGTCTACTACCGCTTCGACAAGGCGGAGCCCTGCGGCCTGCGCCCGTTCTCGCCCGCCTGCCTCGCGGCGCCGTGCGATCCGCAATCGCGCGTCCACAAGGCGGTGCGGGTGGCCCGCGCCCTGGCGCAGGTGGCGGCGATCGCGCGGTGCTTCCCGGCCCTCGACCTCGTCCACGTCTCCGACGGCAGCCGGGCGCGGCTCGAACCGATGATGCGGGGCGCCCCGTTCCGCCACCACCGGATCGACAACCCGGTCCGGGTGGCGCGCGCCGCCCCGGCCGATCCGGCGGCCGGCGACGCGATCGCCTTCATCGGCCGCTTCACCCGCGAGAAGGGCGCCGACCTTGTCGCCCACGCGGCGCACCAGGCGGGCCTGCCGTCGCTGTTCATCGGCGACGGGCCGCTCGCCGACGAGCTGCGCGCGGTGCCGGGGGCCGAGGTGATCGGCTGGCGCGCGCCCGCCGAGGTCGAGGCGCTGCTGCGCGCCCGGGCTCGCGCCGTGGCGGCGCCGGCGCGCTGGCTCGAGACCGGGCCGCTGACGATCTACGAGGCGCTCGCCGCCGGCATCCCGGCGGTCGCCTCCGACCGGGCCGGCGCCGGCGAGAAGATCCGGGACGGCGAGACCGGCTTCGTCGTCGCACCCGAGGTCGCGGCGCTCGCCGAGGTGTTCGGCCGGCTGCGGGACGATGCGCTGGTGCGCCGCCTCGGCGAAGCGGCCCATGCGCGCTATTGGGACGCGCCGATGACGCTCGCCGCCCATGCGGGCGCACTGCGCAACCTCTATGAGGGGATGAAAGGTGCGGCCGAGGCGCCCTCTTTTCAGCGCAAAGCTGTCATGTGAGAGAGCAGCCAGACACGTAAGGAGCCGAATGCCGATGCGCCGCCCGACGACCTCCCTGCTGCTCGCCGCGCTCTGTCTCGGGGTCGCCCGACCGGCGGCCGCGCAGGCCGAGTCGGTGCCGCCGTTCCGCGCCCTGCAGGAGAACCGACAAGACAATCGAGCCGTCCCCGACTCGAAGGCGCAGGTGCAGCTCTCCTTCGCGCCGCTCGTCAAGCGCGCGGCGCCCTCGGTGGTCAACGTCTACGGCACCCATGTCGAGAAGCGCGCCGCCAATCGCGGCGCCATGGACGAGTTCCTGCGCCGCTTCTTCGGCGATGCCGGGCCGAACCTGCCGCAGGAGCGGGCGCAGCGCTCGCTCGGCTCGGGCGTGATCGTCGATGCCTCGGGGCTGATCGTCACCAACAACCACGTCATCGAGAACATGAACGAGGTGAAGGTGGCGCTGAACGACCGGCGCGAGTTCGAGGCGCAGATCCTGCTGCGCGACCCCCGCACCGACCTCGCCATCCTGAAGATCAAGAGCCCGGGCGGCGGCCTCGTGCCGATGGAGATCGGCGATTCCGAGCACCTGCAGGTCGGCGACTTCGTGATCGCGATCGGCAACCCGTTCGGCGTCGGCCAGACGGTGACGCAGGGCATCGTCTCGGCGCTCGCCCGCACCCAGGTCGGCTCGGCCGACTACCAGTTCTTCATCCAGACCGACGCGGCGATCAACCCGGGCAATTCCGGCGGCGCGCTCGTCGACCTCAACGGCGGCCTCGTCGGCATCAACACGGCGATCTACTCGCAATCCGGCGGCAGCCACGGCATCGGCTTCGCCATCCCCGCCAGCATGGTCAAGGCGGTGGTGGAGACCGCCAAGGGCGGCGCCAAGACGGTGCGCCGGCCCTGGCTCGGCGCCCGGCTCCAGCACGTGACGCCGGACATCGCCGACAGCGTCGGCCTCGACCACCCGACCGGGGTGCTGGTGGCCTCGATGCAGGCGAAGAGCCCGGCCGAGGAGGCCGGCCTCAAGCGCGGCGACGTGATCCTGGCGGTGGACGGCCAGTCGGTCGACGATCCGGAGGCCTTCGGCTACCGCTTCGCGCTCAAGGGCATCAAGGGCGAGACCAAGCTCACCGTCCTGCGCGGCGCCACCCGCACCACGGTGCCGGTGCGCCTCGGCCCCGCGCCGGAGACGCGGCCCCGCGACACCCTGAAGGTCAAGACCCGCTCGCCCTTCCTCGGCGCCACGGCGGTCAACCTGTCGCCCGCGGTGGCCGAGGATCTGCAGCTCGACCTGCCGGCGCAGTCGCAGGGCGACGGCGTCATCATCGCCGAGGTCGAGAGCGGGACCTTCGCCAACCAGGCCGGCCTGCAGAAGGGCGACCTCGTGGTGGCGGTGAACGGCGCCCCGGTCGCCACGACCAAGGACCTGGAGCGCATGACCCGCACCCCGGCCCCGATGTGGGAGGTGACGATCAGCCGGGGCGGGCAGCAGCTGACCTCGGTGTTCAGGGGGTAGGGGGCTGCCGGTGCTGCGGTGGCATCAAGCCGGGAGGTCGCAGCTTCATTGTTATGACATCCTCCACGTCATCCCGGGGCCGCGCAGCGGAACCCGGGATCCATAACCGCTGACGCTGCAGAATAGAGCGGAACGCCGTTCGCCATTTTCGTGAACCTCAGCGGTTATGGATCCCGGGTTCTCGCCTTCGGCGAGCTCCGGGATGACGTCGAGAGATGTAGATGGGAGGCGCGAACTCTGCTTTCGCTCCGGCGGTCCGCTTACGACCGCACTTCCCGCTTCGCGACGAAATTGATCTCGTCCACCAGCACATCCTTGACGACATCGCCCCCTAAGCGCTCGTTCACCTTCGCCCGCACCTCGGCCAGCCGCTTGGTGATGTCGTATTTCGCCAGTTTTCGAAAATCGAGGGCCGTGTCGCCGTAGATCTGGCGGAAGGCCTCGTCGACCACGAAGGCGTTGGGTGGCACCGGCAGGGTGTGCATCAGCTTGGCGTCCGCCGTGAAGACCAGCACGGCGATGACGTAGCCCTGCACCCGCCCGTCGGCGATCATCGGGATGTTGATCGGCGCGAGCTTCTGGTACTGCAGGCCCTCCAGGTACGGCTCGGTCTTCTTCGAGAAGATGCCGCCGCCGAAGGTCACCGCGCCGTAGCAGGAGGCGATGGTGACGGCGCAGATCCACAGGCCGGTGATCAGGATCTTCATGGCCGGGGGCTCGTCCGCGCCGAGTAGGTGCCGTCGGAGTCGGCGGCCAGCGCGACCTGCGTCAGGGTTTCGTCGATCTCCTCCAGTGCCCGCAGGTGCAGGGCGACGACCTGCTGGTTGCGGGCGAGCTTGTCGCGCAGGCGCGCCAGGTGGATCGCCACGGTGGCGTCGAGCGCCGCGACGTCGAGGCCGCGGGTGAGGCGGGTGAGTTCGAGGAGGCCCTGGCTCTTGCGGCGGTTGAGGTCGCCGAGGTCGGCGGGGGCATGCGCCTCCAGCGCCTCGGTCTCCTCCTCGACGACGGCTTCGAGGCGCTTGATGCAGGCGAGCAGCATGGCGGTCACACCTTGGCCGCGGGATTGGCGGCGTCGGCCGGCGCGGCGGCCTGGGTGCCCGGATGGGCGGCGTTGAGCATCTTGGCGATGCCGATGCCGCCGGCCTTGGCGATCTGGGTGCCGATCTGCTCGGCCAGCATCGATTTCCAGATGCCGCCGGCATTGCCCTTGCCGTACACGGTCTCGGACTTCTCCGGCATCATCGCCTCGACGAATTGCTGCAGGACCAGCCCCTCGAACTTCTTGTAGGGGTCGCTGCCGGCGCCGGTCAGCGCGGTCTGGTTCTGCATGGTCAGGAGTGTGCCGCGGGCATCGAGCGGCATGTGCGTCGAGAGCCCGACGTCGCGGGCCGCGTCGGCGAAGGCGGTGGCACCGGCGCTGCCCGGCTGCGACAGCTTGGCGGCGGCCTCCTGGTAGCGCGACGGATCGGCGGCCCGGGCCACGTCGAGCACGATGTCGGAGGGCGGTGAGATGCTCATCGGCAGCCGGGTCCGGATGGAAGGGTCAACGCGGTCTTAACGGGCCTGGCTTACGGGAGGCTTGCGTCGGGACGGGCGGGGCGCGCGGACGCTCGGGCCACTTGGCCGTCGAGGCGCTCCAGGTCGTCGCGCTTGTCCGCCTCGCGGCGGTGGTCGTCGGCCCGGCGCTCGGCGAGCGCCTCGGCCCGCTTCTGGGCGAGGCCGCGCTCGCGGACGGCGTCGGCCTGCGCGGCGGCCTGCGCCTCGGCCGCGGTGGCCTGCGCGGCGAGCCCGCGCAGCCGCCGGGCGGTCGCCTCCAGCAGCATCGGGCCGTGATCGGAGGAGGCGAGGGCCGCGAGCAGCCGCGCCCGGTCGGCCTCGATCTCCGCCGCGCGCTCGCGGGTGGCGGCAAGCTCGATCTCCGCCGCGCGGCGCATCTGCTCCTGCACGGTGACGAGGCGCTGCGCGCGCTTCAGCCGGTCGCCGGTCGTCCTCATCCGCGCACCAGCCAGGCCGCGTAGCCGAGGAGGAACTGCGTCATGAACTCGCCCGCGAGATAGTAGAGCATGAGGAGACCGCCGAACATCACGAACGGCGTGGCGACGAAGTAGACCGGAATCGTCGGCGTGAGCTTGTTGACGAAGCCCGCCGCCAGGTTGACCAGAATCGCGTAGATGATGAAGGGCGCGGTGATGCGAAGCCCCAGCATGAAGGCGCTGGCGACCTGGTCGACGATCCGGGTCAGCATCAGCTGGCTGCCCAGCCCCTCGCCGGGCGGGATGCGGGCATAGGATTCGACGAGGCCGCGAAACAGCTCCCAGTGCAGGTCGGCGGCGAAGAGGAACGCGGTCGCGGTGAGCAGGATCAGCCCCTCGACCGCCGGCACCGGGTCGGTGCCCTCGACCGGCGAGCCCGGCATGCCGCCGAAGCCGACCATGGTCGAGGTCGCGTTCATCACCGTCTCCAGCACCAGGATGAAGATGCGGCCGAGGAAGCCGATCATCAGCCCGGTCAGGGTCTCGCTGACGATCCAGGCGAGCGTCTGCATCGGGGCCTGGCCGGAGAGCCGCGGCTCGAATTGCGGCACGATCAGGGGGGCGATGGCCAACGAGACGGCGCCGGCGATGAGGAGCCGCACCTGCTGCGGCACCCGCGGGCTCGAGAAACCCGGCACGACGAGCAGGCAGCCGCCGACGCGGCAGAAGATCAGGAAGACGGCGAGGAAGCTGTCCGGCCCGATCTTCGTCACGAGACGGTGCCCAGGGACTTGATCTCGACGCCGCGGGCGATCTCGAGATGCGAGAGCACCGGCAGGGTCGGGAAGATCCGCTCGATGATCATCCGCACGTAGGGCCGGGCGTCCGGCGCGGTGACGAGGGCGAAGCCGTGCACCTCGCGCATCCGGGAGCGGATCGCCTCCGAGGCCTCGGTGCCGAACTGCTCGACGAGGCGCGGGTCGATATCGAACTCCACCACCTCGCCCTTGGCGTCGCGCTTCAGGCTCTGGTGGAACGACAGGTCCCAGCTGGCGCCGAGGCGCAGGACGCTGAGCACGCCGTTCTCGGCGAGGTCGCCGCAGATCTGCTGTGCCATGCGCATCCGCACATGCTCGGCGATCTGCTCGGACCGGCGCGCATGCGGGGTGATCTCGGCGATGGCCTCCAGGATCAGGTGCAGGTTGCGGATCGACACCCGCTCGGCGAGCAGCAGCTTCAGCACCGCCTGCAAGCCCGAGTAGGAGATCTGCGACGGGCAGATCTCGTCGAGCAGGCGCTTGTACTCGGGGTCGAGCCGGTCGAGCAGGCCGCGCATGTCCTTGTAGGAGAGAAATTGCGGCAGGTTGTTGCGGATCACCTCGGAGAGGTGGGTCAGCAGCACCGAGGCGCCGTCGATCGGCTCGAAGCCGCCGCGGCGGACCTCGCCGGCATAGGAATCCATCACCCACAGCGCCCTGAGGCCGAAGGCGGGCTCGCGCACCTCGTCGCTCGGCACGTCGGGCTTCGGCCCGTCGCCGACCACCACCAGCATCTCGCCGGGACGGATCTCCTGGGAGGCCGCCACGGTGCCGTGGATCAGGATCTGGTAGGTCTTCGGCGGCAGGGCGAGGTTGTCCGAGACCTTGATGTCCGGCACGACGAAGCCGTACTGGCGGGCGAACTTGCGCCGCATCTTGGCGACCCGGTGGCCGAGCTCGGCCTGCGAGCCCTGGATCTGCGAGGCGGCCTGGCGGCCGAGGCAGAGCTCGATCTCCGGGGTCTTGAGCGACTCCTTGACCGAATCCTTCTCCTTGGCTTCCGCCTGCTTCACCATTTCCTCGGCCTTGGCCTTGGCCTCGGCCGCCTTGGCCTGGGCCTGGAGCCGGCGCGGGATGGTGCGGGCGACGAAGAACAGGAGGCCGCTGAGCGCCGTGAAGGGCAGGAAGGGCAGGCCCGGCACAAGGGCGAACACCCCCATCATCGCCGCCGCGACGAGGAGCGCCCGCGGATAGGCGCCGAGCTGCCCGATCACCGCCTGCTCGGCGGTGCCCTGCGTGCCGCCCTTCGAGACCAACAGGCCGGCGGCCAGCGACACGATCAGCGCCGGGATCTGCGAGACGAGGCCGTCGCCGACCGAGAGCTTGGTGAAGATGTCGGCGGCGGTGCCGAGCGGCAGGCCGTGCCGCGTCGTCCCGATGATGATGCCGCCGAAGACGTTGACCGCGATGATGATGAGCGAGGCCACCGCCTCGCCGCGCACGAACTTGGAGGCACCGTCCATCGAGCCGAAGAAGGCGCTCTCTTCCTCCAGCTCGCGGCGCCGGCGCTGCGCCTCCTTGTCGTCGATCAGGCCGGCATTGAGATCGGCGTCGATCGCCATCTGCTTGCCGGGGATCGCGTCGAGGGTGAAGCGGGCGCCCACTTCCGCGATGCGGGTCGCGCCCTTGGTGATGACGAGGAAGTTGACCGTGATCAGGATCAGGAAGACCACGATCCCGATCACGAAGTCGCCGCTCATCACGAACTGCGAGAAGCCCTGGATGACGTGGCCGGCGGCGTCCACGCCCTTCTGGCCGTTGGCCAGGATCAATCGCGTCGTCGCGATGCCGAGCGCCAGCCGCAGGAGCGTGGCGATCAGCAGGACGGTCGGGAAGGACGAGAATTCGAGCGGCTTCTGGATCCAGAGCGCCACCATCAGGATCAGCACCGACAGGGCGATCGAGAAGGCGAGCCCGACATCGATGAGCACCGCCGGCACCGGCAGGAACAGCACCGCCAGGATCGCCACGATGCCGGCCGCGAAGCCGAAATCCCGCCGCGACTTGCGCTCGACCGCCACTGCCGCGCCCACCGCCATGATCCCACCACCCTCCGCGGATTGTCGCGGACGGGTGTGCCACGGCTAGCTTGCGCGGGGGTTGGGGGCCCTCAGAAGCCCGTCGCGATCCGCCCGTAGGCGGCCTCCGCGAAGGCGTGGATCTGCCCGCCGACGAAGGTGCCGGTGACGAGGAGGACGAGCAGGATCACCACGATCTTCGGCACGAAGGTCAGGGTGACCTCCTGGATCTGGGTGAGCGCCTGCAGCAGCGCCACCGCGATGCCGACCAGCATCGCGGCCCCGACCGCCGGACCCGCGGCGACGATCACCGTCCAGATCGCGGCGCGGACGAGCTCGAGGGCGTCGACCTCGCTCATGAGAACCTCCGGGGCTGCCGGCCTATTGTATCACGACGCCGGAGGTGAGCAGCACGTCCTGGCCGCTGGTCAGCCGCGCCAGCGCCCCGTCGGCCGTCACCCGCACGGACTGGACGGTCCCGGTCTGGGTGCCGTCGGCCGAGGTGAGGGTGCGGCCGATCACCGTGTCGGCCTGGTCGAGGAAGCTCGAGGCGAGGAGCGAATCGAGCTTCGTGTTGGTCTTCGTCGCCTGCTCGACCTGCGAGAAGGTCGCGAGCTGGCCGACATACTCGGTCGAATCCATCGGCTTCGTCGGATCCTGGTTCTTGAGCTGCGCCATCAGCAGCGTCAGGAAGGTGTCCGAGTTCATCTTGGCGGCGAACGAGCTGCCGGCCTTGGCGGCGGCCGCGGTCGTGGAGGTGCCCGAGCCCGAGGTGGCGCTGGTGGTGGTGTCGACGGTCATTCAGGCCTCCGGCTCTCGGGCGGGCAGGGCGGGGGACGCGGCGCGGCGGCTCACCGCCGGGGACCGCGCGGTGGCGCGCTCGCGGGGCCGCTCGGGCACGCGGGTGCGGCGGGCCAAAGCGGTCAGGCCCGGGCCGGGCACCGGGGCGGCGGGCGCCTCCCCGGCGCTCATCAGCGCGGCTTCGAGCGGGTAGAGCCCGCGGATCAGCTTCAGCGCCTCGAACAGGCGGCCGCCCTCGATCAGCGCGTGGGCGGCGGCGAGGCCGTCGCGCAGGGCCGCCTCGCCGGTCGCCGCCAGCAGGCCGTCGCGCAGGCCGTCGTAGAGCGCGCGCGCCGCCTCGGCCTGGCCGGGATCGATCAGCATGGTCTGGGCGGCGAAGTAGAGCTGGCGCAGGGGCGTCGTCGCGTCCTCGGCCTGCAGCACGTGGCTCTCGAGCAGGAAGGTCGCGTCGTTCAGGAGCTCGACCGCGACCTTCCGGTCGACCCGCAGCACGGCGCCGTTGATGTAGATCCGCTCTCCGGCGCGCAGCGACAGGCGCATGGCGCGGCTCACCGGAGCCCGTCGCGGATCGAGGTGTTCACCTCGATCAGCGCGGCGAGGCTGCGCTCGGGCGAGCTCAGCACGGCGCCCGCCTCCTGCATGGTCCAGGCGCCGATCGACACGAGGTCGTCGCGCAGGGCGGGGGGCAGGGCGTTGTCGGGCCCCAGCAGGTCGGCGATCAGGACGTTCCACAGATCCTGCACGTAGCCGATCGCGGCGGTCCGCTCCGGCCCGGCGAGGCCGCGGGCCTCGACGTCGCGCAGGAGGGTGAGGGCCCGATCGAAGGCGGCGCGCTCGCGCTCGCGGCCGATTTCGGGCGCGTCCTCCAGGATCTCGGAATAGGAAAAGCGATACATCGGGCCGATGCCTCGTCGGTCTGGTGTCTTGCGCGTCGGGGCGCGGCGCGGGAGCGGACGGCGGGTCGCCGGCCGCCTACGCGACGTATTTCAGGAGCGACAGCTCCTGGATCTGCGCGGTCAGCGAATAGGACATCTGGAGCTGGGTCTTGGCGGCGGTGAACCGTGTCTGGGCCTCGGCCGGGTCGACCTCTTCGAGGCCGGCGATCTCCGTCTTGATGCGGGCGGATTGCGCGTCGAGCCGGGCATTGGCGTCGGTGATCCGCGACTGGCTGCGGCCGAGATCGGCCTGGAGCGAGACCAGCCCGGCGCTGGCCTGGCTCAGGAGGCCCATCGCCCGGTCCGAGACGACGGCCTGGGCGTCGGCCGAGAGGCCGGTGAGGCCGAGCCCCGACACGATCGCGGCCTGCGCGAGCTGGCGGAACGCCGTCCCGTTGGCGCTGACCGAGGTGGTGACGGTCTCGCCCAGCGAAATCCGGCTGGTCACCGCCGTGTCCGAGGCCTGCGACCAGGTGGTGCCCCAGTTCGGGTCGGCGAACTGGGCCGCCAGCGTCCCCTCGAGGAAGCCCTTGATCTGCGGCGCGGTCAGGGTGGCGGCCCGGGCATCGTCCGGCGGGAAGCCGAAGGTAGCCTGGAACGCCGTCGTCGCGGCGGTCTTGGCATCCGCCACGGCCCCGTCGCGGATCGGGTTGGCGCCGGTGTTGATGCCGGAGAACAGGGCCTGCCCGCTCGCCGAGGAATTGAGGAGGCCCGTCAGCGACGCGAGGGTGTCGCCGGCCGAGGCCGCCATCGCGGCGACGCGCTTGTCCGCCGGCAGGCCGGTCAGGCTGGCGAATTGCGCGTCGGCGGATTTCTGCAGCTGCTGCAGGACGGTCTGGCTCGTGCCGAGGCGGAGCGCGGCGAGGCCGTTGCTGTCCTTGAGGGCGGTGACCTCCGCCGCGCTCTGGCGCAGGGACAGGCTGCGGCTGACCTGGCCGCCGAGGGCGAGGCCGACATCCGCGTAGCGTCCGCTGGCGACTTCCTGGTTCGCGTTGGCCATCTCGGTCTGGAGCCGGGCCGTGGCGCTCCGCGGCGCGTTCCACAGGCTCAGGCTGGAGATGTAGCTCGTGGTCATCATGGCGGGCAGGGCTCTGTCTTGCGGGGGCCGGGAGGACTCACCGGATCGCGGTCAGGAGGGTCTGGAGCAGCGTATCCACCATGGTCAGGATCTTGGCCGAGGCGGTGTAGGAGCGCTGCAGCTGCAGCATCTGGGCGGTCTCGTCGTCGCCGTTGACGCCGACGGCGTTCGACAGGGCGTCGGTCGCCCGGCTGAGCAGGGTCTTCTGGTAGTCGGCCTCGCCGGACGCGGCCTTGCGGGTCGCCTCGAGCCAGCCGGCGGAATCCGCCGCGAAGCCCGCGAGCGTCGCGGTCTCGTTCAGCGGCGGCCCCGGGGTGAAGCTGCGCGCCGTCGCGAGCCCGTCGGCCAGGGCGCGCAGGCGCCCGGCATAGGCCGCGTCGCTGCCCGGATTGGCCCGGTAGGCACTGCCGTTCATGCCGCCGTCGCGCAAGGCGGCGGCATCGCCGCCGGCCTGCGGATCGGCGGCGGCGTTGAGCGCGATCCGCCCGGCGAGCCCGAGGCTCGAGGTCGGCAGGGCGCCGCCGGAGCCCGCGGTGAAGAGGCCGGCCATCGGCCCGACATAGGCCGGGGCGCTGCGGGTATCGGCCTCCTGGAAGGTGTCGACCAGGGCGCCGGCGATGGCGTCGAGCTGGTTCTCGTAGGTGACGGCCACGTCGTCGCGCAACGAGACGAGACCGGCGAGCCGCCCGCTCGCGAGCTGCATCGGGGAATTGGCCCCGGTGACCGGCACCCCGTCGATCGTCACGGCCCCACCGACCGTGCCGGCCGAGAACGCCGCCGTCGAGGTGAAGCTCACGGTCCGGGCGCCCCGGTCGAACAGCGCCACGCCGCTGTCGGTGGTGATCGCCATGTCGCCACCCGGCCGGTCGGAGACCGAGATGCCGATCTCGGCGGAGAGCTGCGACAGGATGCGGTCGCGGTCGTCGAGGCTGTCGCTGACGTCCTGGCCGCTCGCCGTGCCGCGCATCACCGCCTTGCTGGCCAGGTCGAACTGGCCGAGCAGGTCGTTGATCCGCGCGACCGAGTCCGCCATGCCCTGGTCGGCCTGGAGGCGGGCGCCGTGCACCGCCTCCGCCGCGCCGGCGAGGCTGGTAGCGAGGTCGCGGGC
This sequence comes from Methylobacterium sp. 174MFSha1.1, assembly GCF_900116815.1. Classification (NCBI taxonomy): domain Bacteria; kingdom Pseudomonadati; phylum Pseudomonadota; class Alphaproteobacteria; order Hyphomicrobiales; family Methylobacteriaceae; genus Methylobacterium; species Methylobacterium sp. 174MFSha1.1. Next base: position 22,400 of record NZ_FPCB01000040.1, on the reverse strand, counting down.
GCTCTCGATCGCGTTCCGGGCGAGGACGGCGTCGTCCGGGCGGTTGCCGGCGGCCTGGAGCGCCGCGTTGAAGGCGCCGAGCCGTGCGGCCGGCGAGCCCGCCTCGCTCGTGTCGCCGACCGTCTTCGATAGGGCGGTGAGACCGTCGAGCAGGGCCTGGCCCTCGGCGGCAGCTGAGGCCGCCGAGAGCTTGCGGGTGAACAGGGCCGCATCGCTGGCGCGGGTCACGACGACGCTGGTCCCGCCGGCGCCGCTCACCAGGCTGACGACCTTGCGCGAATAGCCGGGGTCGTTCGCCCCCGCGGTGTTGCGGGCGGTGGTGGCGATCTGGCTCGACGTCGCGAGAAGCGCCGAGCGTGCCGAATTGAGCGCGAGCGAGAGGCCCATCTGTCAGCTCCGGTTGGCTTGTCTGCCGTTACCGCTTCAGGCTCATCAGGGTGTCGAGCATCTCGTTGCCGGTCGTGAACACCTTCGAGTTGGCGGTGTAGGTCGACTGCGCTTCGATCATCGCGGTGAGCTCGGTGCTGACGTCGACGTTCGACTGCTCGAGAACGCCGGACTTGATCGTGCCGCGGCCGCCCTGGTTGGCGAAGCCGACCTGGATGTTGCCGGACTCGACGGTCGGCCGGAAGACGTTGCCGGAGCGCGGCTCGAGGTTGTCGGCGCTCGGCACGGTCGCGACCGGGATCTTGAAGGCCGCGAGGCGCGTGCCGTCGTCGAAGGTGGCGTAGACGGTGCCGTCCGCGTCGAACGAGGTGCCGGTCACGGCGGCCGGCGCCTGGCCGTTGGCCGTGCCGGTCACGGCGTAGTCGCCGGCGAGCTGGGTCAGGCCGGAGAAATCGAAGGTCGTGCTCTGCCCGCCCGGGGTGGTCAGGGTGAGGGATTTCGCGCCCGTGTAGGTTCCCGAGCCGGCCGTGCCGGTCCCGGTGATCTGGCCCTGAGCATCGAAGCCGACCGTGGTGGTCGCCAGCGGCGCGATCGTGGCCCCGCTCGCGTCGACGGGCAGCCTCGGGGTGGTGCCGGACGGCGTCGGGGTGGCGGTGCCGTCGTAAAGCGAGACAGACCAGGAGTTGTCGTTGTTCTTCGCCAGGTAGACGTCGACGGTCCTGGCCTTGCCGACGTTATCGTAGGCCACGATCGAGTACTTCTTCGAGTACTGGCCGGTCGCGGCCGGCGTCGCATCGACCGGCAGCTTGCCCGTCAGGCTGCCGGCGGTGGTCGGCGTCGCCCGGCTGTTGACCGCCGCGAGGCTGATCGGAACCATGTCGGCGACGCCGTTGAGGGTCGTCGAGGGTTCGCCGTCGAGCAGGCTGTAGCCCATCAGGGTCATGCCGGCGGCGTTGGTGAAGGTGTTGGTGGTGGCGTCGATCTTGAAGTTGCCGGCCCGGGTCAGGAGCGGCGCGCCGGCCGGGTCCTTGACCACGAAGAAGCCGTTGCCGTCGATGGCGAGATCGGACTTCGAGGTCGTCGCGTTGAGGGTGCCGCCCTCGGTCACCGCGCGCCGCACCGTCGTCTCGACCGAGCCCGAATTGTAGTTGCCGGTCCCGGTATCGGCGATCAGCAGCGAGGAGAACTCCGTCGAGCTGCGCTTGTAGCCCGTCGTGCCGGAATTCTGGATGTTCTCCGCCACCGTCGAGATGCGGTTGGACTGGGCGTTCATGCCCGAGACACCGGAGCGGAGCACGCCGATGAGACTCATTGCGGGACCTCGTTCGTCAAAATGCTTCGGATGGGACGCTGGCGGGACGGGGCTCGCGAGGATGCGATTCGCGACGCCGGAACTCGGGCTGGAATAGACCCGCACAGGCTTGCGCGGGGCTTGAACGGCGGGGGCGGGCTCGCGGGCATCGCGCGGCTAGCCCCGCAGGCTCTGGGCGAGTTCCAGGAACGCGTCCCGGCTCGGGGGCTGGCCCGGATCCTGGCGCAGCGCCTCGTAGATCCGCGGCACCAGACCGATGGCCTGGTCGAGCTCGGCATCGGTCCCGGCCCGGTAGCCGCCCATCAGGCGCAGGTCCCGGGTTTCCTCGAAGCGCGCCATCATCGCCCGGAGCTTGCGGATCAGGTCGCGCTGCTCGGGCGTCCAGACCTCGGCGGCGAGCCGCGAGATCGAGCCGAGGAGGTCGACCGCGGGATAGCGCCCCTGCTCGGCGATGGCCCGGTCGAGGACGACGTGGCCGTCGAGGGTGCCGCGGATGCTGTCGGCGACCGGATCGTTGTGGTCGTCGCCGTCGACCAGGACCGAGAACACGCCCGTGATGGTGCCGCGCCCCTCCAGGCCCGGGCCGGCCCGCTCCAGCAGGCGCGGCAGGTCGGAGAAGACGCTCGGCGGGTAGCCGCGGGCCACCGCCGGCTCGCCGGCCGCCAGCGCCACGTCGCGGGCGGCATGGGCGTAGCGAGTCACCGAATCGACGATCAGCAGCACGGATTCGCCGCGATCGCGAAAAGCCTCGGCGACGGCCAGCGCCACCTTCGGCGCCTGGCGGCGCATCATCGGGCTCTCGTCGCCGGTCGAGACCACCACCACGGCGCGGTCGCGGCTCGGCGCCAGGGCGCCTTCGAGGAACTCGCGCACCTCGCGGCCGCGCTCGCCCACCAGGGCGACGACGACGCTGTCGAAGCCCTCCGCCCCCGCCAGCATGGCGAGCAGGGTCGACTTGCCGACGCCGGAGCCGGCGAAGATGCCGATGCGCTGGCCGGCGCAGAGCGGGGTGAACAGGTCGAGCGCCCGGACCCCGGTGCGCAAGGGCGCCCGCACCCGGGCCCGGCCGAGCGCCGCCGGCGGGTCGGCGTCGAGGGGGACGGCGAGGGCGCCGGCGCCGAGCGGTCCGGCGCCGTCCACCGGACGCCCGAGGGCGTCGATGACCCGGCCCTTCCAGCTCGGATCGGGCCGCAGTTCGGCCGGCCCGAGGCGGTGGGCGATCGTGCCGATCCCGGCCTCGATCCGGCTCTCGTAGCCCTTGAGCGTCGCGCCCTCGGCATCGACCCGGACGATCTCGCCGATTTGCGCGCGGCCGTTGGCGGAGAAGCTCATCCGGTCGCCGAGGCGCACGAAGGGCGCGACGCCGCCGATGCGGCAGGCGCTCGCGGTCACTTCGCGGATCGGCCCGCCGATCCGCACCAGGGCCCCGTCCTGCCGGGCCGCCGCCATCGCCTCGGCGAGGCGCGCGATCGGATCCGCCGCGCGAGACTCCGCGACCATGCTCTCAGCTTCCCTGCGGCGAGAGCGACTTCACGGCGCTCTGGAGCGAGGATTCGGCCTCCGCGGTCGCCGTGGCGGCGCTCTCGAAGGCGCGCTGGATGGTGATGAGCTTCGTCATCTCCATGATCGGGTTGACGTTCGAACCCTCGACGTAGCCTTGGACCACCCCGATGCCGGTGAAGTCCTGCACCGGCCGCGCCGGCAGGCTGGAGGTCACGGCGTTGCCGGGCGCGCGGGCGAGCGTGCCCTTCTTGTCGAGGGTGAACAGGCCGAGCGACCCGACCTGGTTGGTGCCCTGGTAGATGCTGCCGTCGCGCCCGATGGTCGGCGGCCCCTGCTGCGGATCGAGGAGGAGGGGCGAGCCGCCGGGATCGAGCACCGGCTGCCCGGTGAGGGTGCGCAGCTGCCCGGTGGCGTCCATCGTGAGGCGCCCGTCGCGGGTATAGGCCGGACCGGAGGTCCCGCCGATGCCGAACCACGCATCGCCCTGGATCGCGACGTCGAGGGGCGAGTCGGTCTTGGTGATCTGCCCGGAGGCCCGCGACAGGTAGGTGTCGTTCGAGCTCACGAAGGCCACCGCGCCCTTGGTCGCCTGGGCGAGCAGGGCCGAGAACTTCGTCTCCTCGGCGCGGAAGCCCACGGTCGCCATGTTGGCGACGTTGTTGGCGGTGGTGGTCAGGCGCTTGTCGAGGGCGACCTGGGTCGAGAGGTTGACGTAGAGGCTGTTCTGCATCGCCGCCTCACGCCTGATCGTTGCTGAACAGGGCCAGGATCGGATCCGCGGCGGTGTTGTTCTGCGCGTCCCAGATCGCCGCGAAGCGCCGGGCGAACGCCTCGACCTTGGCCGGGTCGTTGAAGCTCGCGAAGTCGACCTTAGAGGCGATGAGGCTGGCGCGCACCGCCAGGGCGTCGCTGGTGGTGGCGCTGCTCGTCGCCGGCAGGCCGATCACCGTGTTGACGACCTGGGTCAGGGCGGCATCGCCCAGGATGTCGTAGCCGCTCTTCAGCGTCGGCGCCTTGCGGGCGAAGTAGAGGGCGAGGCGCACCCCGGTATCCTCGGCGCCGGCATCGCCCTCGAGGCTCTGCTGCAGGTAGGCGTCGACCACGCCCTTGACGTTGGCGCTCGGCGCGGGGTCCGTGCCGTTGCCGATGTCGATCGCGGTCTGGCCGGGAGCCGAGAGGGCGGCGTTGCTCACCGTGACGGTGCGGTTCGTCCCGCCGGCGAAGTAGATCGTGTCGGCGTTCACGCCGGTCCCGCCCTGCTCGCCGTCGAGACCGAGAGCGGCGTAGTCGGTGGTCTCGAAGCCCAGGCTGCCATTCGCCGTGACGCCGGCCTGCACCTTCCCCGCGAGCCCGTCGGCGCCGGAGGCGTCGAGCTGGGCGTTGATCGCCGCGGCGATGTCGGCCTGGGTGACCTTGGTCAGGTCGGTGACCTTGCCGGCGAAGGTCGCCTTGTTGAGGACGATCGCGGCGCTCTTCGTCGTGGTCGCGTCGAGCTGCGAGGAGACGGTGAAGCTCGCCTCGTTGGTGCCGGAGAAGTCGTAGGACGCGGCGAGCGGGGTCGAGAGGGTGAGCTTCGCGCTGGCGGCCGGCAGCACGTAATCCGCCGTGACCATCGTCGGGTCGGTGCCCTGCGCGGTGGCGCCGGCCGCGAAGTCGAAGGCCTTCGCGAAGGCGACGTAGCGGTCGTCCGCCAGGCGGTTGGCGAAGGCCGTCGAATCGCTCGCGCCCTCGGTCAGGACCTTGCGCATGAACGCCTTGGCGTAGGTCATGTCCTCGAGGCCGAAGGCCTTCATCGCGTAGCTGTAGAGCCGCTGGTCGCCCATGAAGTCGTCGATCGACTTCACCTTGCCGATATTGGCCTGATAGTAGGCGGTCTCGCGGGCGACGATCGGCTCGTTGCCCTTGCGCTGCAGCGAGGTCGCGAGGTTCCGCGACAGGAGCATGTAGCTCGTCAGGGTGCTGGTCACGGATTCGTCTCCGGCCCGTCGGCACGGTGGGTGGGGAAAGCCTGCCGCGGCGGCAAGGCACCCGGCGGGAGCCTCCGCTCTAGGGGGCCACGCTTGCTCGTGGCTTGCAGCGGCTCGCTCGTGGCTTGCCGCAGCGCACTCACAGCGCGGTCGGCCCGATGATCGTCTCGGTGGTGATGACGATCCAGCCGGCGCTGGTGCTGCGGATCGACAGCACCCGCCCGGCCCCGGGCAGGGTGGAGCCGACGGCGATCTCGTGCAGCCCGTCGCGTCCCTCCACCACGGCCTGGCCCGCGGCGGCGCGGCGCAGGGCGAAGCCCGAGGAGGGCGGTGGTCCCGTCCGCTCCGGCAGGGCCGCGACCGGTCCGGCCGCGGGCGCCGTCGGCGTTTCCGCCAGCGAGCCGGTGACCAGGGGATCGAGGTCGGGCTCGGGCGCGCGGGCCTCCGCGACCGTGCGCTTCCAGGCGAACGGCCCGGCCAGCGCCGGCAGCACCTCCCGCACGTCGTAGGGCCGGGCCGGCTGGGACAGGGTGTAGCCGGCGAAACCCGAGGCGGTGAGCGCGAGCAGGATCGCGGCGCCGAACACGCCCCGCTCCGCCGCCGCCTCCCGGGCCCGGCGGCGGGCGATCAGGCCCGCGACCGGGCTCTCGGGCGGAGGGGAGCGGCGCTTCACTGTGGGCGGAGCTGCGGGCATGGCCGGGCGTGGTTCGACGGTTGATGGCTAACGAGAGATGAAGGAACAGGCTTGACGCTTGGTTAACGCGATCACCAATGTCTACGAGCTGACACACGGCGCGCCGGGTTTTCGCGGCGCCGAGAAAGCCGTAAGCGTTCCCACGCGGGCGCCGGGGCCCGGTTCAAGGGGTATCCATGACCGATCTGCGGGAGACCGACGGCGTCGCGGACGATGGCGGCCGGGATTCCGCACCGATTCCCCGGGCGGGCCGGCGGCGCCGCCTGGTCCAGCAGGGGCGGATCGTGCTCGGCCCCGATCACTCCGTCGCCTGCGCGATCGCCGACATCTCGAACGAGGGCGCCCGCCTGCGCGTCCCCGCCCGCGTCGCCCTGCCCGACACCTTCCCCCTCGTGATCGCCGCCCATGACCTGCGCAACCTCACGGTGCGCCTGCGCTGGCGCCGGGGGGATTATGCCGGGGTGACGTTCGAGGGTGGGGGGTTCTACGTCGAGTGAGGGCGGGGCGGGCTTCTCTTCAGCATTCGAGGGACGGTTTGATTTCGATCTCTCCGCCCCTTTCCCGGACGACTGGAACGAAGTGGAAGGAGATCCGGGATCCAGGAGAGAAGTGCCGCGAAGCGGCTCAGTCTGTTGCACCGTTGCAGACGATCGGACGCTTCGCGACTTTCTGCGCTGGATCCCGGATCTCCTTCCGCTGACGCTCCACTCGTCCGGGAAAGGGGAGGTTGAACCTGGTGATCCAGTGTGCACGGACCGGTGCGGTGTGCCGCTCCGTCAGGGGGTTCAAGTGGCTACTCGAACAGCTTCTTCAGCTCACCCTTCAGGATCTTGCCGTTCGGGTTGCGCGGCAGGATCTCGTCGTGGAGCAGGATGCGCACCGGCACCTTGAAGGCAGCGAGCCGCGCCGCCACGAAGGCGCGCAGGCTCTCCTCGTCGGCGTCCGCGCCGCGGGCGATCGCCACCACGGCGCCGGGCTCCTCGCCCAAGGTCGGGTGCGGGATGCCGACGAGTGCGGCGTCGACCACCGCCGGGTGCTCGTAGAGGACGCTCTCGACCTCGCCGCAATAGATGTTCTCGCCGCCGCGGATCAGCATGTCCTTGGCCCGGTCGACGATGGTAATGAAGCCTTCCTCGTCGATCCGCGCGAGGTCGCCGGTGCGCAGCCAGCCCTCGCGAAGCACCTCGGCATCGGCGTCGGGCCGGTTCCAGTAGCCCGCGACCACGATCGGGCCCTTGACCCACAATTCGCCGACCTCGCCCGCGCCTAAGGGCTTCTCCTCCGGGTCCATCACCTTCGCCTCGCAGACCGGCAGCGCCGGGCCGCAGCTGTCGGGGCGGTGGACGTAATCCTCGCCCTGGTGGTGGGTGAAGGTGGCGGTGGTCTCGGTCATGCCCCAGCCGGTCGCCGGTTGCGCCTTCGGGAAGGCGGCGCGCAGGCGGCGCACCAGGTCGGCCGGGGCCGGGGCGCCGCCGTAGCTGATCGTTTCGAGCGAGGAGAGGTCGTGCGTGCCGGCCGCCATGCCGTCGAGGAGCTGGAACGCGATCGTCGGCACGCCGCCGGCGCTGGTGCAGCGCTCGCGCTCGATCAGCACCATCGCGCGGGCGAGGTCCCAGCGCCGCATCATCACCAGCCGCCCGCCGCGGAAAAGGTTGGGCACCAGCGTCGCGAAGCAGCCGGTGACGTGGAACAGCGGGATCGACAGCAGGGCCGCCTTCTGGGGGGCGGCCGGGTCCGGCACCGGCACCGGCTCGCCCCGGCGCAGGAAGGCGCGGGCGGCGGAGAACGGGTGGGCCATCACCCCGCTGGCGCCGGCGCGCTGGGTGCCGATCGCCCCCTTCGAACGGCCGGTGGTGCCGGAGGTGTAGAACAGGGTGGCGATGTCCTCCGGACCGATCGCCAGATCGGGCAGCGCCCCCTCCGGCAGGGCGCCCCAGTCCGGTACCGCGCCGATGATGTCGGTCAGGCTCTCGGTGCCGGGGGCCGCCGGCGCGCGGGCGATCAGCACGCGCGTCAGGGCCGGATAGCCGGCACGCCGCTCGCTGATGCGCGCCCAGCGCTCCTCGTCGACGATGGCGACGGAGGCGCCGGAATCGGTGAAGCCGTGATCGAGCTCCGGGCCGGTCCACCAGGCGTTGAGGGGCGTGGCGATCGCGCCGGCCAGGATCGCGGCGAAGAACGCCACCGGCCATTCCGGCAGGTTGCGCATCGCGATCGCCACCCGGTCCCCGGGCTGCACGCCGCCGCGGATCAGGTTCGCGGCGAGCGCCAGGGTGGCGCGGCCGAACGCGTCGAAGCTCGCCCGTTCGTCCTCGTAGACCAGGAAGGCTTTGTCCCCGTGCGCCCGCCCGGCGACGAAGATGTCGCGCAGGGTGAGCGGGGCGTTGGCCCAGATCCGGGTCGGCACGCCGCGGATCGCGATCTCGCCGACCGCGAAGGGGGAGCCGGGCGCGGTCAGCCGCGCGGTCGCCTCGGCGAGGGAGATCGCGGGCCAGGCTTTCGGGGTCGTCGCGGCGGACGGCTCGGTCATCGGCGGGCTCGTGACTGGTGTGGCTTTCTTCGCGGAGGGGCGGGGGAGACGATCAGGTGATGGTCTGCCCGCCGTCGATCACGATGCTCTGGCCGGTCATGAAGGCGCCGGCGGGGCTCGCCAGGAACACCGCGGCGCCGGCGATCTCGTCGGGCTGGCCGATGCGGGCGAGCGGCGTGCGCGCCGTGTAGGCGGCGCGGGATTTCGGGTCTTCCCAGAGGGCGCGGGCGAAGTCGGTCTGGATCAGGCCCGGGGCGATGCAGTTGACCCGCACGTTGTGCGGCCCGAGCTCGACCGCGAGGTTGCGGGCGAGCTGGAAGTCGGCCGCCTTCGAGACGTTGTAGGCGCCGATCACCCCCGACCCCTTCAGCCCGCCGACCGACGAGACCAGGATGATCGACCCGTCCCGGCGCTCGATCATGCCCGGCGCGCAGAAGCCGATCAGCCAGTGGCTGGCGATCACGTTGTTGTCGAGGATCTTGCGGAACTGGTCGTCCGAGATCCCGCTCATCGGGCCGTAATACGGGTTCGAGGCGGCGTTGCAGACGACCGTGTCGATGCGCCCGAACCGCTCCAGCGTGCCGTTCGCCAGCCGCTCCAGGCCGGGCTTCGACGAGATGCTGGCCGGGATCACGACCGCCCGCTCCTCGCCGTGGCGGGCGTTGATCGCCTCGGCGACGGGGGCGCAGGCCTCCGCCTTGCGCGAGGAGATGACGACCTTCGCCCCGTGCTCGGCCAGGCGCTCGGCGATGGCTCGCCCGATGCCGCGGGACGAGCCGGTGACGATGGCGACGCGGCCGGCGAGGTCGAAGAGCGGCGTCTGCATGGGCGTCCTCCCGCGGGGCCTTTGGCAAAACAGGCCTTGCTTTTGGGGCGACCTTAGCCCCGTATGGCGATTAAGCAAGCCGTGTTTTCGAAAACGCGGCCGTGGGGAGGGTGGAACGAGGGGATACCCCCTGTTCGAACCGTGGTTTCCGGGGCCCTTGCGGCTCCATACCCAATCCCCGATAATAGGTCGAAAGCCCGCCCCGCCGGCAAGAGCGGCGGCCGGGATCGTGGGAGGATTCCTGAGATGCGCGAAGCCGTCATCGTCGCCACCGCGCGCACCCCCATCGGCAAGGCCTACCGGGGCGCGTTCAACGATACGCAGGCGCAGGCGCTCGGCGCCCACGCCATCGCGCACGCCGTCCAGCGCGCCGGCATCGACCCGGCCGAGATCGGCGACGTGGTGATGGGGGCGGCGCTCCAGCAGGGTTCGACCGGCGGCAACGTCGCGCGCCAGGCGGCGCTCCGCGCCGGGCTGCCCGAGACGGTGGCCGGCATGAGCCTCGACCGGCAATGCGCCTCCGGCCTGATGGCGATCGCGACCGCCGCGAAGGAGATCATCACCGACGGACTCGACGTCGCGGTCGGCGGCGGCCTCGAATCGATCTCGCTCGTCCAGAACGACAAGGCCAACCGCTACCGCGGCCAGGATCCGTGGCTCGTCGAGCACGTGCCGGCGATCTACATGACGATGATCGAGACCGCCGAGAACGTCGCCGCGCGATACGGCATCAGCCGCGAGGCGCAGGATTCTTATGCCCTGCGCTCGCAGCAGAAGACCGCGCAAGCGCAGGCCGAGAACCGCTTCGCCGACGAGATCGTGCCGATGACCGCCCGCATGGCGGTGGTCGACAAGGCGACCGGCGCGGTCTCGCACAAGGAGATCACGCTCGCGCAGGACGAGGGCAACCGGCCCCAGACCAGGCTGGAAGATCTTCAGAGCCTGAAGCCCGTGTTCAAGGACGGCCAGCGCCTCAAGGAAGGGCAGTTCATCACCGCCGGCAACGCGAGCCAGCTCTCGGACGGGGCGGCGGCGGTCGTGCTGATGGAGGCCGGTGAGGCCGCGCGCCGGGGCTTGACGCCGCTCGGCGCCTATCGCGGCATGGCGGTGGCCGGCTGCAACCCGGACGAGATGGGCATCGGCCCGGTCTTCGCTGTGCCGAAGCTCCTGAATCAGCACGGGTTGAAGGTCGAGGACATCGACCTGTGGGAGCTGAACGAGGCCTTCGCCAGCCAGGTGCTCTACTGCCGCGACACGCTCGGCATCCCGGACGAGCGTCTGAACGTCAATGGCGGCGCGATCTCGATCGGGCACCCCTACGGCATGTCGGGCGCGCGGATGACCGGCCACATCCTGCTGGAAGGCCGCCGCCGCGGCGCCAAGTACGGCGTCGTGACGATGTGCGTCGGCGGCGGCATGGGCGCCGCGGGCCTGTTCGAGATCTACTGAATCGCCTGCACCTGCCACATATTCCGGCTCACGCGACGGCGCCCGGCAAGAGGCGCCCGGAGGACGCCGGCAGAGGGATTTTTCGGGATATGGCGCAAGATTCCAACGCCCAAGGTACGCCCACTCAAGGCACCCCTAACAACGACAACGTCGTCTCGACCGCCCGCGAGGGCGCGGTCGCGGTGCTGACGCTGCAATCGGGCCCGGTGAACGCGCTCGGCACCGCCCTGCGCCAGGGAATCCTGGCGGGTGTCGAGGCCGCGGAGGCCGATCCCGCCGTCAAGGCGATCGTGCTGATCGGCGGCGGCCGGATGTTCTCGGCCGGAGCCGACATCACCGAGTTCGGCAAGCCGCAGACCGGAATCAGCCTGCCGGACCTCCTCAACCGGATCGAGGCCTCCTCGAAACCCGTCGTCGCGGCGATCCACGGCAACGCGCTCGGCGGCGGGCTCGAAACCGCGCTCGCCTGTCACTACCGGGTGGCGGTGCCCTCCGCCAAGGTCGGCCTGCCGGAGGTCAAGCTCGGCATCCTGCCAGGGGCCGGCGGCACCCAGCGGCTGCCGCGGGTGGTGGGACCCCGCAAGGCGCTGGAGGTGATCGTCGGCGGCTCGCCGATCGGCGCCAAGGCGGCGGCCGGCATGGGTCTGGTCGACGAACTGGCGCCGGAGGACTCGCTTCGCGCCCACGTGGTCGCCTTCGCCGAGCGGGTGGTGGCGGAAGGCCGGCCCCTCACCAAGATCCGCGACCGGGACGACAAGATCGCGGAGGGCCGCGAGAACCCGGGCCTGTTCTCGGCCTTTCGCGAGGAGAATGCCCGCAAGACCCGCGGCTTCGAGGCGCCCGAGGCCTGCATCGCCTGCATCGAGGCGGCCTGCCGGCTGCCCTTCGACGAGGGGCTGGCCTTCGAGCGGGCGGAGTTCCAGAAGCTCGTCTCCGGCACCCAGTCCGCGGCGCAGCGCTACGTGTTCTTCGCCGAGCGCCAGGCGGCCAAGATCCCCGACGTGCCGGACGACACGCCCGCCCGCCCCATCGCCCGCGTCGGCGTCATCGGCGCCGGCACGATGGGCGGCGGCATCTCGATGAACTTCCTGAACGCCGGCATCCCGGTGACGATCGTCGAGACCAAGCGCGAGGCTCTGGACCGTGGCCTCAAGACCATCCGCACCAACTACGAGAACACCGCCAAGAAGGGCCGGCTGAAGCCCGAGGACGTCGAGACCCGGATGGGCCTCCTCTCCGATACCCTGGACCTCGAACAACTCGCCGAGTGCGACCTCATCATCGAGGCCGTGTTCGAGGACATGGGCATCAAGAAGGAGATCTTCTCCAAGCTGGACAAGATCGCCAAGCCCGGCGCGATCCTGGCCTCGAACACCTCCTACCTCGACGTCGACGCCATCGCGGCGATGACCAACCGGCCGGCCGACGTGATCGGCATGCACTTCTTCTCGCCGGCCAACGTCATGCGCCTGCTGGAGGTGGTGCGCGGCGAGAAGACCGCGAAGGACGTCATCGCCACCGCGATGCAGATCGGCCGCAAGATCGGCAAGATCCCGGTCCTGGTCGGCGTCTGCCACGGCTTCGTCGGCAACCGGATGCTGGCCCAGCGCCAGCGCGAGGCCAACCGCCTGATCCTGGAGGGCGTCACCCCCTGGGACGTCGACCGGGTGATCTACGAGTTCGGCCTGCCGATGGGCCCGTTCACGATGAGCGACCTCGCCGGCCTCGATATCGGCTGGAGCCGGGAGACCAACAAGTCGGAAACCGTGCGCGACCTGCTCTGCGAGCAGGACCGCCGCGGCCAGAAGACCGGCGCCGGCTTCTACGACTACGACGCCAAGCGCAAGGCGACGCCCTCCAAGGTCACCGAGGAGATCATCGCGAAGGTCGCCGAGCGCCAGGGCGTCAAGCACCGGGATGCGAGCGACCAGGAGATCCTGGAGCGCACCCTCTACCCGATGGTCAACGAGGGCGCGAAGATCCTCGAAGAGGGCAAGGCGATCCGGGCCTCGGACATCGATATCGTGTGGATCAACGGCTACGGCTGGCCGGTCTATCGCGGCGGACCGATGTTCTGGGCCGACACGATCGGGCTCCCGAAGGTGCTGGAGCGCCTGCGGGTCTACGAGGCGGAGTACGGCGAGGCGTTCAAGCCGTCGGCTTTGCTGGAGAAGCTGGCCGCCGAGGGCAAGGGCTTCAAGGACCTGTGAGGCGCATCTTAACCCTCCCCCCTCCGCGGGGGAGGGTGACCTGCGGAGCAGGCCGGGAGAGGGGACCGCGACGATGCCGGGTCTGGCACCCGTCATGACGGTCGCGACTTCTCCGGAAACGGCGTCCCCTCTCCCGCCCCACTCCGTGGGGCACCCTCCCCCGCAGAGGGGGGAGGGGTCGGGCGTCGAGCCAGTATTTGAAACAATAACCAGATCAGGAGGCACCCCATGGACCTTCGCTTCACCCCCGAGGAGCGCGCCTTCCGCCAGGAAGTCCGCACCTTCTTCCAGGAGAACCTGCCCCAGGAGATCCGCCAGAAGCTGATCGACGGGCGTCACCCGTCGAAGGACGATATCGTCACCTGGCAGAAGATCCTCAACAAGAAGGGCTGGGCGGTGCCGAACTGGCCCGTCGAGTGGGGCGGTACCGGCTGGGATCCGGTGCGCCAGTACATCTTCCTCGACGAGCTCCAGAGCTTCCCGGCCCCGTCACCGCTGCAATTCGGCGTCTACATGGTCGGGCCGGTGATCGCCCAGTTCGGCAACGAGGCGCAGAAGAAGCACTTCCTGCCCCGCATCGCCAACATCGACGATTGGTGGTGCCAGGGCTTCTCCGAGCCGGGCTCCGGCTCCGACCTCGCCTCGCTCAAGACCAAGGCCGTGCGCGAGGGCGACCACTATGTCGTCAACGGCCAGAAGACCTGGACCACGCTCGGCCAGCACGCCGACTGGATCTTCTGCCTCGTGCGCACCGACGCGACCGTGAAGAAGCAGGAGGGCATCAGCTTCCTCCTCATCGACATGAAGACGCCGGGCATCACCGTGCGGCCGATCCAGACCATCGACGGCGGGCACGAGGTCAACGAGGTCTTCTTCGACGACGTCAAGGTGCCGGTCGAGAACCTGGTCGGCCAGGAGAACAAGGGCTGGGACTACGCCAAGTTCCTGCTCGGCAACGAGCGCACCAACATCGCCCGTGTCGGCGTCTCCAAGCAGCGCATCCGGCGGCTCAAGGAGCTGGCGGCGCTGGAGCGGGTCGGCGACACGCCGATCCTGGAGAACCCGCGCTTCCGCGAGAAGCTGGCGGCGCTCGAGATCGAGCTGAAGGCGCTCGAGATGACGCAGCTGCGCGTGGTCGCCGCCGAGCGCACCCGCGAGAAGGGCAAGCCGGACCCGGCCTCCTCGATCCTCAAGATCAAGGGCTCGGAGATCCAGCAGGCGACGACCGAATTGCTGCTCGAGGTCGTCGGGCCCTACGCGCTGCCCTTCGTGCCGGAGGACGAGGGCGACGAGCACTTGAGCAACGAGCCGCCGGTCGGTCCCGACTGGGCGGGTCCCGCCGCGCCGACCTACTTCAACTGGCGCAAGATCTCGATCTACGGCGGCTCCAACGAGATCCAGAAGAACATCATCGCGAAGGCGATCCTGGGGCTGTAGTCCCCGGTTCGCCTCTCCCTCTCCACCCTTTCCCGGACGACTGAAGCGTCGGCGGAAGGAGATCCGGGAACCAGCGAAAGGACTCGCGAAGCGACCAGTCTCTGCAACGGTGCACCCTGCAGAGCCGCTTCGCGGCACTTTCTCTGCTGGATCCCAGATCTCCTTCCGCTTCGCTTCAGTCGTCCGGGAAAGGGGTGGGTCATTGTCCTCGGCCGCATGGCCGACCCCGGACCGACCAGGAACACACGTCGATGGATTTCGATCTGAGCGAGGAGCAGCGCCTCCTCAAGGACAGCGTCGAGCGGCTCCTCGCCGACCGCTACGATTTCGAATCCCGCAAGCGCTACGGGAAGGAGCCCGAGGGCTTCGCGAAGGCGATGTGGGCGGCTTACGCCGAGCAGGGCCTGCTCGCGGTGCCGTTCTCCGAGGAGGATGGCGGCATCGGCGGCGGGCCGGTCGAGACGATGATCGTCATGGAGGCGTTCGGCGGCGCGCTGGCGCTCGAACCCTACCTCGCGACCGTCGTGCTCGCCGGCGGCGTGCTGCGCCACGCCGCCACCCCCGAGCAGCGCGCCGAGTGGCTGCCCGGCCTCATCGCCGGCGAGACCCGCTATGCGCTGGCCCATACCGAGCGCCAGGCCCGCTACGACCTCAACGACGTCGGCGTCACCGCGCGCCGCGACGGCGATGCTTGGGTGCTCGAAGGCGAGAAGTCGCTCATCCTGCACGGCGACAGCGCCGACCGGCTGATCGTCTCGGCCCGCACCGCCGGTTCGCGGCGCGACCGCGACGGGATCGGCCTGTTCCTGGTCGAGGCCAATGCCGAGGGCGTGTCGCGCCGCGGCTACCCGACCCAGGACGGGATGCGGGCGGCGGAAATCTCGCTGTCCTCGGTCCGGGTCGGGGCCGACGCGGTGATCGGCGATCCCGCCGGCGCCCTGCCGGTGATCGAGCGGGTCACCGACGAGGCCATCGCGGCGCTCTGCGCCGAGGCGGTCGGCGCCATGGACCGGATGCACAGGCTGACGGTCGAGTACCTGAAGACCCGCAAGCAGTTCGGCGTGACGATCGGCTCGTTCCAGGTGCTCCAGCACCGGGCCGCCGAGATGTTCATCGCCCTGGAACAGGCCCGCTCGATGGCCTTCCTCGCCACCATGATGGCCGGCGAGGACGACGCCGACGAGCGCGCCCGCGCGATCGCCGGCGCCAAGGTGCAGATCGGCCGCTCCGGCCGCATCGTCGGCCAGGGCGCGGTGCAGCTCCATGGCGGCGTCGGCGTGACGATGGAGTACAGCGTCGGCCACTACTTCAAGCGGGTGACGATGATCGACCAGCTCTTCGGCGACGCCGACCACCATCTCGGCCGGGTCGCCCGGATGGGCGGGCTGATCGCCGCCTGAAGGCAGGAGGTGAATCGCGCTCATCTCTGCGCGAGAAAACCTCGTTTGAGTTCCGATCCCGGGGGCGGTTGGGTGATCCCGCCTCAAGAGCACCCAAAACTCCCCGGGAGGGACCCCCGATGACCGGCACCGAGCCGCGCGCGCTCGCGGACGCGATCCGCTTCCTGTCCATCGACGCGATCGAGCGGGTGGGCGAGGGGCATCCGGGCACGCCCCTCGGTGCCGCCGACACGGTGACGGCGCTCTTCACCCGCCACCTCAAGTTCCTGGCCCGCGAGCCGCTCTGGTTCGACCGCGACCGCTTCGTCCTGTCGAACGGCCACGGCTCGATGCTGCTGTATTCTTTGCTGCATCTCTCGGGCTACGAGGGGATCGGGCTCGACGACGTCAAGCGCTTCCGCGAGCTCGGCTCGCCCTGCGAGGGGCACCCGGAATACGCCCCCGCCCACGGCATCGAGACGACCACCGGTCCCCTCGGCCAGGGCATCGCCAACGCCGCCGGCATGGCGCTGGCCGAGGCCTATCTCAACCGCTGGCTCGGGCCCGACCTCGTCGACCACCGCACCTACGCCCTCGTCGGCGACGGCTGCCTGCAGGAGGGCGTCGGCCAGGAGGTGATCTCGCTCGCCGGCCACCTGGGCTTGGGCAAGCTCACCTTCCTCTGGGACGACAACCGGATGACCGACGACGGCGCGATCGACCTCGCGCTGAGCGACGACATGGCGGCGCGGTTCCGCCTCAGCCACTGGCACGTGCAGGAGGTCGACGGGCACGACATCGAGGCGGTCTCGGCGGCCCTGCTGCTCGCCAAGGCCGATCCACGCCCCTCGATGATCCGCTGCACCACCGTGATCGGCCGCGGGCTGCCCGGCGTGGAGGGCACGCGGGCAGCCCACTCCGCCCGGATCCCGTCCTCCCTCAGCGCCGCCGCCCGCAAGGCCCTGAACTGGCCGCATCCCGCCTTCGAGATCCCGGACGAGATCCGCACCGCCTGGCGCGCGGCCGGCGAGCGCAACGCGCCGGATTTCGACGCCTGGACGCGCCGCGTTGCCGCCTTGCCGCCGGAACGCCGCCGCCTCCTCGACCGCCTGCGCGACGGGACGCTGCCGGAGGGCTGGGACGCCCCGTTGCGCACGTTCCGCGACGAGGCCGCCCGATCGGGGCAGGCGCAATCCGGCATCGCGCTCTCGGGCGAGCTGGTCGACCGGCTGGCGGAGGCGATCCCCGAACTCCTCTCCGGCGCGCCGGACCTCGAAGGCGCGACCCAGCACAAGCGTCGCCTGAAGTCCTTCACCGCCGAGGACCAGGGCGGGCGCTACGTCCATTACGGCATCCGCGAGCACGCCATGGGGGCGATGATGAACGGCATGGCCGCCCATGGCGGCGTGGTGCCGGTCGGCGTCACCTACCTGGTCTTCTCGGATTATCTGCGCCCGGTCCTGCGCCTCGCCGCCATGATGGGTCTGCCGGTGCCCTTCGTGTTCAGCCACGATTCCGTCGGCATCGGCCGCAACGGGCCGACCCACCAACCGGTCGAGTACCTGGCGTCCCTGAGGGCCATCCCCAACATGCTGGTCCTGCGCCCGGCCGACGCCGTCGAGGCGGCGGAATGCTGGGAGATCGCGCTCCGGACCCGCACCGGCCCGTCCTCGCTGATCTTCGCCCGCCAGGCCCTGCCGGCCCTGCGCCGCGACGCAGGGGCCGAGAACCGGTCCGCCCGCGGCGCCTACGTGCTGGAGGAGGCCTCGGGCCCCCGCCGCGTCACCCTGCTCGCCACCGGATCCGAGGTCGCCCTCGCCGCCGAGGCCCGCCGCCGACTGGAGGCGGAGGGTGTGCCGACAGCCGTCGTCTCGATGCCGTCCTGGGAGCTGTTCGAGCGCCAGGACGCCGCCTATCGCCGCGAGACGCTGGGGCCTGGCACGGTCCGGGTCGGGATCGAGGCGGCGGTGCGCCTCGGCTGGGACCGCTATCTCGGCGAGGAGGGCGGCTTCGTCGGCATGACCGGCTACGGAGCTTCCGGTGCGGAGGCCGACCTCGCCCGGCATTTCGGCTTCACGCCGGAGCGGGTGGTGGAGGAGGTGCGGGCGCGGCTGTAGGGGCGGGCGTCCCTTTCTTCTCCACGACGGCACCAGGCCCATGCGCTTTCGGATCTCCGACACGCCCCTTTCCCGTACGACTGTAACGAAGTGGAAGGAGATCCGGGATCCAGCGTAAAAAGTCGCGAAGCGTCTTTGTAGCTGCGACAGTGCAGCATACGGAGCCGCTTCGCGGCACTTCTCGTGCCGGATCCCGGATCTCCTTCCGCTGACGCTGCTATCGTCCGGGAAAGGGCGTGGCGTGTGATGAGCGGATCAGCGCTCGCCGCCCGATGGCAGATCGCTGAAAGACAGCATCCGCTCTCCGCCACCACGGAGTGGCGGGCGACCGAGCCTCACCCCTCGACCTGATCGAGATACTCGCCGTACCCCTCGGCCGCCATCCGGTCGCGGGGGACGAAGCGCAGCGAGGCGGAGTTGATGCAGTAGCGCAGGCCGCCCCGGTCCCGCGGCCCGTCCGGGAAGACGTGGCCGAGATGGCTGTCGCCGTGCTTGGAGCGGACCTCGGTGCGGACCATGCCGTGCGTGGTGTCGCGCAGCTCCGCGACGTGGGCCGGCTCGATCGGCTTGGTGAAGCTCGGCCAGCCGCAGCCCGACTCGTACTTGTCGGACGAGGCGAAGAGCGGCTCGCCGGACACGATGTCGACGTAGATCCCCGGTGCCTTGTTGTCGAGGTACTCGCCGGTGCCGGGCCGCTCGGTGCCGCTCTGCTGGGTGACGCGGTACTGCTCGGGGGTGAGCCGGGCGATGGCGGCTTCGTCCTTCTGGTAGGTCGGCATGCGGGCGGTCTCCGAATCGTCCTTGGTCGCGAGAGCCCCATATGGGTCCGCCGGGGGCGCGGGCGAAGGGGGAGGCCGGCCGTCGTCGATTGGCGGGGATCCCGGAGTTCACATGTGAACTGTGGGCTCCGGACCAACCGCCCTTCCGCCGGCTCCACCATCGGCGGTAGGGTCTCGACGGTGGTCGCGCGAGCCTTACCTGCACGGGCCTCAGCGGACGAACCTCATCCTGGCCGGCCCGATGATCCTGCGACCGAACCTGTCTCGACGGCATGCCTGAGCGCGCCGCCCCCGGGCATCCCCCCTTCCTCGCCGGCGGTGGCCGCATGGGCGCGATGATGCGCGCCCACGACTGGTCGGATTCGCCGCTGGGACCGCCGGAGACCTGGCCGCCCTGCCTCGGCGCGACGCTCAGCCTGATGCTCGGCTCGCGCTTCCCGATGTTCGTGGCGTTCGGGCCCGAACTCGGCTTCCTCTACAACGACGCCTATGCGGAGATCCTCGGCGACAAGCATCCGGCGGCGCTCGGCCGGCGCTTCCATGACATCTGGTCGGAGATCTGGACCGACATCGCGCCGCTGATCGACCGGGCCCTGTCCGGGGAGCCGACCTTCTCCGAGGACCTGCCGCTGGTGATGAACCGGCACGGCTACGACGAGCGGACCTGGTTCACCTTCTCCTACTCGCCGCTGCGGGACGAGGCGGCCCGGATCGTCGGCATGTTCTGCGCCTGCACCGAGACGACCGGGCGCGTCGTCGCCGAGACCGGCCTGCGCGAGGCCGAGGCGCGGCTGCGGGCCCTGACCGATCACCTCCCGGGCGGCTACGTCTACCAGATGGCCACGCCCCGCGACGGGACCGGCCGGCGCTTCGTCACGGTCTCGCAGGGCTTCGAGCGGATGACCGGGGTGCCGGCCGAGGCCGTGCTGGCCGACCCCGCGGCGGCCTACGACCTGATCCTGCCCGAGCACCGGGCGCGGATCGCCGAGGCCGAGGCGGAGGCGATCCGCGACCTGACCCATTTCGACGTCGAGGCGCCGATGCGCCGCGCCGACGGCCGCCTGGTCCATACCCGGATCATCTCGGCGCCGCGCCTCGTCGACGACCAGGTGGTCTGGGACGGGATCCACCTCGACGACACCGCGCGACGACGGGCCGAGGACCGGTTGCGCGAGAGCGAGGCCCGGCTGCGGCTCGCGACCGAGGCCGCCGAGATCGGGCTGTGGGACGTCGACGTCGTCGCCGACACCCTGTACTGGCCGGCCCGGGTGAAGGCGATGTTCGGCATCTCGCCCGAGGTGCCGGTCACGATGGCCGACTACGAAGCGGGCCTCCACCCGGACGACCGCGAGGCGACCCTCGCGGCCTACGCCGCCGCCGCGGATCCCGCCCGGCGCGCCGTCTACGACGTCGAGTACCGCACGATCGGCCAGGAGGACGGGCTCGTCCGCTGGGTCGCCGCTAAGGGCCGCGGCCTGTTCGCCGACGGAGTCTGCATCCGTGTCGTCGGAACGGCCATCGACATCACCGCCCGCAAGCAGGCCGAGGCGGCGCTCCGCGACAGCGAGGAGCAGTTCCGCGTCCTCTCGCAGGTGCTGCCGAACTTCGTCTGGGCCACCGACGCGCAAGGCCGCGCCACCTGGTTCAACGAGCGGGTCTACGCCTATGCGGGCGTTGCACCGGGGGGCCTCGACACCGCGGGCTGGCAGGCGATCGTCCACCCGGACGACCGCACCCGCGTCGCGGCGGACTGGCGGGCCTCGGTCGAGGGCGGCGGCGACTACCAGTGCGAGTACCGCCTGCGCCGCGCCGACGGGACCTACCGCTGGTTCCTGGCCCGGGCGCAGCCGGTCCTGGCGGGCGACGGCACGGTCGCCCGCTGGGTCGGCACCAGCACCGACATCGACGACCAGAAGCGGATGATGGCGGAACTGGTGCGGTTCAACGAGACCCTGGAGCAGCGGGTCGCGGAGCGCACGGCCGAGCACGACCGGGTCTGGCGCAACTCCCGCGACCTGCTGGTGGTGATCGGGGCCGACGGCATCTTCCGCTCGGTCAACCCGGCCTGGCGCGCGATCCTCGGCCACCAGCCCGCCGAGGTCGTAGGGCGAAGCTTCCTCGACTTCCTCATGCCCGAGGATGCCGCCGTGACGAGCGCCGCGCTCGAATCGGCGGTCGCGGCCCGCCACCTCACCAATTTCGAGAACCGCTTCCGGCACCGGGACGGCACCCCGCGCTGGCTGTCCTGGCACACCTCGGTCGAGGGCGGCCTCGTCTTCGCCAGCGGCCGCGACGTCACCGCCGAGAAGGTCCAGGCCGCGGCCCTCGCCCAGGCCGAGGAGGCCCTGCGCCAGTCGCAGAAGCTGGAGGCGGTCGGCCAGCTCACCGGCGGCGTCGCCCACGACTTCAACAACCTGCTCACCATCATCCGCTCCTCGGTCGATTTCCTGCGCCGGCCGGACCTGCCCGAGGCGCGGCGCAGCCGCTACCTCACGGCGGTCTCGGAGACCGTGGACCGCGCCGCCAAGCTGACCTCGCAGCTCCTCGCCTTCGCCCGCCGCCAGGCCCTGAAGCCCGAGACCCTCGATGTCGGCGCCCGGCTGCGCCTCGTGGCGGATCTCGTCGACACCGTGACGGGCGCCCGGATCGAGGTGGTCACGCAGGTGCCGGAGCATCCCTGCTTCGTGCGGGTGGATGCGAGCCAGTTCGAGACGGCGCTCGTCAACATGGCGGTCAATGCCCGCGACGCGATGGAGGGCGCCGGCACCCTGACCCTGACGCTCGCCTGCGGCGTCGACCTGCCGCCGATCCGCGGTCATGCCGGGGCGCAGGGGCCCTTCGCCGCGGTCTCGCTGCGCGATACCGGCTCCGGCATCGCACCCGAGCTGCTGCCGCGGGTGTTCGAGCCGTTCTTCACCACCAAGGAGGTCGGGCGGGGCACGGGCTTAGGGCTCAGCCAGGTCTTCGGCTTCGCCAAGCAGTCCGGCGGCGACGTCTCGGTCGAGAGCGCGCCGGGCCGGGGCACCGTCTTCACGCTCTACCTGCCCGAGGTGGAGGCCGAGTTCGCGGCGGGAGAGGAGGCGGGCGAGACGGCCGCGGTCGATCCCGGCGGCATCGGCCAGCGCGTGCTGGTGGTCGAGGACAACCTCGAAGTGGGGCGCTTCGCGACCCAGATCCTGGAGGATCTCGGCTACGCCACGACCTGGGCGGTGAATGCCGAAGACGCCCTGGAGAAGCTCGGGCCCGACGGCGCCGGCTTCGACGTGGTGTTTTCCGACGTGGTCATGCCGGGCATGGGCGGCATCGAGTTCGCCCGCCTCCTCGCCCGGCGCCTGCCGCGCCTGCCGGTCGTGCTCGCCTCCGGCTACAGTCACGTCCTGGCGCAGGAGGGCGCCCACGGCTTCGAGCTGCTGCACAAGCCCTACTCGGCCGAGCAGGTCTCCCGCATCCTGCGCAAGGTCACGCGGCGCGGGGCGCCGCGGCGGGAGGTGGTGGGCTGATCGTGGGGCGGGGCGGGGGCCGTCCTGCGAAAGGAAGGGCGTGGGGTCCTCGTCTCCCCGCGGGCGGCAGGGCTGTCCGGGGAAAAATCTGGTGTGGGTGCATGCCCTGCCACGCCGGAGGTGATCCGGGAGTTGTCCGGTTGTCGAGACACGAACATCCGGGCAGGACATGCACCCGAGCGATACCCGCTTTGCCCAGCTGCTGGAAGGGCTCGATCGTCAGCAGATCGCCCGGAGCGTCGCCCGCCACGGGGCCGACGCCTACGACAAGTGCTTCTCGTCGTGGGATCACCTGCTCGCCCTGATCTTC